>NZ_JNXR01000020.1:0-240955 GCF_000725475.1 Streptomyces durhamensis
ACCCCAAGACCCCCCCCCGTCGCCCACGCCGGCACCGCCCAGGCCGAAGCCGAAGCCGGCCCCGCGCCCCGCGCCGAAGCCCAGCCCGACGCCGAAACCGAAGCCGCCGGCCAGCCCCGCCCCGGCTCCGCCGGCACCCCGGCCGACCCCCCCACCGACGCCCGCCCCGGCGCCGGCTCCCCGGCCCAGGCCGGCCCCGACGCCCACCTCGCGGCCGCTGGTGACGCCCGTCAGCTATCCGGCGTACCACCCGCACCCCACTGGGCACACCGCGCCCGGCCACACCTCACCGGTCACCTATGTCCTGCTCATCACCGTTCCGGCGATCGTCGCCGTCGCGGCCCTGCGCCCGCGCTGACGCGCCGGCCGCTCACTTCTGGAGGCACCTGTTGTCGGATTGGCTTGTTCTCGTCCTCGCGATGCTGGCGGCCTGTGCCGTGGTGATCGTCATCACCGTCCTGCGGCACAAGCGGGCACCCGAGGACGAGGACCCCAACGAGACCCCGGACGTCATCGAGTACATGACGATGTGGATCGGCGTGGTCTACGCCATCGTCCTCGGCCTGGCCATCGCGGGCGTGTGGGAGGCCCGCAGCTCGGCCCAGGACTATGTGCAGTCCGAGGCCCAGGCGCTGCACGAGATCTCGGAGCGGGTCCGGGTCTATCCGCCGGAGGTCCGTGACCGGATCCGGGACGATGTCAACACCTATGTCGGCTACGTCGTGCACCACGAGTGGAAGACGATGGCCCACGACGAGCGCGTCAGCGACCGCGGCACCGAACTGCTGCAGAGGGTCCGCCAGGACGTCACCGACTACCAGCCGAAGAACGACTTCGAGGCGCAGGCCTACCAGCCGTTGCTGGACCAGATCACCGCCGCCGACCAGGCGCGCAACGCCCGCGCCGACTCCACCGGGGCCACCATGCCGCCAGTGGTGTGGTGGGGGCTGCTCACCGGGGCGCTGATCACCATCGGCATGGTCTTCGCGCTGCAGATCCGGCGCACCCGACGCGAGTTGGTGCTGGCCGGGCTGTTCTCCGCGACCATCGCGTTCATGCTGTTCCTGATCTGGGACTTCGACGCCCCCTATAGCCGGGGCATCGCGGTGACCGCGGAGCCCTTCATGAACCTGTTCCCGGGTATCACCGGCTAGTGCCCCGGCAGGCGACGTCTGCCGAGGCAGCGGTACCCGGCATCGGCGGACTGCCGAGCCCGACCTCGCCCCGGCTCCCCTGAGGGGCCGGGGCGCTCGCCGTGCGACGTGCGCCGTGCGACGGGCCGAACCCGCGGGTCGGACGACCGGGCCTCAGACCCTCCCCACAAGCCGCCGGCGGAACAGGAACGTGCCGCCCCCGAGGGCCGCGGAGGCCACGAGGCCGCTGCCGATGGCCACGTCGGCCGGCGTGGCACCACTGGAGATGCTGCCGCCCAGACCGCCCTGGACGCCGCCGATCACGGTGAACGCGTCCGGCCGGGTCAGGGTTCTGCCGTCGCAGCGGACGGTGATGGAGTAGCGGCCGGGGCGGGCGTCGTGGTCGATCCAGGTGGTGCCGCGCGAGGTGTCGTCGCGGAACGGGTTGAGCTGGGTGGGAGGGAAGACGCGGGAGGTCGCGGTGCCGCCCCGGCAGCCGTCCGCGGTGATGGTGAGCCGGCCGCCGCTCGGCACCATGTTGGGCACGGCGAAGATGTCCCGCGGGCCTCGGAAGTCGTCACCCCGCCCGCCGTTGCCCCGGCCGAACTCGTCGCGCCGGCCTTCGTCGCCCCGGCCTTCGTCGCCCCGGCCGAAGTCGTCCCCGCGGCCGCGGCCGTCGCGGCGCCCGTTGTTGTTGAAGTGACCGTTGATGTTGAAGTTTCCGCTGAACCCGCTGTTCGGGTCGAAGCCCCCGCCGGGCGCCACACCCACACCGGGCGCCACACCGACGCCGGGGGCCACGCCCACACCGGGGGCCACGCCCACGCCTGGGTTCACGCCCACGCCGGGGGTGGACGGGCCGCCGCCGTTGCCCATGCCGTCCGCGACGGCCACAGGGGCGGCGAGCCCGAGCATGGCGACCGCGGTGCATGCCGCCGCCAGGGCACGTTGGTTTCGCATGTGATCCTCCGCGGGAGGCGCCCCGGGTCCCGTCCCCGGTGGATCGGCGAGAAAACACCTCCCGGGACGACCCTCAAGCGCGCGGAACACGCCCGCATGTCGAGAATGGTCCGTCCTGGTGAGACGACACGCCGAAGCAAAAGCACACAATCTGATATTCCTGCAGGTCACGGACCGTCAGAAAATTCCTGGGAACGGCAACTCGGATGGCGCACCACAAGGCCTGCCGGCCACCCGTTCGCCACTTGCCTCGTCGCCCGGCGCCTGCGCGGGATTTAGCGTTTTCCCATGCGTGAGGGACGTGGCGACGACCGCGTCGAGAGGGGATGGCGAATGTCTGCGTCCGAGCTGGCCGAGCTTGCCGAAGCGGAGGAGCTGCGGAAGAGGCGCGCCCCGTGGGGCGTGATAGCGCTTCTTCTGCTGACCGGCCTCGCACTCATCCGGAACGGGTCGGGGGAGTTCGACGTTGGTCCGCCGCAGCCCGCTTCGGCGGCGGCCCCGGACAGCCGGACCAACCTCGGCACCTTCACCGCCGGTCCGGCGCCGCTCGCCTTCTCCGCCGTGGACCGGGTCCGGATTCCCGCGATCCAGGTGGACGCTCCGGTCACGCCCGTCGGCCTGAACACCGACGGCTGGGTCGGCGCGCCGCCGCCCGAGGACCCCAACCTGGCGGGCTGGTTCACCGGTGCGGTCTCCCCCGGCGAGAACGGCACCGCCGTCATCGTCGGGCACGTCGACAACAAACAGGGTCCCGCCGTGTTCTACGGACTCGGGGCCCTGAAAAAGGGAAACCGCATCGAGGTCCTGCGCAATGACGGAAAGACCGCGGTGTTCGAGACGTACGGGGTCGAGGTCTTCTCGAAAGCCGGTTTTCCCGGCGAGCGGGTGTACGGGGCGAAGGGCGCACCGGAATTGCGGGTCATCACCTGCGGCGGCGACTTTTCCAAGCAGAACGGTTACGACGGAAATGTCGTCGTCTTCGCCCGCCTGGTCGCGGTGAACTGAACCACCGCGGCCGGGCGGACGCAGGTCCGGGGCTCACACGCGTCTGCGCGGCACGGTCAGGTGATAGCCGGAGTCGAGGAGATGGGGCAGCCATTCGCGGATCGCGTGGACGGTCTGCGAACGATCGCCCCCGGCGTCGTGGGAGAGCACCACGACGCCGGGGGCGGCGCCGTGCTCCACCCGGTCGATGATGACGTCGGTACCGGGCGTGTCCCAGTCGGTGGTGTCGACCGTCCAGGCCATCGGTTCCATGCCCATCTCGGCGCCCAGCTGGAACGCGGCCCGGTTCCAGGCGCCGTAGGGTGCGCGGAACCACTGCGGTCGCTCGCCGTAGGTGTCCTCGATGATGTCGCTCGTGCGCTCCATCTCGGAGCGGATCTCCTTGCGGTTGAGCGTCGTCAGCAGCGGATGCGTCCAGGTGTGGTTGCCGACGACATGGCCCTCCTCGGCCATCCGGGCCACGAGTTCCCGGTACTCGACGACGCACTCGCCGCACACGAAGAACATCGCCCGCACGTCGTACTCGGCGAGGGTGTCCAGGATGTGCGGTGTGTAGTGCGGGTTGGGGCCGTCGTCGAAGGTCAGCATCATGTTCCGGCCGCGGCCGGAGATCCGCAGGATGGGCTCCTTGCGCGTCTTCAGTCTGCGCGGCGCGGCGCGTGGCGGTCCGTCGCCGGTGAGCGGCTCCAGCCGGAAGGCGGACGGCTTGAGCGCCTGACGGGCCTGCGGGCCGGCGACAGGAGCGGGGGCGGTCTCCGTGGTCTCCCCGGCGCCGCTCGCCAGGAAGGCTCCGGCGGTACCCGCGGCCCCCAGCGCGGCGGCGCCGGCGAGGAGCATCCGGCGCCGCGTGAAGAACTGATCATTCTGCATGACTCATCAGTCGCCCCGCCGCGCTCGGGCGCACCGCAACAGGACCGGCGCGGTGGCGGGAATACACCCGGACGGCGGAGCCGGGTGCGGTGGTGGCCCGATGGGCCGCGCTTCTGATAAGCAGTCGGTCCGCAGCAACTGCCGGGACGGATACGGGGGTCGAGCCGAGTTGGCCGCACACGGGGGTACGAACACAGGGCCGGGCGGCATACCGCGCGGCGCATGCGCGGTGGTGCTGCTGGCCGTCGCCCAGTTCCTGGTCGTCTTCGACACGACGGCCTTCGCGGTGGCGCTGCCGTCGGTCGCGCGCGACTGGGGACTCGCCACCGCCGGACTGACCTGGCTGCTGTCCGCCTACAGCGTGTGCTTCGCCGCGCTGCCGGTGCTCGCGGGAGCCCTCGGCAGGGCGTTCGGGCAGCGGCGGGTGCTGATGGGCGGGCTCGCGCTGTCGAGCGTCGCCGCGGCGGCCCCGGCGGTGTTCTCCGCCGCCTGGGTGCTGATGGCCTCGCGGGCGGTGCAGGGGATCGCGGCGGCGGCGATGACGGCGGGTGCGCTGGCGCTGATCGACGCGACGCATCCCGCGGGCCCGGCCCGGGACCGGGCGCTCGACGTGCACTTCGCGGTCGTGGCCTGCGCCACCCCGGCGGCGCTGCTGCCGTGCACCCTGCTGCTGGACGTCTCGGAGACCGAGAAGACGATCTTCTGGGTGCAGGCCGCCGCCGGGGTGCTGCTCCTGCTGCTGGTCCCGCTGGCACTGGACGAGTCCGTGCCCGAGCCCGCTGCCCGGCGCCGGGTGGGGGGGCGCCGCGCTGGCGGTCGTTCCGCTGGGCTTCCTGGCCTGGTTCGCCGACTGGCTCGGGGACCGGAGCGTGTCCGCGACCACGGTCACCGTCATCGCCGTGGCCGGTGCGCTGGTGCCGTCCGTGCTGGGCTGGTTCGGCCGCGGCGAGGGCGTGCCGGAGCTGCTGTCACGACTGCACCGGGAGCGGGCCGCGTGGGGCGCCTACACGGTGGTGGCGCTGCTGGCGGCGGGCCTGTCCGGTGTCGTCCTCGTCCTCACCTTCGCCCTGCAGACGGTCGGCGGTCTCTCTCCGATGCAGGTCGGCTGGGCCCTGCTGCCCGCCGTCGCCGGGGTGGTGCTGGGCTGTCTGGTGCTGCCCGGCCTCGCGGCCCGGCTCGGGCTCGGCGCCGCGGTGGCCGGGGCGTGCGCCGTGGCGGCCGCCGGGTTCGTCCTGCTCGGTCTGCCGGGGACGGGTTTCCGGTTCGCGGACGTGCTGCTGCCGCTGCTGCTGATCGCCTTCGGCTGCGGTGTGCTGGCGCTGCCCGTGGGCTTCGCGCGGTCCGGGAGCGGTGCGCTGCCCCGCGGCCTGAACTCCTCACGGCAGCTCGGCGCCGGTCTTGGCGTGTCGCTGTTCGTCGGGATCGTCACGGTCGCCCAGCAGCGGTGGGGGGCGGCGGTCCCCTTCTCCCGCCTGAAGGAGTACCAGGCCCGCGTCGCCGGCGCGTTCCGTGACTGCTTCGGACTCGGTACGGCGCTCTGTCTGACCGCCGCGGCGATCGCCCTGCTGACCCTGCCGCGGCGCGGCGCGCGGGTGACCGGCCCGGACCCGGGCGTCAGCGGCGGCGCACCAGCGGGAACGGCAGGGTCTCCCGGATCGTGAGGCCGGTCAGGAACATCACCAGCCGGTCGACCCCGATACCGAGGCCGCCGGTCGGGGGCATGCCGTACTCCAGGGCCTGCAGGAAGTCCTCGTCCAGCTCCATGGCCTCCGGGTCGCCGCCGGCGGCCAGCAGCGACTGTTCCGTGAGCCGCCGGCGCTGTTCGACGGGGTCGGTCAACTCGGAGTACGCCGTGCCGAGTTCGGTGCCGAAGGCGACGAGGTCCCAGCGTTCGGCGAGCCGCGGGTCGGCGCGGTGCTGCCGGGTCAGCGGGGAGACGTCGGTCGGGAAGTCCTTGTAGAAGGTGGGGAACCGCGTGCGTTCCTCGACGAGGCGCTCGTACATCTCCAGGACGACGTCCCCGGGCCCGTCGTCGGCGGTGTACGGCACCCCCGTCCGGTCGCACAGCCGGTGCAGGCGCAGCAGTTCCGAGCCGGGGCCGATCTCCTCCCCCAGCGCCTCGGACAGCGCGCCGTAGACGGTCTTGACCGGCCAGCGCCCGGAGATGTCGTACTCCTGCCCGTCCTTGCGGGCCACCGGGGCGCCGAAGGCGGCGGTCGCCGCGCCCTGGATCAGCTCGCGGGTGAGGTCGAGCATGACGTCGTAGTCGGCGTAGGCCTGGTAGGCCTCCAGCATCGTGAACTCGGGGTTGTGCTTGTAGGAGACGCCCTCGTTGCGGAAGGTGCGGCCGAGTTCGAAGACCTTCTCCAGGCCGCCGACGCACAGCCGCTTCAGATACAGCTCCGGGGCGATGCGCAGGTAGAGGTCCAGGTCGTAGGCGTTGATGTGGGTGGTGAAGGGGCGGGCGTTGGCGCCGCCGTGGATCTGCTGCAGCATCGGGGTCTCGACCTCGACGTAGCCGCGGTCCAGCAGGCCCTGGCGCAGGGCCTGTACGGCGGCGGAGCGGGCGCGGATCACGGTGCGGGCGGCGGGGCTGGTCGCGAGGTCGAGGTAGCGGCGGCGGACCCGGGCCTCGGGATCGGTGAGGCCGCGGCGTTTGTCGGGCAGCGGACGCAGGCACTTGGCGGTCAGCTGCCAGGAGGTGACGAAGACGGTGGGTTCGCCCTTGTCGCTGAGGCCGGCGCGGCCGGCGGCGGTGATGTGGTCGCCGATGTCGGTGTCCGCCGTGAAGCGGTCGAGGGCGGTGGTGCCGGATCCGTCGCGGGTGAGGGCGATCTGGTGGTCACCGGACCAGTCGCGCAGCACGGCGAAGACGATGCCGCCGAAGTCGCGGACCAGCATGAGCCGTCCGGCCACGGTGACGTCCTCGCCGGGGGGCGCGTCGGCGAGGGCGTGGGTGGGGGCGGGGACGCCGACCGGGTAGGGGTCGGTGCCGTCGGCGCGCAGCCGGTCGAGTGTGCGGTGCCGGACGCGGACCTGGTCGGGCAGGCCCGCGTCCGGGGCGACGGGCCCGGCCTGGTCCCCTCCGTCGAGGCCGAGCGCCGTCAGGGGCGGCAGCCCGTGCGTGGTGGCGGGCCGCTGCCCGGTCTTCGGGTGCCCCTTTCCCCAGAGTTTGCGCAACGACGGTACGGAGACGAAGCCTTCGGCGATCCCGGAGGCGAGGCCGATGCGGGCGAGGGAGGTGGTCTCGCCGTAGCAGATGAACCGCGGATACCACTCGGGGTGGTACTTGGCGTTGGAGCGGTACAGGGCCTCCAGCTGCCACCAGCGGGAGAAGAACAGCAGCAGGCGGCGCCAGAGCCTGAGGACGGGTCCGGCGCCGATGCGGGCGCCCTCCTCGAAGACGGACCGGAAGACGGCGAAGTTCAGGGAGATCCGGCGGACGCGCAGCTTGGGGGCGGCGGCGCACAGTTCGGCGACCATGAACTCCATGACGCCGTTGGGGGCCGCGCGGTCACGGCGCATCAGGTCCAGGGAGATGCCGTCGCGGCCCCAGGGCACGAAGGAGAGCAGGGCGAGGAGCCGGCCGTCCTCGCCGAGGGCCTCCACCAGCAGGCAGTCGCCGTCGGCGGGGTCGCCGAGCCGGTCCAGGGCCATGGAGAAGCCGCGTTCGGTCTCGGTGTCGCGCCAGGCGTCGGCCTTGTCGACGATCTCCTCCATCTCGCGGTCGGTGAGGGTGGCGTGGCGGCGGATGCGGCAGGTGGCGCCGGTGCGGCGGACCCGGTGCGCGGCCTGCCGGGTCACCCGCATGTCGCGGCCGTCCAGGTCGAAGGCGGCCACGTGCACGATCGCCTCGTCACCGAGCTGGAGCGCGCCGAGTCCGGCGCGGGCGTAGGCACGGGCGCCGTCCTCGGAGGCACCCATCACGGCGGGCGCCCAGGCGTAGCGGCGGGCCACGTCCAGCCAGGCGGCGATGGCGTGCGGCCAGGCCTCGACGTCGCCGACCGGGTCGCCGCTGGCGAGGCAGACGCCGGCCTCGACGCGGTAGGTGACGGCGGCCTTGCCGCTGGCCGAGAAGACGACGGCCTTGTCGCGGCGGGTGGCGAAATAGCCGAGGGAGTCCCGGTCGCCGTAGGCCGCGAGGAGGGCGCGGATGCGGGCTTCCTCGTCGTCGTGCAGGGCGGCTTCCAGGCGCTGGGACCGGAAGAGCGTGGCGGCGGCGTTGAGCAGGGCGAGGGCGCCGAGCAGGCCGAGCACGAAGGTGACCGCGCGGGGCGGGTGGCCGGCGAAGGAGCTGTTCGAGACCAGCCCGCCGCACACCCGGTCGGCGGCCCAGGCCAGGTGCTGGCTCGCCGGCAGCGTGCCGGGGAACAGCAGGACCAGGCCCCAGCCGAGCAGGATCGCCACGGCGAGCCCGGCCAGCAGCACCCCGAGGGCACGCCACAGGGCGGCGCGGCGCGAGGCGGCGTAGAACTCCCTGCGGGCCACGAGGAGCAGGAGCAGCAGCAGGGCGCACAGCACCAGGGACGGCAGTGATTCGGCGTACATGCCGAGGGCCACGCCGAGCGCGTCGGTGAGGACGAGCAGGCCGAGATAGACGACGACCAGCCACCAGGCGACCTTCTTACGGGCGGCGGTGGCACCGGCGAGCAGGAACAGGAAGACGGCGTAGGCGAGATTGGCGCTGACGGGCACCAGCAGCAGGTCGATGGCGTGCGCGACCGGACGGAGCAGCCGGCGCAGCGGTTCGACGAGCGCGAGCACGGCGCACAGCAGGGCGAGTGCGGCGAAGAGCGTCCCGAAGGCCTCGGGCACCCAGCCGAGGCGCCCGCCGACGGGCGGGCGTATCGGGGCCGTAGGGTCCTTCCGTGCGACGGGCTCCGCGCTGGCGGTCATGGTTCCGACTGTAGGAAGGGGGCGCGCGGCTCGCCCGTCGAGCCGCGCGCCGGAAGCCGGGCCGGGGGCGAGGCCGGGCCGGGGGCGAGGCCGGGCCGGGGGCCGAGCCGCGGGGCCGGAGGCCGGGCCGGGAGCCGAGCCGGGGACGGGCCGGGAGCCGAGCCGGGGACGGGAGGGCCGGAGGCCAAGCCGGGCGCGGAGCCGAGCGCGGAGCCGGGCCGGGGGCCGAGCGCGGGGCCGAGCCGGGGACCGGAGGCCGGTCGCGAGGGCGGGACCGGGGATCGGGGACCGGAGGCCGGAGGGCCGGGGCGAGGCCGGAGGCCAAGCCGGGCGCGCAGCCGGGCCGGGGGCCGAGCCGGGAACCGGAGGCCGGGCGCGAGGGCGCGGGGCCGAGGATCGGGGACCGGAGGCCCGGAGGGCCGGAGGCCGGGGCGGGGCCGGGAGCGAGGCCGGAGGTCAAGCCGGGCGCGGAGCCGGAGGCTGAGGCCGAGACGGAGGCGGACACTGTGGGCTCGTGCGGGTACGCCGGCGGAGCTGCCGTGGGGCCTGGGCGCACCGCTCCCGGATCCGCGCCACACGGCCTCGGCGCCACGGTCCCGAACCTCCCGACCGCTTCGGCGCCGCGAGCAGCGGGCAACGGGCAGCGCCGAAGCGGTCGTCGTCGCGTCGATGCCGGGCGCCGCGCCGGCCGACGTCCCCTTGGCCAAGGCGGTGCCCGCCCGAGCTCCCCGAGTCGTGCGACGACCCAGGTGGCGATCGTGCCGGTCATTCCCGTCAGGGCGCCGCAGATGGCGGATACCCCCGCCCGTCGGGGCGGAGCCGGTCACGGCGGTGGTGGTCCGGTCGGGCCGTCGGCCGCCCGGTGCGAAGGGCCCCGCGGCGCTGCGGGAACCGGGGATTCCGATAGCCTCACGTCGTGACGGAACAGCACGAGCAGCACACGCCCGCGCACCGGTTCGAGCGGGGCACGGACGGCCCGAAGGTCATCGTGGTCGGGGTAGACGGTTCCGACTCCTCACTGCGCGCCGCGGCGTACGCGGGCGGGCTCGCCCGGCGCCAGCACGCGCTGCTGGCCGTGGTGTACGTGCAGCCGGTGCTGGCGGCCGGAGCGGCGTTCGGGGCTCCGGTGGCGGAGACGACCGACGAGATCGCCGAGGACCTGATCCAGCAGATCCGGGAGGCGGCCGAGCGGGTCAAGGGGATATTCGAGGTGCGTTGGGAGTTCCACACCTTCCGCGGCGACCCCTACAGCGGGCTGGTGAAGGCGGCCGACGAACTGAGGGCGGACGCGGTGGTCGTGGGCGCCTCGGAACAGGCCGGGCACCGGCTCATCGGCTCCGTGGCGGTGCGGCTGGTGAAGGCGGGGCGCTGGCCGGTGACGGTCGTACCGTAGGGCGCCGCAGCAGCGGCGGGGTCGCCAGCAGCAGCACCCCGGCCACGGCGAGCGCGGTGCGCGGGCCGGTGAGGGTGGCCAGCAGGCCCCACAGGGCGGTCACCGCGGCCGTGGTGGCCTTGCTGGTGACCGACCACGCGGCGAGGGTACGGGCCACCCGGTCGGCCGGGGTCAGCTCCAGGCGCTCGGCGGCGTAGAGCGGGCTGAACACGCCCGCGCTGGTGATCAGACCGGCCTCGACCACCATCACCACGAGCAGGCCGGGGACGCCGGGGCCGACGAAGGCCAGCCCGACCGACCAGCAGGCGCGCAGCACGCCCGACGCGAGCAGCACCCGGCGGCGGCCGTACCGGGTGGCCAGCGGGCGGGCCAGCCGGGAGCCGAGCAGTCCGCCGAGGCAGGGCACGGCGAAGGCGAGGCCGTACTGCCACGGCGCGAAGCCGAGCGGGCCGAGCATGAGGACCGAGAGCACCGGCTGGCCGGCCATGATCAGGGCGTTGACGACGAGCACGTTGAGGAACAGCGGGCGCAGGTCGGGGCTGCTGAGGATGTGCCGCCAGCCTTCGAGCACGTCCCGGGCGCGGAACACGTCGGGACGGCGCTCGGGGCGGGCCTCGTCCGTTCCGATCGCGCGGATGCCGAGGGCGGACAGCAGATAGCTGACGGCGTCGGCGGCCACCGTCGTCAGCGGGCCGAGCAGGCCGGCCGCGGCGCCGCCGAGCGGCGGCCCGAGCACGGTGGCGGTCCAGGTCGTGGACTCGAACCGGCTGGTGGCGGTGAGCAGCCCCGCCAGCGGCACGAGCGCCTTGAGGTGGGCGCCGGAGGCGGCGGTGAAGGTGATGTCGGCCGCCGCGACCACCACGGAGACGGCCAGCAGCTGGCCGAAGCCCAGCACCCCGAGCCCGTAGGCGGCCGGCAGCGTCAGCAGCGCGGCGCAGCGCACCAGGTCGGCCGCGATCATCACCGGCCGCTTGCGGCGGAACTCCACCCAGGGCCCGAGCGGTACGGCGGCCACCGCGCCGACGGCCGTGCCGGTGGCGGCGAGCAGCGCCACCTGTGCGGATCCGGCGTGCAGGACGAGGACGGCGATCAGTGCGAAGGCGTCGAAGGCGAGCCAGGTGCCCAAGGTGCTGACGGAGTACGCGGCCCACAGCCATCCGAACTGCCGCCCGAGCTTCATGCACAGCCTCCCCGTCCCGGCCCTCTGCCGACCCGGGACATGAAATCCAGCGGGCCGGGACCGGGGCAAACAACCGGGAGGACAGCAGTCACAACCAACGGTTGTACAGGTAGGGTGGCTGATGTGGACCTCAAGGCCGTGCGCACCTTCGTGTCCGTGGTGGACACCGGGCAGTTCCAGGAGGCCTCGGTCGCCCTCGGCATCACCCAGCAGGCCGTCTCCAAGCGGATCGCCGCCCTGGAGAAGGGCCTCGGAGTGCGGTTGTTCACCCGGACCGCGCGCGGGGCGGAGCCGACCATCGACGGGCAGGCGTTCCTGCCGCACGCCCGGGAGCTGCTGCTGGCCGAGGAGCGGGCGCTGGCGTCGGTGCGGCCGGGGCGGCGGGCGCTGCGCATCGACGTGCTCGGGGCCAAGCTGGCCCCGGCGGCCCTGCTGCGCGACTTCCACGAGGCGCAGCCCGGCACGGCCCTCGACGTCGTCACGCTCTTCGACGCCGGTTCGGCCGTGGCCGCCGTACGCGCGGGCACGATCGACGCGACGTTCCGCGCGGTCACCACACGGCTGCCCGAGGGGCTGCGGGCCGTGCGGGTGCTGGACGAGCCGGTGCAGCTGCTCACCGGACCGCGGCACCCGCTGGCCGGGGCCCGTTCGGTGACGCCCGCGCAGCTGGCCGGGCACCGGATCTGGATGCCGGGGCTGGTGGGGGGCACCGAGTGGCACGCCTACTACACGGCCCTCGCCGCGGAGTTCGGACTGACCATCGACTCGGTCGGCCCCGACTTCGGCGGGGAGACGCTGCTCGACACGGTCGCGGGGTCCGCCTCGCTCGCCACGTTCGTCGCCGAGCGGATCCGGCTGGTGTGGCCCGCCGGGCACGATCTGCGGCGCATCCCGCTCGTCGACCCGACACCGGTGTACCCGCACTCCCTGGTCTGGGACGCGGCCAACACCCACCCCGGGCTGGCCGCGCTGCGCGCCCATCTCGCCGCCCGGCGGCCGGACCGGCCCGCGTCGCGTACCTGGACACCGGCCTGGGCCGTGCGTGGCGTCTTCCCTGCGGGGCGCCCCTGAGACATCATGATCGGCCGTCAGCCGTTGCCGTCGGCGAAGAGGTGAGGCACATGGCCAGGCTCCGTGCGGGTGAGGGGATTCTCCGGCGCAAACCCATCGAACACATCGAGGAGACCGAAGTCGGCGAGGGCCCCCGGCTGGACCGTTCGCTCGGACTGTGGCAGCTCACCGCCATCGGGGTGGGCGGCATCATCGGCGCCGGCATCTTCACGCTGGCCGGCACGGTGGCCCACGGCACGGCCGGGCCCGCGGTGCTGGTGTCGTTCCTGATCGCCGGTGTGGCGAGCGCCTGTGCGGCGCTGTCGTACGCCGAGTTCGCGGGGCTGATCCCCAAGGCGGGTTCGGCGTACACCTACGGCTACGCGGTGCTCGGCGAGTTCGCGGGCTGGTTCATCGGCTGGGACCTGCTGCTGGAGTACACCGCGATCGTGGCGGTGGTCGCGATCGGCATCTCCGGCTACTTCGGCTTCCTGGTCGAGGCGATGGGCGCGAAGCTGCCGCAGTGGATGCTGGGCGCGCCCGGCACCGGGTCCGGGCACCGGATCGACCTGTTCGCGGTCGTGCTGTGCCTCCTGATCGCCTGGCTGCTGAACCTGGGCATCCGCAGCGCGGCCCGCTTCGAGACGTTCGTGGTCGCACTGAAGGTGCTGGTGGTGCTGCTGGTGATCGGGGTGGGCGTGTTCCACATCAACTCGGCGAACTACCACCCGTTCTTCCCGTTCGGCATCAGCGGGGCGTTCACCGGTGCGGCGACCGTGTTCTTCGCGGTGTTCGGCTACGACGCGATGTCGACGGCCGCCGAGGAGTCCAAGGACGCGCAGCGGCACATGCCGAAGGCGATCCTGTACTCGCTGGCGATCTCGATGGTGCTGTACGTGGCGGCCTGTCTGGTGCTGACCGGCATGCAGAACTACCGGCACATCGACCCGGAGAGCGGCTTCTCCTCGGCGTTCAAGGCGGTGGGCCTGAGCGGGCTCGCGGACGTGATCGCGGTGGGCGCGATCATCGGCATCCTCACCGTGATGTTCACGTTCATGCTGGGCGTGACCCGGGTGTGGTTCGCGATGTCACGGGACGGGCTGCTGCCCCGGTGGTTCGCCAAGACACACCCGACGCGGCACGTGCCCACCCGGGTGACCTGGATCGTCGGCGTGGCGTCGGGCGTCATCGCCGGGTTCGTCCCGATCGCCGAGGCGGCCGAGCTGACCAACATCGGCATCCTGCTGGCGTTCGTGGTGGTGTGCACGGCGGTGATCGTGCTGCGCTACCGGCAGCCGGAGCTGCCGCGCACCTTCCGTACGCCGGGGATGCCGGTGGTGCCCGCGCTGGGTGTGGTGTTCTCGATCTGGCTGATCACCTTCCTGCAGTGGCAGACCTGGGTGCGGTTCGCGGTGTGGTTCGTGATCGGCTGCGCGATCTACTTCGGCTACTCCTACCGGCGTTCGGCGCTGGCGCGGCGGTCCGCCGACTGAGCGGGGGCCGGTCACTCCCCCATGACCAGGCCATCCTTGGCGGCCCCGCGGCTGAGCACCACGCTGCGGATGCGGTCGCGCACCGCGGCCGGCTCGGTGCCGTCGGCGACGGCCCGGTTGAGGTCGAGCACGCGGCCGGTGACGAGGTCGTACAGCTGCGGGATGAACTCGGCCTTGGTGACCTGCCAGCGGGCGCCCTCGCGCGCGGGCGGGGCGAAGGTGAAACGGCCGATCGTGGACTCGTTGCCGCGCGGGTCCCGGACGCCCCTGCCGTTGAGCATCTCGCCGGCGATCTGATGGCCCATGCCGTAGATCACCCAGGTGCCGTTGACCTTCTCGTACGCCTGTGGGACGTGGGCGTGGGTGCCGAGGATCAGGTCGATGTCCGGACGGCCGCCGGTGGCGGAGGCGGTGAGCCGGCGGGCGAGGGTGAGCTGCAGCCGGTCCGGCGCCTCCTGCCACTCGGTGCCCCAGTGCACGGAGACCACGACCACGTCGGCGCCGGCCTGCCGGGCGGCGCGCGCGTCGGCGATCATCCGCCGCTCGTCGATGAGGTTCACGGCCCAGGACCGGCCCGCGGGCAGCGGGATGCCGTTGGTCCCGAAGGTGTAGGCCAGGTGCGCGACCTTGGCGGGGCCGGCCTTGAAGAGGGTGACCGAGCGGGCCTCGGCCTCGCTGCGGGCGGTGCCGGCGTGCCTGAGGCCGGCCTCGTCCATGGCGTCCAGGGTGCGGCGGATGCCCTCGGCGCCGTCGTCCAGGGAGTGGTTGGAGGCGGTCGAGCAGCCGTCGTAGCCGGTCGCGGTGAGGCCCTGGGCGATCTGCGGCGGGGTCCTGAAGGCGGGGTAGCCGGAGTACTCGCCCTCGGCACCGTAGACGGTCTCCATGTGACACAGCGCCAGGTCCGCGCGGGAGACGACCGGTTCGACGCCGGAGAGCATGGGCCGGAAGTCGAAGCCCTCGTCGCCGGAGTCGTGGGCCGCCCGGTCGATGACCGACGTGTGCGGCAGGACGTCCCCGGAGGCGACGAGGGTGAAGCCGGCGGCGGCCCCGGAGGCGCCGGCGGCCTCCTGGCGTTCCTGGTTCTGGCAGGCGGCCGCGACCGCCAGCACAGCGGTGATCGCCAGGGCCATCTGTTGTCTGCGTCCGAACATCAGCTCATCCCAGGTATGTCGTATTTACCGACAATGACATTCCGGGCATATGGGTACGAATCTGACCCGCCGGATAAACGGCCCGAGCACCGTCATTAGCCCGTTCGGTGCTGTGCCGGGCCGCTCGTCCGACCGTTCGCCGACGCGATCGACCGTCCGCCGCAGAGCCGTGCGCACACCCTGCCCCCGGGCCGCGCCCTGCGCTGCCATACGGCCATGACGGCCGGAACCACACTCACCCACGGGGCAGCCGCCCCGGCCCGCCGGGCGACGACCGCCGAGCACGAACTGGCCGCGCTCCAGCGCGAGCACGGCGGACCGCTGTTCACCCTGCTGCTCAGGCTCTGCGACGGGGACCGGCAGCGCGCCGAGGACCTCGTCCAGGAGACCCTCCTGCGTGCCTGGCAGCATCCGGAGGCGCTGCACGCCACGGACTTCGCATCCGTACGGCCGTGGCTGCTGACGGTCGCCCGGCGGCTCGCGATCGACGCCCGGCGGGCCCGGCGGGCCCGGCCCGCGGAAACCGGCGACGAGGTCCCCGAGAACGCCCGGGTGACCGCCGACCACGCCGAGCGGGCCGCCGCGGCGCTCGATGTCCGCCAGGCTGTGAAGACACTCACGCCGGAGCACCGTGACGTTCTGGTACTCGTGTACTTCCTCGGTGCCAGTGTGGCGGAGGCGGCGCAGACCCTGGGCGTGCCACCCGGTACCGTGAAGTCACGCGCGCACTACGCGCTCCGAGCGCTGCGCCGGGTCCTTCCGGGTTATGCGGCCGACCTGCACTGAAACCGGCAATAGGGCAAAGCTCTCGCAAAGCGCCTTGCTGTGGCCCCCGTTCGGGCAATGGGCTGTCCTCAACCGCGTTCCGCGCGGGGCGGGGCTACGGCCCGACGGGGCCCGGGCGACGCGCACGCACCGGAGGAAGGGCAGGAAGGGATGCTGCACAGAGGGCACGAGAGCACGGACGGCACCGACGGTGGTGAACTGGCCGTCCCCATGGCCTGGTTGTACGCCGAGTACATCGCCGACGAGCTGCTGCGCACCGGCGATCTGATGCCGCCGACGTCCTTCGAGTTCCGGGCCGGCCGGGACGCGCTGGCGCTGACCGTCTTCCTGTCCGACACCGACGGGGAGCTGTCCGGCATCCGGGTGATCTCCCAGCTGGAGAACTGGCTCTCGCTGACCGCCTACGACCAGCCGTGGCGGGACTGGGTGCGCGAGCGCATGGCCGAGCTGACCGACCGGGCCGTCGGGGCCGGCACCCGGTCGCCGGACCTGGCCCTCGCGGCGGACGCCTGGCGCTGGCTGGAGGAGACCGAGCTGCTCGCACCCGACCTGGACGCGGTGCCGGGCGGCGGGGCGCTGGTCGGCGAGGACGACGGGCCGAAGGTGTGGACACCGGCCTGGCGGCTCGGGCTGCCCCTCGGGCACCTCGCGATCCATCTGTTCTGACCACCCCTTCCGAAGCCGTTCCGAAGTTTTCCGCGATCGGACCAATCCGCGGGCCGCCCGGCTCCGAATCTCCTGTCCGTGATTCTGTGGGTGGCTTGAGTGATTCGGCTGTCGGCTGCGTACGGATGGGTGCACGGAGTAACCCCACCCGCACCCATCGGCACGAGGATTCGGCATGAGGTCCCTGGAAAGGCATCGCGACGTCGGCGCGTACGCGCTCGGCGTGCTGGACGAGGCGGAGGCCTTCCGCTTCGAGGACCACCTCATGGAGTGCTCACAGTGCGCGGCCCAGGTGACCGAATTCGGCCCCGCCACACGGCAGTTGATGCTGTACCGGCGGGCCACGCCGCGCTTTGTGCACCCCATGGCCCAGCCCGGTCCCCGGCTGCTGGACCGGTTGCTCGGCGAGATCGCGCACCGGCAGCGGGCGCGCCGCCGGCGCTTTCTGTACGGCCTGGCGGCCTCCGTGGTGCTGGCGGTCGCCGGTCCCGGGGTCGTGGCCCTCGCCGGCCACGCGGAGCCGGCCGCCCACGTCACCGCGGCCACCGACCCGAGAACCGGGGTGTGGGCCGAGGTCACGGCCGACGACGGGGACACGGGCAGCCGGCTGCAGCTGCGGGTGAAGGACGGCACCGGGCCCCACGCCTGCCGGCTCGTCGTCGTGGGCCGCGACGGCACCGAGCAGGTCGCCGGCACCTGGATGGAGCCGGGCCACGACATCGGCACCTTCACCGCGCTGGGGTCCTCCACGATGCACCCCGACCAGATCGCCCGCTACGACGTGCGCACCGAGGACGGACAGCGCCTGGTGTCGGTCGAGGCGCCCTGAGGGGTGTCGTCGGGATCATCCCGGCGTCGCGGGGTCCGGCACGCACCGGCGCTCACTTCAGCAGCCGGGACAGTCTGCGGTCCGCCAGGGGCTTGCCGCCCGTCTGGCAGGTGGGGCAGTACTGCAGCGAGGAGTCGCTGAAGGAGACCTCGCGGATGGTGTCGCCGCACACCGGGCACGCCTCGCCGGTGCGGCCGTGGACGCGCAGTCCGCCCTTCTTCTCGGCCTTCAGCCGTCCGGCGGCCACGCCCCGGGAGCGGTCGACCGCCTCGGTGAGCGTGCCGCGCAGCGCCCCGTACAGCCGGCGGGTCTCCTCGGGGGTCAGGGAGGCGGCGAGCTTGAACGGGGACATCTTCGCGGCGTGCAGGATCTCGTCACTGTAGGCGTTGCCCACGCCCGCGATCAGGGACTGGTCGCGCAGGGCGCCCTTCAGCTGGCGTCTCTCGTCCCTCAGCAGGGCGGCGAAGCGGTCCTCGGTGAAGTCGGCGGCGAGCGGGTCCGGGCCGAGGCGGGCGATGCCCTCGACCTGCCGCGGATCACGGACGACGTACACCGCGAGGCGTTTTTGGGTGCCGGCCTCGGTGAGGTCGAAGCCCTCGCCGGTCTCCAGCGCCACGCGCAGCGCGAGCGGTCCCTTGCCCGGCTTGGGCGGGCCGTCGGGCAGCCGGTCCTTCCACTGCAGCCAGCCGGCCCGGGCCAGATGGGTCACCAGGTGCAGCCCGCTGTCCGCCGCCAGGTCCAGGAACTTGCCGTGCCGGCGCACGGCCGTCACCTCGCCGCCCTCGAAGGCGGTGACGGGAGGGTCGTACGTCTTCAGGACGCTGACCGCGACCGGCAGCACCCGCACCACCCGGCGGCCGACCAGGTGCTCGGTGAGGAAGTCCTTGAGCGCTTCTACCTCGGGCAGTTCCGGCATACGTCCAGAGTGCCATCCGGCTCCGGCCGTGCCAGGCGAGCCGCGTCAGACGCCCTGGCGGAACTCGCACCACACCGCCTTGCCGCCGCCGCGCGCCTCCACGCCCCAGGCGTCGGCGAGCATGTCCACGAGCAGCAGGCCCCGGCCGGAGACGCCGTCCTCCCCGGCCTCACGACGCCGTGGCAGGGCGCTGGAGGAGTCCTCGACCTCGATCCGCAGCCTGCGGTCGCCGTCACCGAGGGCCCGCAGGGTCACGATCGCGGAGCCTTCGGTGTGCATCAGCGCGTTGGTGATCAGCTCGTCGGCGACCAGCTCGATCTCGTCGGCGTGTTCGCGGTAGCCCCAGGACCGGACCGCGGCCCGGATCAGGTGCCGGGCCTGGGTGAGGGCCTCCGGGTCGCCGGGGGCCACGTGCTGCTGGAGCCGGCCGCCGGCCCGCGGGGCCTCCGGAACGCGCCGGCGCAGCAGGAGCAGCGCCACGTCGTCGTCGCCGCCCCGCTCCTCGGCCAGCTGGATCAGCCGGTCGGCGAGCTCCCGCACGTCCCCGGGGCCGTGCGTGACGAGCTCCGTCAGGCGGCGCATGCCGTCGTCGAGGTCGGTGCCGGGCTGTTCGATGAGCCCGTCGGTGCACAGCAGCAGGGTGTGACCGGGGTCGAGTTCGAGGGTGGAGACGGGGTACTCGAGGCGGCCGAACTCGGCGGACAGACCGAGCGGCAGCCCGCCCTCGACCGGGATCCGGCTGCAGGTCCCGTCGACCTGCCGGATCAGCGGGTCGATGTGCCCGGCGCGGACCGCCTGCATGACGCCGGTGGACAGGTCCGCCTCGGCGTACAGACAGGTGGCGAAGCGGTCGGTGTCGAGCTCGTGGAGGAAGACCGAGGCACGGGCCATCACGGTGGCCGGCGGGTGTCCCTCGGCGGCGTAGGCCCGCAGCACGATCCGCAGCTGGCCCATGACGGCCGCGGCGTGCGTGTCGTGGCCCTGGACGTCGCCGATGACCGCGCCCACCCGGCCGCCGGGCAGCGGGATCAGGTCGTACCAGTCGCCGCCGATGTCCCGGCCGAAGGTGCCCGCGGCGGCGCCCGCGCGGTAGCGCACGGCTATGTCGGCGCCGCGGACGCTGGGGATGGTGCGGGGCAGCATGGCCTGCTGGAGGCCCTCGGCGACGTCCTTCTCCTGCTCGTAGAGCATGGCCCGCTGCAGGCTCTGCGCGATGCTGGAGCCGAGCGCGACCAGGACGGCGCGTTCCTCGGTGGAGAAGCCGCGCCGGTCGTTGTAGAGCAGCCCCATCGCGCCGATCGGCCGGGCCTGGGCGATCAGCGGCAGATAGGCCGCCGAGGTGATGTGCAGGTCGGTGAGGTGCGGCCACAGGATCGGGTAGCCCTGGGCGAACTCCTCCGGGGACTCGATGAACCGCGGCACGAGTGTGCGGACGACCTCGCTCATCGGGTACGGCTCGTCGATCCGCGTGATCTGGGTGCCGGGGACGGAGGCACCGGCGGGTCCCTCGGCGACGAGCCGGATCCGGCCGGCCTCCACCAGTCCCATCACCAGGCTGGCCGCGCCGAGGTGGCGGATGCCGTGGGTGTTCTTGAGGGCATCGATGACGTCGTGGACGCTGCGGGCGTGGGCGAGGGCGGCGGAGACGGCCTGGACGACGTTCGTCTGCTGGCGGAACGCCTCGTCCTGGGCGGCCCGCAGGCTGCGTTCCGCGCTCTCGGCGAGCTCCTCGGTGGCGTCGCGGACGATGCCGACGACCCGGCGCGGGCGGCCGGTGGCGTCGCGGCGGATGTAGCCCTGGGTGTGGGTCCAGCGCGGGGTGCCGTCGCGGCGGCGGATGCGGAAGTAGGCCCCGTAGTTCTCGCTGCCGTCCTTGATGGCCCGCGCCACCGCCGCGTCCAGCCGGGCCGCCTCGGGCGGCGGCACCCGCAGGACCAGTGACTCGGGGCGCCCGTCGTACTCCTCGGGCAGCAGGTCGAACACCTGGTACGCCTGGGCGTCCATGTGGAGCAGACCCGTGTCCAGGTCCCAGTCGAACGTGCCCATGCGGTTGAGCGCCAGGATCGGATCCGGGTGGGCGGGCCAGTCCCCGGACAGTGACACGGCACTCGCTCCCCGCTCTGCCATGGGCCCACCTTGCCAGGATTCGTGCGATTCTTCGACCTGATCGTCCAAGGGTTTCGGGGAGTGCAGCGGCGGGTGGGGGGCGGGCTCAGCCGCCGGGGAGATCCGTACGGGTGCCGCGGGTGGCGCCGTGCGTCGTCCCGGACACCGCGGCCGGCCGGGAGCTGGACGGGGCGTCCGGGCCCGGTCCGCCGTCGGACAGGCCGGGGGCGGCGGGCAGGTCCGCGGGGTCCGGCGGGTGGGAGACGGCGGGCAGGTCCGCGGGCCCGGCGGGTGGGGAGGCGGCGGGCAGGCCGAAATCGTCGAGCGGGCCGGCGTCGGGCCCGGGGTCGGGGTGGGCGTCGGGCGGGGCCGGAGCGGGACCGAGGAAGGGCGGGGTCAGCGGGACGGACGTGGCGGGCTCCGTGGTGGTCCGCCCGGCGAACGGATCCAGGGCCGTCGGGAGGAGCGCCGCCGGCGGCCTGCCGGCCGCACCCGGCGGGGTTCCGGGCCCGCTCACCGCCGGACGGGGCCGGGCGTCGTACGGGGGTGGGGTGGCGGCGGCCGTGGTGGCCGTCGGGGCGGGGATGTCGCCGGGTGCGGTGGCGGCCCCGGCGGGCGCGGGTACGACCTGGTCGTCGCGTACGTCATGGCCGATCCTGCGTCGGATCCAGGTGCGGGCGCCGGCGTTGACGATGGTGATGCTGGTGACGGCCCGGGGCGCCGGGGTCACCGCGATCACCTGGCCGGGCCGGTAGCCGGACCAGGCGCTGCCGCGGGCACCGAAGCCACCGCGGGCCGGCGCGGGCCATCCCAGCGGATTGCCGCAGGCGCAGCGCACCCGGGGCACGCCCCGGTCGTCGACGAGGACGGCGGTACCGGCCTGCAGCACGGCCTGGTGCCCCACCGCCTTCCCGGCGCGGTAGCCGTGGCTGGTGACCCGGGTGTCGGCGCGCAGCACGACCGGGGTCAGGCCGTGCAGATAGCCGGGAATGCCGCTCGCGGGGACACCGGCCGCGCGGGCGAAGGCCTCCCCCCGGTCCCGGTCCGCCGTCAGGTAGGCGATCTGCCGCTGGACGTCACAGCCGGCGACGCCCGCGGTGCCGCCGTAGAGGCCGGGAGTGGCGCCGGACAGGACGCGTACCGCGCTCAGGGGCGCGGCGACCAGTGCGGCGGGCAGCGCCGGCCCGGAGGAGGTGGCCGGGGGCGGCCCGGTGGAGCTGACGCCCGGGGTCCCGGTCGCGGTGGGAGCGGCGCCGCGCGCATCGGGTGCCGCCGGCTCGCCGGTCCCGGTCACCGTGGAACCGGTGAAGGGGTCGGGGCCCTGGGCCGCCGCGGGCACGAGGTAGACGTCCCCGCCCATCCGGGCCGCCTTGACACCGGGGTGCACGCAGCCGGCGACGAGGAGCATCGCCGAGAGGGCGCAGGCCGCGACGATGGATCCGGTGGATATCCGCACCGTACACTCCGCATCACTGTGGGTGACTTCCCCTCATTGTGTGCATCGCGCCCGTCGGCCTGGCAACTCGGGGAAGGTCATGATGAGGACGACACCCGTGCTGTAGCCGGGACGAAGGGCGCGCACCGTCGTGAACTGGTTCACCGCTGCCGATTACTGGCTGAGCCGACTGGTCCTCCAGCGGGCTCTGGCCGCCCTGTACCTGGTCGGCTTCCTGACGGCGGCACTGCAGTTCCGCGCCCTGCTGGGGGAACGCGGCATGCTGCCGATCCCCCGGTTCGTGGCGCGGATCCCCTTCACCCGGGCCCCGAGCCTGTTCCAGCTGCACTATTCCGACCGCTTCTTCGCCGGCTGCGCCTGGGCCGGCTGCGCGGTGTCGGCGGCCCTGCTCGCCGGCGCGGACTCGCTGCTGCCCCTCTGGGCCGGGATCCTGCTGTGGCTGGTGCCGTGGGCGCTGTACCTGTCGGTCGTCAACGTCGGGCAGACCTGGTACGCGTTCGGCTGGGAGTCGCTGCTGCTGGAGACGGGCTTCCTGGCCGCGTTCCTCGGCAACGACGAGGTGGCGCCGCCGGTCGTGGTGCTGTTCCTGCTGCGCTGGATCCTGTTCCGGGTGGAGTTCGGCGCCGGGCTGATCAAGATGCGCGGCGACGCGTGCTGGCGGAAGCTGACCTGCCTGGACTACCACCACGAGACCCAGCCCATGCCGGGCCCGCTGAGCTGGTTCTTCCACCATCTGCCGAAGCCGCTGCACCGGGTGGAGGTGGCCGCGAACCACGTCACCCAACTGGTCGTACCGGTGCTGTTGTTCACCCCGCAGCCGATCGCCTCGGCCGCCGCCGCCCTGATGATCGTCACCCAGCTGTGGCTGGTGCTGTCGGGCAACTTCTCCTGGCTGAACTGGATCACCATCGTGCTGGCCCTGTCCGCGCTCCGGATCCCCGCGTCCGCGCCGTCCGTGCCGCCGGCACCGCTGTGGTACGAGGTCCTGGTGCTCGCGGTCGCCGCGCTGCTGGTCTTCCTGAGCTACCACCCGGTGGTCAACATGATCTCCCGCCGCCAGGTCATGAACCGCTCCTTCGATCCGCTGCACCTGGTGAACACCTACGGCGCGTTCGGCAGCGTCAGCCGGATCCGCTACGAGGTGGTGGTCGAGGGCACGCTGGACGCCGTACCGCGCGAGGACTCGGACTGGCGGGAGTACGAGTTCCGGGGCAAGCCCGGTGACACCCGGCACTGGCCGCGTCAGTTCGCCCCCTACCATCTGCGCCTGGACTGGCTGATGTGGTTCGCGGCGCTGTCCCCGGGCTATGCCGGCGACTGGTTCGGCGGTCTGGTGGAACGCCTGCTGGAGAACGACCGCGACACCCTGCGCCTGCTGCGCCGCTCCCCCTTCCCGCCCCACACCCCGCCCCGCTACGTCCGGGCCCGCCTCTTCCGCTACCGCTACACCAGCTGGCGCGAGCTGCGGGAGTCGGGTGCGTGCTGGGAGCGGACGTACGTGCGCGAGTATCTGCCCCCGACGCGGCTGGCGGCGGTGGCCCGGCAGTCGTGAGCGGGTGGGGCCGCCGGGGACGGTCTACGGGGCCGGTGGCGTTACGGCGGGGGCCGGGTGGGACCGTGTGCGGTAGCGGCTGCGGAACTCGGCCAGCAGCTCGTCGGTCGCCTCGGCCCCGGCGCTCACGGCGGCGTGCACGTCACGGAAGTAGTCCTCGTAGCCGGCCGGGGTGTAGAGGCACAGGGCGCGTGCCGGGACCGGGCCGGCGTTGCGGAAGCCGTGCGGGGTGCCGCGGGTGGCGGCGAGCAGGTGTCCGGGGCCGGCCGTCAGCTCGCCGTCGCCGGTGTGGAGCGTCAACTCGCCTTCAAGGACGTAGAAGTACTCGTCGTGTCCGTCGTGCACATGTGGCCGGGCGCCGACCGTGCCGGGCGCGAGGGTGAACTCCTCGAAGGCGAAGTGCCCGCCCGTGTGCTCGCCGGTGAGCCGGAAGAAGTGCGCGACACCGGCGACGTCGATGAGTTCGCCATCCTCCGGGCGGCGCAGCAACGCACGGGCCGGCGTGGGGGTCTGATGATCGGTCATGCCGGTCATTGTCACCCACCGGACCGACAGCCGGTCACAGGCCGTAGACGGCGGTGGCGGTGCCGCCGAAGAGGGCCCTGCGTTCCGCCTCGCCGAGGCCGGCGGTCAACTCGGCAGCGACGGCGTGCACGTCGGCGTAGGTGGCCGCCAGCGTGCACACCGGCCAGTCGGAGCCGAACATCAGACGGTCCGGGCCGAAGGCCTCCAGGGCCGTGTCCGTGTACGGCCGCAGGTCGGCCGTCGTCCAGCCGGCGGGGTCGGCCTCGGTGACGAGGCCGGAGAGTTTGGCGACGGTGTTGGGCAGGGCGGCGAGCGCGCGCAGGGCCGACGCCCAGGGTTCGCGGTCCCCCGCGGCGATCGGTGGTTTGCCCAAGTGGTCCAGGGCGAACACCAGTTGGGGCAGCGATGCGGCCACCCCGGCGCAGGCCGGGAGCTGGTGGGGCAGGACGACCAGGTCGTACACCAGCCCCGCCGCCGCCACGGCCGCGAGCCCGCGCCGTACGTCCTCGCGCAGCAGCCACTCGGGGTCCGGTTCGCCCTGGACCTGGTGCCGGACGCCCTTCAGGAAGGTTCCGCCGGGGAGCTCGCGCAGGCGGGCGAGCTCGTCGGCGACGTCCGCGCGGGTGAGGTCGGTCCAGCCCACCACGCCGGCGATCAGCTCCTGTCCGGCCGCCAGGGCGAGGAACTCCGGGGTCTCCTCCGCGACGGTGACCGTCTGCACCAGGACGGTACGGTCCACTCCGGCCGCGCGGGCCTCGGGCTCCAGGTCGGCGAGCGTGAAGGTGCGGCGCAACGGCTCGAGGCCGGGCCCTTTGATCCAGTCCTGGTCGCGCACGGACAGGTCCCAGACATGGTG
The DNA here is from genome assembly GCF_000725475.1 of Streptomyces durhamensis. Lineage (NCBI taxonomy): Bacteria > Bacillati > Actinomycetota > Actinomycetes > Kitasatosporales > Streptomycetaceae > Streptomyces > Streptomyces durhamensis. Next base: position 24,824 of record NZ_JNXR01000020.1, read on the forward strand.
GTGGGCGTCGACGCTCATGGCAGCTCCCGGACAAAGGGCAGCAGGCCGGACTCCCGCAGCTCCTGCCAGAACTCGGGCGGGACCTTGGCCGCGAACTGGTCGGCGCAGTCATGGACTTCGGGCGCGGAACGGGGCCCGGGCAGCACGCAGGCGACGGCCGGGTGGGCGCAGGCGAAGGCCAGCGCGGCGGCGCGCAGGGTGGTGCCGTGCCGCTCGGCGACCGCCTTCATGCGCAGGGCGCGGACCAGCAACTCCCGTGGCGCCCGCATGTAGTCGTACGTCGCCCCGGGGGCCGGGTCCGCCAGCAGGCCCGAGTTGAAGACGCCGCCGAGGACCACCGCCACACCGTGCTCGGCGGCCGTGGGCAGCAGAGCGGTTCCGGCGCTCTGGTCGAGCAGGGTGTAGCGGCCCGCGCACAGGACCACGTCGACGTCGGTGTCGCGGACGAACCGGGTGAGCGTCCCGGCCTGGTTCATGCCCGCGCCGATCGCGCCGACGACGCCTTCGGCGCGCAGCCGCTCCAGGGCCGGGTAGCCCTCGCGGAAGGCCTGCTCGGTGTGGTCGTCGGGGTCGTGCAGGTAGACGACGTCGACCCGGTCCAGGCCGAGGCGGGTGAGGGAGGCCTCCAGGGTGCGGCGGACGCCGTCGGCGCTGAAGTCCCGGACGCGGCGGTGGGTGGCGGGTACGGCGAAGCCGTGGGCCAGGTCGTCGCCGGTGCCGTCGGCGGGGTCGAGGCGGCGGCCGACCTTGGTGGAGACCGTGTAGCCGGCGCGGTCGTACCCGCGCAGGGCCGCGCCGAGCCGGCGTTCGGACAGGCCGAGGCCGTAGTGCGGAGCCGTGTCGAAGTACCGGATGCCGCGCTGCCAGGCGGCGCGTACGGCGTCGTGGGCCTGTTCGTCGTCCAGCGGGGTGTAGAGGTTGCCTAGCGCCGCGGCGCCGAAGCCGAGCGGGGTGACCTCTACGCCGCTGCGGCCGAGCCGCCTCACCGGCCCACCGGTCGCAGCCGGAGGCCCTGCATGCCACCGTCGACGGCGAGGGCGGTGCCGGTGGTGGCGCCCGACAGGGGGCTGGCCAGGTAGGCGACGGCGCCCGCCACTTCGGCGGCGGTGACGAGGCGGCCGGTGGGCTGGCGGGCCTGGAGGGCGGCGCGTTCGGCGGCCGGGTCGGGGGCCGCCTCCAGCAGCCGGCCGATCCACGGGGTGTCCGCCGTACCGGGGTTGACGCAGTTGACGCGGATGCCCTCGCGGACGTGGTCGGCGGCCATGGCGAGGGTCAGGGAGTACACGGCGCCCTTGGTGGCGCTGTAGAGGGCGCGCCGGGGCAGTCCGGCGGTGGCGGCGACGGAGCAGGTGTTGACGATCGCCGCATGGTCCGAGCGGCGCAGGTGCGGGAGGGCGGCGCGGGCGGTGCGGACCATGCCGAGGACGTTGACGTCGAAGACGCGTTGCCACTCGGTGTCGTCGTTGTCCTCGATCGTGCCCTGGGCGCCGATCCCGGCGTTGTTGACCAGGATGTCCAGGCCGCCGAGGCATTCGGCGGCCCGGTCCACGGCGGCGCGGACCGAGGCGTCGTCGGTGACGTCGGCGCGGTGGGCGGTCAGCGGCCTGTCGACACCCGTCGTGTCCCGGTCGAGGACGGCGACCCGGGCGCCGCGCGCGGCGAGGAGGTCGGCGGTGGCCCGGCCGATGCCGGACGCTCCGCCGGTGACCAATGCCCTCAGGCCCTCGAAGTCGCTCATGCGGCCTGTCCCTTCCGGGTGTCGGGGTCGGCGGCCCAGTAGGTGCCGCCGGGGAACGTGTAGCGCGCGAGGGACTCCGGGCGCAGGGCGGCGGAGAATCCGGGCGCGGTGGGTGCGCTGTAGTGGCCGTCGCGGACGACGACGGGGGTGACGAAGTGCTCGTGGAGGTGGTCGACGTACTCGATGACCCGGTCCTCGGTGGTGCCCGAGACCGCCAGGTAGTCGAACATCGACAGGTGCTGAACGAGTTCGCACAGGCCGACCCCGCCCGCGTGCGGGCAGACCGGCACGCCGAACTTGGCGGCGAGCAGCAGGATGGCGAGGTTCTCGTTGACGCCGGCGACGCGGGCCGCGTCGATCTGGACGATGTCGAGGGCGCCCGCCTGGAGCAGCTGCTTGAAGACGATCCGGTTGTGCACGTGTTCGCCGGTGGCGACCTTCACGGGGGCCACGGCGCGGCGGATCGCGGCGTGGCCGAGCACGTCGTCGGGGCTGGTGGGCTCCTCGATCCAGTACGGGCCGAACTCGGCGAGTGCCCTGGTCCAGCGGATCGCCTCGTCGACGTTCCAGCGCTGGTTGGCGTCCACGGCGAGCCGGATGTCCGGTCCGACGGCCGCGCGGGCGACCCGGCAGCGCCGGATGTCGTCGTCGAGGTCGGCCCCGACCTTCAGCTTGATCTGTGTGAAGCCGTCGGTGACGGCCTGTGCGGCGAGCCGGCTCAGCTTGGCGTCGTCGTAGCCGAGCCAGCCCGGGGAGGTGGTGTAGGCGGGGTAGCCGCGCTCCAGCAGCCGGGCCCGCCGCGTCTCGCTGCCTTCCCGGCCGCGTCCGAGGAGGTCGAGGGCCTCGGCGGGGGTGAGCGCGTCCGCGATGTAGCGGAAGTCGATCTGTCCGACCAGCCACGCGGGTTCGGCGTCGGCGAGCAGCCGCCACAGCGGCTTGCCTGCCCGCCGGGCGGCGAGGTCCCAGACGGCGTTGACGACGGCCCCGATCGCCATGTGCATCACGCCCTTCTCGGGGCCGAGCCAGCGCAGCTGGCTGTCGCCGATCAGATCTCGCAGGAGCGAGCCCGGGTCGGCGCACAGCCGGGCCACGTCACGGCCGAGCACATGGTCCCGCAGCGCGTCGATCGCGGCGACCTGGACGTCGTTGCCCCGCCCGATGGTGAAGACGAACCCGTGTCCCTCGTGCCCGTCGGCGGCGTCGGTGCGCAGCACGACGTAGGCCGCCGAGTAGTCGGGGTCCGGGTTCATCGCGTCGGAGCCGTCCAGCTCGCGCGAGGTGGGGAAACGGATGTCGTGGGTGTCGACCGCGGTGACGCGGGCGGGGGCCTGGGACACGGAAGTCCTTTCCGTCGGCTGTCGGTGACAGGGCGTCAGTCCTCAGCGCGGCCGGTCGTCACGCGGGCGATCACGAGGGCGAGGAGGATGATCCCGCCGTAGATGGCCTGGATCCAGAACGAGGGGACCTGGGCGAGGGTGAGCAGGTTCTGTACGACGCCCAGGAGGACGACGCCGGTCAGCGCGCCGAACATGGTGCCCCTGCCGCCGTCCAGGCTGATGCCGCCGATCACCGCGGCCGCGAACACGGTGAAGATCATGTTCTGGCCCTGGTTGGCGCTGATCGCGCCGACGTACCCGGTCTGCAGCAGGCCTCCGACCGAGGCGAGCACACCGGCGACGACGTACACGCCGAGCGTCACCCGGTCCACGCGGATCCCGGCCGCGCGGGCGGCGTCCGGGTTGCCGCCGATCGCGTAGAGGGCGCGACCTGTGCGGTGGTACTTCAGCACGGACCCGGCGACCGCGAAGGCGGCCGCGGCGAGCCACACGGACAGCGGGACGCCGAGGAAGGTGGTGGTCGCCAGGGAGTAGAAGCTGTCGGGCATGCCGAACAGGGTCTTGCCCTTGGTGGCGCCGACGAGCAGACCGCGCAGCACGATGAGCATGGCGAGCGTGACGATGAACGCGTTGAGCCGGAACTTCACGACGAGGACGCCGTTGAAGGCTCCGACGGCCGCCCCGGCCACGGGGACCGCGAGCAGGGCGACGCCGGCCGGGAGGCCGGTGTCCCAGCCGGACTGGCTCGCGGGCAGCACCAGCAGGGCGCCGACGGCCGGTGCGATGCCGACGACCGACTCCAGGGACAGGTCGAACTTGCCGGTGATCAGCACGAGGGACTCGGCGAGCACGACCATCGCGAGCGCGGCGGAGGCGCCGAGGATCGAGATCTGGTTCCGTTCGGTGAGGAACGAGTCGTTGACCACGGCACCGAGCACCATGAGCAGCAGCAGGGCGGGGACCAGGGCGAGTTCTCGGGCCCGGCGCAGCAGGAGCGCCCTGGAGCCGCCGGCGGCGCGCGCATCCCGAGCGGGCGGGGTGGTCGGGGTGGCCGCGGCCTTCGTCTCAGTCACCGGGTCCCCCTGCGGAGGGGCCGGGGGTGTTCCCCGGGGCGATGCGGTGGCCATGGTCAACTCCTTCGATGGAGGCGATCAGTTCGTGGTCGCGCCAGCCCGCCGGGTGCTCGGCGACGACACGGCCGTGGAAGAGGACGAGGACGCGGTCGCAGCGGCGCAGGTCGTCGAGTTCGTCGGAGACGACGAGGACGGCGGTGCCGTCGTCGCGGGCGCTGTCCATGCGGGCGAGCAGCGACTCCTTGGACTTCACGTCGACGCCGGCGGTGGGGTTGATCAGTACCAGCAGGCGGGGGCCGGAGGCGAGGGCGCGGGCCATGACCACCTTCTGGGCATTGCCGCCGGACAGGTCGGACACGGGCTGGTCGGGGCCTTCGGTGTGGATGTCGAGGCGGTCGATCAGCTCGGCGGCGAAGCGGCGCCGTGCGTCGGTGGTGACGAACCCGGCCCGGCCGAGCCGGTCCAGCACGCTCAGCGTGGCGTTGTCGCCGATGCTCATGCCGGACACCAGTCCCTGCTCGTGCCGGTCGCGCGGGACACAGCCGACCCCGGCCCGCAGCGCGGCCCGTACGTCCCCGAACGGCAGCCTCTCGCCGTCCAGTCGAGCGGTGCCTTCGGTCGGGGTGTGCAGCCCGGCGAAGGTCTCGGCCAGTTCGGTCTTGCCGCTGCCGCTGGAGCCGGCGAGTCCGACCACCTCGCCGCGGCGGACGGTGAGGTCCACGCTCCGGTACGCCGGTGAGGTGAGCCCGCGCGCCTCCAGCAGCACGGGGGCAGCGGTGTCGACCGCTCTGCCGGGGCGGGGCCGTTCGGCGACGGACTCCCCGGCCATGGCTTCCACCAGCGCGGCCTTCGGCAGGTCGGCGACGGGGGCGGTGGTGATCCAGCGGGCGTCGCGCAGCACGGTGACCGTCTGGCAGACCTCGTACACCTCCTGGAGGTGGTGGGAGATGAACAGGAAGGTGACGCCGGAGTCCTGCAGGGAGCGCATGCGGGTGAAGAGCCGCTCGATCTCGCGGTTGTCGAGCTGGGCGGTGGGTTCGTCCAGCACGATGAACCGGGCGCCGAGGCTCAGCGCCCGTGCGATCTCGACCAGCTGGCGGTCCTCGACCCGGAGGTCGGCGGTGCGTGCCCCGGGATCGACGCGCACGTCCCAGGTGGCGAGGAGCTCGGCGGCCTCACGGCGCAGCCGGCGCCAGCGGATGACGCCGCGGCCGGCCGGCTGCCGGTTGAGGAACAGGTTCTCGGCGACCGTGAGCTCCGGGACGACCGTGGGCTTCTGGTAGACGCAGGCCACCTTGCGGCGCCAGGCGTTCCGGTCGGCGAGCGGCGGCGCCGGCTCGCCGTCGAAGCGGACGGTGCCCGCGTCCGGGGCCTGGAGGCCGGTGAGGACGGCGACCAGGGTGGACTTGCCGGCGCCGTTGCGGCCGACCAGCGCGTGGGACTCGCCCGGCCGGACGGTGAGCCGGCCGTCGGCGAGGGCGACGGTGGGGCCGTACCGTTTGACGACGGCCTCGGCTTGAACGAGTGGGGTACTCATCCGACCGTGTTGCCCCACAGCCCGGGGTCGTCGACGTTCGCCTTGGTGACCAGCGGCGCGGGCAGCTGGTCCTCCAGGATGCCGCCGGGCAGCCTCACGATCGTGGAGCCGTGGTCGGTGGGCCCGGGCTTGAAGGTCTTCCCGGCCATCGCCGCCTTGATGTAGTACAGGCCGTACTTGGCGTAGGCGTCGGCGGGCTGTGAGACGGTGGCGTCGATCTGGCCCTTGCGGATGGCGTCGAACTCCTGCGGGATGCCGTCGTTGGAGACGATGGCGATGTGGCCCTTCTGTCCGGCCGGTTTCAGCATGTTCTTGGACTTCAGGGTCTGCAGGGCCGGTGCGAGATAGACGCCCCCGGCCTGCAGGTAGATGCCCTTGATGTCGGGGTCGGCGTTCAGCAGGGTGTCGAGCCTGGCGGCGGCGGTGTCGGACTCCCACTTGGCGGGGATCTCCAGCACCTTGAGCTTCGGGTACTTCTTCCGCACGCAGGACCGGAAGGCCGCGGAGCGGTCGCGGCCGTTGACGGAGGCGAGGTCGCCCATGACCTGCACGACCTTGCCGCTGCTCACATGCCGTCCGAGGTAGTCGCAGGCCTTCTCGCCGTAGGCGACGTTGTCGGCGCGCACGACCATGGCGACCTTGCCCTTGTCGGGCGCGACGTCCACGGCGACGACCGGGACGCCCTTGCGTTCGGCCTGGTCGAGTCCGGCCTGGACGGCGGCGCTGTCCAGCGGGGCGACGACCAGCCCGCGGACGCCCTGGGTGAGTTCGTTGCCGATGTCGGTGATCTGCTGGGACGGGTCGCTGTTGGAGTTGACCGTCTTCAGCACCTCGACGCCCTCGGACTTGGCCATCTTGGGCACGTAGTCGTTGTACGACTGCCAGAACGGCGAGGTGAGCAGCGGCAGGACCACGCCGACCTTGCCGGTGCCCCCGCTGCCGGCGCCCGCGGTGTCCTTGGTGCTGCCGCAGGCGGCGAGCACGAGCGAGGCGCCGGCGGCCAGGGCCGCCGCGCCGATGATCCGGGACCTGCTGCGCTTCCTGACCGTGCTGGCGGGCATCTCGTGGCTCCTCGTCGAGGGTGTTCGAGCAGACGCCGCATACTTATCAGACCACTTGGGCGGGACGACACCCTCGTGACGCAGAAATTCCCGGAACTCTCCGATAGTGGTCGGACCACTTCCGTGGATACACTGCGACGCATCCGGCGACTGAAGGAGCGGCGTGGACGAGGCAGCCCCGCAGAAGGGCACGGTGACCCAGCGCGCCATCGAGGAGATCAAGGCGATGATCGCCGAGGGCCGGCTGGAGCCGGGCCAGCGGCTGCCCACCGAGCGGGACCTCGCGGCCCGGCTGGGCATCTCCCGCAGCTCGATGCGGGAGGCGATCCGCGCGCTGACCGTGATGGGCGTCCTGGAGGCCCGGCACGGCTCCGGCATCTACGTCACCGCGCTGGAGGCCGGCGACCTGCTGGAGACCTTCGGGGTGGTCGCGGACCTGTCGCGCGGACCGCGCCTGGTGGAGCTCCTGGAAGTGCGCAGGATCCTGGAGTCGACGGCGACCGCGCTGGCCGCCGCGCGCATCACCGAGGACCGACTGGCCGCCGTGGAGAAGCACGTGGCGGCGATGAACGCCACCGACGATCCCGAGGAGATCCTCGCCCACGACCTCGCCTTCCACCGCGAGGTCGCCGCCGCCGCCGGCAACGAGACCATGGCCGCGATCCTGGAGGGCCTGTCCTCGCGCACCTTCCGCGCCCGCGTCTGGCGCGGCTACCAGGAGGAGGGCGCCTTCGCCCGCACCCGCCGCGAACACGCCGCCATCCACCGCGCCCTCGCCGCCCGCGACCCGGAGGCGGCCAGGGCGGCGGCAGCGGCCCACGTGGGCGAGGTGGAGGAGTGGCTCAGGACGCAGCTGGGGCCCTGACCGGCCCGCTCGGTCAGGATCCCGAGGGCAGGGGCGGTTCCGGGCGTCCGCTCTGCGCGTCGGACCAGGCGCGCAGCTCGTTCGCCCCGACCTCCTCGACCACCGTCTGCAGTGCCTGCCGGGCCGCCGCGTCCCGTTCGCTCTCGGGCAGGAGCAGGTAGCGGTCGAGTGCCCGGCGCAACGACTCCCGCGCCTGCGCGGCCAGCACCCAGCGCGAGCCGGCGCCGTAGAGCTGACGCAGGCCGGTGAAGAAGACGGCGCCGCCCGCGGTCAGCGCGGTCAGCCAGGCCGGAGCGTGCAGACCGGCGGCAACGACCGTCACCGACGTGGTGAGCAGAGCGCCGAACTCGGTGACGCGGTGCAGCCGCCTGGCCCGGTCACAGGTCCGCGCGTAGAACCCCAGCTCCCTGCGGACGAGAGCCAGCAGCGGATCCGGCTCCGCGGCCCAGGAGTTGTCGGCGGCCCTTCTTCGTCTCATCGGCACATCATCACGGCTGTACCCGCGCCGGGGAAAGCCCCGCCGGTGGCAGGGGCGCCGCGCCGGACGCCCCTGCCCACGGCGGGTTCACGCCCTGCGCAACCTCAGGGTCACCAGCTCGAACGGCCGCAGCCGTACGGTGATCCGCCCGCCGTCGCGCACCGGTGGCTCGGTGTCGCCGCCCGGCCGCTCCAGCAGGTCCGTCACGGTGACGTCCGCGACCTCGAAACCTGCCGTGAGGGTGGCACGGGCCCGGCCGCCGTGCGCCTCGTGGAAGCGGACCACCACGTCACCGCTGCCGTCGTCGGCGAGCTTCACCGCCGTGACCACGACGGCGTCGTGGTCGACCGTGACCAGCGGGGTGACCTCGCGGGCGCCGGTCAGGCGGCGTTCCGGCAGGTTGATCCGCCAGCCCTCGCGGACCGCGTCGGCGATCGAGGCGCCCGGGACCAGGGCGTGCCGGAAGCGGTGGACACCCTGGTCGGTCTCGGGGTCGGGGAAGCGCGGGGCGCGCAGGAGGGAGACGCGGAGCGTGGTCGTCGTACCGCGGTCGCCTTCGGTGCGCACCGCGCGGGTCACGTCGTGGCCGTACGTCGAGTCGTTGACGACCGCCACGCCCCAGCCGGGTTCCGCCAGGTGGACGAAGCGGTGGTTGCACGCCTCGAACTTGGCCGCCTCCCAGGAAGTGTTGGTGTGCGTGGGGCGGAAGACATGCCCGAACTGGGTCTCGGACGCGTACCGTTCGGCATGCAGGTCGAGCGGGAAGGCCAGTTTCAGGAACTTCTCCGTCTCGTGCCAGTCGACCTCGGTGTCGATCACCAGCCGACGCTCGCCGGGCGGCAGCGACAGCACCTGGGTGACCCGTGAGCCGCCGAAGGAACGGACGGTGCGCACCGACATCCCGTCCGCACCGGCGCGCACCTCGTCCGCGTCCGTCAGGTCCGTGACCGTGTTGCGGTAGAACTCGTCCACGTCCCAGGCGTCCCACATGTTCGGGAAGTCCTGGTGGAGCTGGAGGAGGCCGGCGGCCCTGCCGGGGGCGACGGTCTCGCGGTCGGCGGCGATGTCGTAGGCGGAGACGATCAGGCCCCGGGCGTCGATCCGGACCCGGAGCAGGCCGTTGTCCAGGACGTGTCCGCCGTCGGCCCGCGCCGCCAGGCTCGTGCCGCGCGGCGGCCGGCATGCCGCGGCGCCCCCGGCGGGAACGCCGTCACGGCTGTGCGGGGCCGCGTTGAAGACCAGGTCCTGGTCCCCTTCGCCGGCCAGTGCGCGCTGGGCGGCGGCGATGACGCCGTTCAGTTCGCGGGCGATCCGCTCGTAGGTCTCCCGCGCCTCCCGGTGCACCCAGGCGATGGAGGAGCCGGGCAGGATGTCGTGGAACTGGTGCAGCAGGACCGTCTTCCAGATCCGGTCCAGTTCCTCGTAGGGGTAGGGGTATCCGGTGCGTACGGCCGCGGTGGCCGCCCACAGCTCGGCCTCCCGCAGCAGGTGTTCGCTGCGCCGGTTGCCCTGCTTGGTCTTCGCCTGGCTGGTCAGGGTGGCGCGGTGCAGTTCGAGGTACAGCTCGCCGACCCAGACCGGCGGTTCCCGGTACTCGGCCTCGGCCTGCTCGAAGAAGGCGCGGGGTGTCTCCCAGACGACCGTGGCCGAGCCTTCGAGGTCGCGCAGCCGGGCCGCCTTGGCGACCATCTCACGGGTCGTGCCGCCGCCCCCGTCGCCCCAGCCGGTGGGCGCGAGCGAGTGCCGGGCCCGGCCCTTGTCCTTGAAGTTCCGTGCCGCGTGGGCGATCTCGCCGCCCTTCATGGAGCAGTTGTAGGTGTCCACGGGCGGGAAGTGGGTGAAGATCCTGGTGCCGTCGATGCCCTCCCACCAGAAGGTGTGGTGCGGGAACGCGTTCGTCCGCGACCACGAGATCTTCTGGGTCAGCAGCCACCGGGATCCGGCCGCCTTGATGATCTGCGGGAGTCCGGCGGCGAACCCGAAGGTGTCCGGCAGCCAGGCCTCCTCGTTCTCGATGCCGAACTCGTCGAGGAAGAACCGCTTGCCGTGCACGAACTGCCGGGCCATCGCCTCCGAGCCCGGCATGTTGGTGTCCGACTCCACCCACATCCCGCCGGCCGGCACGAACCGCCCCTCGGCCACTGCCTTCTTCACCCGCGCCCACACCTCGGGCCGGTGCTCCTTCACCCACGCCCACTGCTGAGCCTGGGACATGGCGAAGACGAACTCCGGCTCGTCCTCGATCAGCGCGGTCATGTTGGCGGTCGTACGGGCCACCTTGCGGACCGTCTCGCGCAGCGGCCACAGCCACGCCGAGTCGATGTGCGCGTGCCCGACGGCGCTGATCCGGTGCGCGGACGGCACGGCGGGGGCCGACAGCACCCCGGTGAGCCGCTCCCTCGCCCGGTCGGCCGTGCCGTTCACGTCCTGGAGGTCGACGGCGTCCAGGGCCCGCTCGACCGCGCGCAGGATGTCGTACCGCCGCGCGGAGTCCACGGGCAGCTCGGCCATCAGCTCGCCGAGCACCTCCAGGTCCAGCACGAGCCGCCACACCGACTCGTCGAAGACGGCGAGGTCCATGCGGGTGAGCGTGTACTGCGGCTGGTCGCCGGCCGTCTCCCGGTCGCCGAGCCGGGTGGGCACGAAGGGGTGGTAGTCGAGGATGACCGGGTTGGAGGCGGCCTCGATGTGCAGGCGCACCTCCTCGCCGCCCTCGACGGGCGCGCCGATCCGCACCCACTGGTTGCGCGGGTTCAGGCCCTTCACCGGGGTGCCGTCGGGCCGGTAGACCAGGCCCTCGCACTGGAAGCCGGGCATGTTCTCGTCGAAGCCCAGGTCCAGCAGGGCCTCGACGGTCCTCCCGGCCCAGGCCTCGGGCACGGTCCCGGTCACCCGGAACCAGCTGGTGCCCCAGGGAGCACCCCAGCGGGCGCCGGCCTCGACGGGCTCCGGCTCGGCGGCGAGTCCCTCCGCGACCGGTACCGGCTCGCCGGGCGCGTGCCAGACCGCGACCCGCAGCGGCACGGACTCGGGGTACACGGCGGGTCGGATGCGTTCGTCGAGGACACGACGGAGGCGGGCTTCCACCAGAGTGCGGTCGTCATGCATGCGAGATGCTCCCTGCGGATCACGGGTGCTTGCGGTTCCGGGTGGTCACCAGGTGTGGGTGACGGTCACGGGCGTCGAGGCGTTGTAGAGCTCCCCCACGGCACGCAGTTCGAACCGTGCCGCGCCCTCCCCCGGTGCGGGTCGCAGACCGGTGAGGAAGAAGGCGCGCTGGCAGGTGCCGCCGAGGAACCGGCGGGTGCCGTCGGGCAGGAGGCGGTGCAGCTCGTAGTGGCGGACGGCGCCGGGGGCTGCGTTCCAGGCCAGGCGGAGGCCGCCGTCGCTCGCGGCGGTGACGCGGGCGCCCGTGGGCGCGGCGGGGGTGGTGACGGCGTCCCGGACGGCGAGGGCGCCCAGGCGCCAGCGCACCGGGCCGCCGGTGGCGGTGAGCCGGACCCCGACGGCGCGCACGGTGCCGGTCAGCCCGGTGAGCGGGAGTGTCACGGTGTGCCAGCCGTTGACCGACGTCACGCGCCCGTGCTTCCCGCGGGCACGCCGGGTCACCGGGTGCACGGGCAGATAGCGGTACGGCGGGGTCCGGCCGGCGCCGCCCGGCTCGGCCGTCGCCACGGCCAGTTCGACGTCCACCGCGCCGCTGTCCGTCCGGAACGTCAGCTCGGCCACCGTGTCCGCGCCGATCGGCAGCCGGGTGGCGTACAGGTCGACCACCACGGGCTGATCCGGTGCACCGGCCACCAGCACACTGCTGCCGCCCCGCCAGGCGTCGGTGAAGTCGAAGGACACCGCAGGACGCTCCCCCGCCGTGCGCACCACCCACCGCCGCGACGGCAGCCGGTCCTGGAGCCCGAGGTGGTTCCAGGCCGTGTCCGAGGCGACGGCCCCGTCCTCGTACCAGCGCAGCCCGTGCCCGGTGTTGAACACGGTCGCGAACGGCAGCGAGGCCACCGTCGAGCGGTCGGCGACGGACAGCGCGGGCGCCCGCCAGGGATCACTCGCGTCCGGCCGGGACGGATCCAGGGAGCGCCCGGTCCAGAACCGGTCGTCGGCGGCGTGGAAGTCCTCGGGCGCACGCTGGTCGGCGGGCAGGTGGTTGCGGGTCCACTCCGGCCGGTAGAAACCGATCGAGGTGGCGTGCGGCCGGCCGGCCGGCACGATCGCGTCCCAGTCCACGGACGTACCGGACCCGTTCGACTCCACGTCGACCCCGGCCCACAGCTCGTACCGGCTGCGGCCCAGCCGTCCGGCCCGCGTACCGGAGGCGGCGAGCGTGGCGGCGCTCCAGCGGAAGTCCACGAACATGTCGTCGGCGGCCTGGAAGAAGGCCTGGTTCTGGCTGTTCAGCGCGCCCTGCCAGCTGACCGTGCCGTTCACGGTCATCGCGTCGTACCAGGTCACCCGCTGCCCCTTGGCCCGCGCGAGCGTCTTCAGCTCCTGGACGAAGCCGAGCATGGCCTGGCCGAGCGCGCTGTTCCCGCCGCCCGTCTCGGCGTTCACGAACCAGCCGTCGAAGCCGTGGGCCGCCGCGACCGCCACGAGTTGCGCGGCGAGCGGGTAGTGCCCCGAGGCGTCGTTCTGCACGAGGTCCCGGGTCCACGGCAGCTGTCCGCCGTACGCCACCGGCGGCAGGAAGATGTTGCCCAGCACCGGGACGCCGTGCCGGTGGGCCGCGTCCACGATCGGCGCGTTGGGGGCGAGGATCAGGCCCTCGCCGGCCGAGCCGCCCCAGAAGACCAGCTCGTCCAGGTAGGCCCAGTGGGTGAGGGCGTACGCGTCGGCGGTGGCCGAGCCCTGGGAGGGGTTGCCCGATGTGGGTCCGAAGGAGACCAGGGCCTGGACGCGGGCCTGGCCGGAGCGGGCGGTGGGGTTCGCCGGGGTCGGGGTGAAGCGGGCGGCGAGCGGCACGGACGCGGCGTTGAAGGCGAGGTCGGGGTCGTCGGCCGCGCGCCAGCTCTTCAGGCTGCGCCAGGTGATGCCGGGGCCGGGGCTGCCGGAGGGCAGGGAGTCCGGGTACCAGTAGGAGGCGTACGGCGGGGTGGCGGCGGCTTTCGGGCGGTCGGCCGCCAGGGCCGGGGCGGCGGGGAGCAGGGCCGCCGCGGTGGCGGCGATCAGGACCGTGCGTCTGGTGGGGTGCACGAGCGGGTGCCTCCGGGTGGGGTGGGGAGTACCTGGTCGGGGGTGACGACTTCGGTGATGCCGCGCGCGGCGAGGTGGTCCTTGTCCTCCGCGCGGGTGTCGAGGACGGTGGTGGGACGGGCGCCGTCGGCGACGAGCCGGAAGAAAGCGTCGAAGACGACTCCGCCCGGGGCGCAGCGGGAGCGGTGGCCCGGATCGTCGGGGACGACGAGGGCCGTCGTGCGCGCGGCGGGGGCGGGGTGCGGCCGGCGCGCCGCCCCGGCCAGCACCCGCGCGAGGTCCTTGGGCCGGCGGTCGCTGGTGAACAGGCCGAGCCCGTACTCGAGTTCGGGGAAGTCGGCGAGGCCGCGCGCGACGTCGGAGGAGCACCACCAGGTGACGCCCCACAGGCCGGGGCAGTCGAGGGCATGGGCGACGGTGGCCTCGGCGAAGGCGGCGGCGTGCTCGGCGGGTACGAGCGGTGCCGGCGCGCCGACCTCCTGCAGCCACACCGGCCGGTCGGGGGCCGGCGCCCAGGCCTTGCTCAGCTCGACGAGGTAGGCGGCGTGGTGCTCGGCCGGCACGGAGGCGCGGCCGTGCCGCTGGGCGGTGCCGTTGAACACCCAGGAGTGCACGGCCGTGAGGTCGCCGAGCCGGGCGGAGTGGCCGGGGGTGAAGGGCTGGTCGTCCTGGTACCAGGCGGCGTCGTAGGAGGCGTGCAGGTGGAGCCGGCCCGGGGCGCCCTCGGTGCAGGCGGCCAGCAGCCGGACCAGCCACCGCTCGGCCTCGCCGGGGGTGACGCGGTCCGGGTCGGGGTGGGGGCCGGCGGCGAACTGGTTGACCTCGTTGCCGACGGTCATACCGATGAAGTTGGGCCTGTCGGCGAGCGCGGCGGCGAGTGTGCGCAGATAGGCGGCCTGGCCCTCGACCACATCCGGGTCGGTGAAGAGGTTGCGCCGGTGCCAGGTGCGGGTCCAGGCGGGCAGGAAGTCGAAGCTGCTCAAGTGGCCCTGCAGGCCGTCGACGTTGACGTCCAGGCCGCGTTCGGCCGCCGCGTCGGCGAGGGCCACGAGCTGCTCGACGGCGCGCGGGCGGATCAGCGTGCGGTTGGGCTGGAAGTAGGGCCACAGCGGGAAGACGCGGATGTGGTCCAGGCCGAGCGCGGCGACCGCGTCGAGGTCGGCGCGTACGGAGTCGAGGTCGAAGTCGAGCCAGTGGTGGAACCACCCTTCGCTGGGGGTGTAGTTGACGCCGAAGCGGACGGCAGGAGACATGGGGGGTCCTTGTGGCGTACGGATGGTCAGCCCTTGACGGCGCCCTCGCCCACGCCTCGGAAGAAGTACCGCTGGAGACAGGCGAACAGGGCGATGAGGGGGGCGACGGCGATGACGGTGCCGGCGGCGACGAGGCGCTCGTCGTTGGCGAAGGTGCCGTGCAGATAGTTGAGGCCGATGGTCAGGGTGAACCTGGACGGGTCGCTGAGCACGATCAACGGCCACAGGAAGTCGTCCCAGGCACCCATGAAGGCGAAGATCGCGACGACGGCCACGGTCCCCCGCACCGAGGGCAGGGCCACGCGCAGGAACCGCTGCCAGACGTCTGCGCCGTCGACGTAGGCCGCCTCCTCGATCTCGTACGGCAGCGCGCGGAAGGCGTTGCGCATCAGCAGCACGTTCATCGCGCCGACCGCGCCGGGCAGCACGACACCGATCAGTGTGTTGTTCAGGCCGAGTTCGCGCATGGTCGTGAACTGGGCGATGAGGATGCCCTCGACGGGCACGAGCATCGCGAGCACGAACACCAGCGTGGTCACGCGCCGGCCCCGAAAGCGCAACCGGGCCAGGGCGTATCCGGCGAGCGCCGAGCCGACGCAGTTGGTGACGACGCTGGCGGTGGCGACCTTCAGGGAGTTCAGGGCGTAGTCCCAGACGGGGATGGTGCCGGCGACGCGGGTGTAGTTGTGCAGGGTGGGACGGCCGGGCAGGAAGCTCGGCGGTGAGCTGTAGATGTCCTCCGTCGGGCCCTTGAGGGACGTGGACAGCTGCCACAGGAACGGGCCGACGGTCAGCGCGAGGACGGCGAGCAGCAGCAGGTAGCGCCAGAGCAGTTCGCCGGCGCGGACACGGCGCCCGAGCTGGTCGGTGACGCGCGGCTCCCGCTCCGGCGCGACACCGCGCTCGGGCCGCACCTTCTCCAGGACACTCACGGCTCCTCCCCGCGGTCGGCGCGCAGCACGAGCAGCATCAGCGCGACGGTGACGGCGAACACGACGACCGAGAGCGCGGAGGCGTAGCCGACGCGGCCGGTCAGGCCGGTGCCGGTGCGCTGGACGAGCATGACGAGGGTGGTGTCCTCGCCGGCCGGGCCGCCGCTCGGACCGGCCATCAGGTACACCTCGGAGAACACCTTGAAGGCGGCGACCGAGGAGAGCGCGGCGACCAGCACCATGGTGGAGCGCACGGCGGGCACGGTGACCGAGAGGAAGCGGCGCACCGGTCCCGCGCCGTCGACGGCGGCGGCCTCGTGCAGTTCGCGCGGCACGTTCGCCAGCGCCGCCAGGTAGATGACCATGTAGTAGCCGAGGCCCTTCCACACCGTGACGGCCATCGCGCTCAGCAGGAGCAGCCACTGGTCGCTGAGGAAGCCGACCCTGCCGATCCCGATGGTCTCCAGCAGCGAGTTGACCAGGCCGCGTTCGTCCAGCAGCCACACCCAGATCAGTCCGACCACCACGACCGACGCGACGACCGGGGTGTAGAAGGCGGAGCGGAAGAACGTGATGCCGGGGATGTTCTTCTGCACCAGCAGCGCGAGCAGCAGCGGCAGGACCACGAGGGCCGGTACGACCCCGACGACGTACAGGGTGCTGTTGCGCAGGCCGGTCCAGAACATGTCGTCGTGGAGCAGCTCGCGGAAGTTGGCGAGGCCCACGAAGTGCCCCGGGAGCAGGGTGCGGCGGTCGGTGAGGGAGTTCACCAGCGTGGAGACGAAGGGGTAGAGCACGAAGGCACCGGTGACGAGCAGCCCGGGTGCGGCGAACAGCCAGGGGCTCGTCGGCAGCTGGCGCCGGATCCTGGTCGGCACCGGGTGCTGTCCACCGGTGGGTGCGGTGGGTGCGGCCATGACCGGTCAGCTCTGCCGCAGCAGCCGGTCGGCGGCGCTGACAGCGTTGTCGAGGGCCTGCCGTGGGGTCTCCCTGCCCTGCAGCGCCTTGGCCACCTCGTTGCGCAGCGCGGTCTTCATCTGGTCGCTGAACAGGACGGGTGTGTAGTTGACCGCGCTCTTGAGGGACTTGGCGGCGGCGATGCGCACCCGGGTCTCGTCGGTGCCGTCCTCCTTGGTGAAGTACGGGTCGTTCAGGGAGCCTGCGGTGCTCGGGAAGATGGCGACCTTCCTGGCGAAGGACATCTGGTTCCGCGCGTCGGTGACGAAGTGCGCGAAGGCGACGGCGGCCGGGGTGTGCCGGGTGCGGGAGTTGACCATCACGCCCATCACGTACATGTTGACGTGCCCGGTGCTGGTGATCTGGTCGGTGATGCCGATGTTCCGGTAGAGGCCGGGCGCGTTCTTCTTGAAGTTGCCGAGGTCGAGGGCGCTGCCGGGGTTCATGGCGACGGCCCCGGTCAGGAACTTCTTGCCGGAGGACTCCGGGGTCGCGGTGAGCGCCTGCGGGTCGAGGGCCTTGGCGTCATACAACTTCTTGTACCGGGTGAGGAGTTCGACGCCCTTGGCGTCGTTGAAGGCGAACGCGGTGCCCTGCTTGTTCATCAGTGTCACGCCGTAGCGCCCGAAGTCCTCGATGGTGGGCACGTTGGCGAGGGTCGCGACCTTGCCGCCGCTCTTCTGCGCCATCCGCAGGGCGTCGGCGAAGAGTTCGTCGTACGTCTTCGGCGGCTGGTCGGGGTCGAGTCCGGCCTGGGTGAACAGTGCCTTGTTGTAGAAGAGCGGGCCGGTGTTCAGATACCAGGGGAAGGCGTACGTGCCGCTCATGCCCGGCACCTGGTGGCTGGCCCAGGCCCCGGCCAGGTACTCGGACCTGTACGTGCCGGCCGCCTTGTCGAGGTCCAGGGCGAGCCCGGCCTTCGCGAGCGGGGCGACCAGGTCCGGGGAGACGTTGACGACGTCGGCCAGGGTGCCGCCGCCGGCGTCGGCGCTGAGCTTGTCGGGGTAGCCCTCGGCGGGCTGGTCGACCCACTTCACATGGGTGCCGGGGTACTTCTTCTCGAAGTCGGCTATGAGGCCCTCGAAGTACGGCGTGAAGTTGGCGCGCAGGTTCCAGGTCTGGAAGGTGATGTCGCCCTCGACCTTGCCGGAGGCGTCGGTCGAGCCGCTGCCGCTGCCGTCGCCGGAGCCGCAGGCGCTCAGCGGCAGGACGAGGGCGAGGGAAGCGGCGGCGAGGGCTCTGCGGGAGAGGGGCACGGTGACACGGCTCCCTTGCGGTGTCGGGCAGTCGGGGTGGCGCCAGAGACCTTGCCCGCGCCGTTCGGAGAAAGTCAATGCAGCCATCCGAACTAAAGAAAAAGGGAGTTCATTAGTGCAGGTCGGAGAAGTTCGACGACGAACGGCAGGGCACTTTCCGCCATTCGCTAATGCGCTTTAGGGTCTTGACACTCAAGCGCATTAGCGAGCACCGTCAGGAATGAGCGCCTGCAGGGAGGGGGAGAGACGTGCCGACCAAGCGGTCCCCCGCACGCCGGCCCACGATGAAGGACATCGCCCGGCGGGCCGGGGTCTCCGAGAGCGCGGTGTCCTTCGCGCTCAACGGCCGCCCCGGCGTCTCCGAGGTCACCCGGGCCCGGGTCCGCCGGGTCGCCGAGCAGCTGGGCTGGCGGCCCAGTGCGGCGGCCCGCGCCCTGTCCGGCGAGGGCGCGGCCACGGTCGGCTTCGTACTGGCCCGCCCCGCGGACACGCTGGGCGTCGACTCCTTCTTCCTGCAGCTCGTCTCCGGCATCCAGGAGGTGCTCGCCGAGCGCCACCTGGGTCTGCTGTTCCAGGTGGCGGAGGACGTGGCCGACGAGTGCGCGGTGTACCGCCGCTGGTGGGCCGAGCACCGGGTGGACGGCGTCCTCGTCGTCGACCCCCGCGCCGACGACCCGCGTCCCGACCTGCTCGACGAACTCGGCCTGCCCGCCGTGGTGATCGGCGGCGCATGCGACGAGCGCCACCCCGGGCTGTCCACCGTCTGGGCGGACGACGCGGGCGCGATGGCCTCCGTGGTCGACGAGCTGACGGCGCTCGGCCACCGCCGGATCGTCCACATCGCCGGACTGCCCGGCCTCGCGCACACCCAGCGCCGGATCCGGACGCTGAAGGCGGAGGCCGAGCGGCGCGGACTGACCGAGGTCCGCTCGGTCACCACCGACTACTCCGACGCGGAGGGCGCCGCGGTGACCCGCCGGGTCCTGAAGGCGTCAGCTCCCCCGACGGCGTTGATCTACGACAACGATGTGATGGCGGTGGCCGGGGTGTCGGCGACGACCGAACTCGGGTACGCGGTACCGGAGGACGTCTCCGTCGTCTCCTGGGAGGACTCGGCCCTGTGCCGCATGGTCAAACCCTGGCTCTCCGCCCTCTCCCGTGACAGCGCGGAGTTCGGGCGCACGGCGGCGCGCGAGCTGACGGCCCTGCTGGACGGGGGTGCGGCGCGGGCCGTGCGCGTACCGGTACCGCGCCTGACGGTGCGGGGCAGCACGGCGCCGGCCCGGAAGGCGTGACGGCCCACCGCCGGCGGCACCGACCGGTACAGCCCGGATTCCGCGCGGGGCGGCGAGGGAGTGGACGCAGACGGCGTCGTGGGGGCGGACGGTGAACCGCAGGTCGTCGTCGAGCCGGGCCGTCCGCGGCCAGTAGAGGGGTGCTGAAGTCGTCGCGTATCGATCGGACGGCCCGGGTGGACGGGAACAGCCTCTCGACGTGGGCGGCCCGGCCGTGCACAGTTCTCCCTGCGCCTTGATTCGTACCAGCGAGTAGTCGACGACCGACGAAGGAGTGCCCGTGGGTGACTGGGCCGGGCGGACCGCCGCCGCGATAGCCGCCGCCGTACGCGAGAAGCGGGTGACGCCCCGCGAGGTGGTGGCCGAGCACCTCGCTCGGATCGACCGGCTCGACGGGCGGATCGAGGCGTTCCGCAAGGTGCGGGCCGAGGCGGCGCTCGCCGAGGCCGACGAGGTGGCCTCCCGGGCCGATCTGGCCGAACTGCCGCTCGCGGGCGTACCGGTGGCCGTGAAGGACAACCTCGCGGTGCGCGGCGAGTCCCACCGCGACGGTTCCGCCGCCACCTGCGACGCCCCGGCCGCCGACGACCATGTCACGGTGGCCCGGCTGCGGGCGGCCGGCGCGGTGGTGGTGGGCCTGACGAACGTGCCCGAGCTGTGTGTCTTCGGGACGACGGAGGGGCCGTACGGCACCGCCCGCAACCCGTGGGACCCCTCCCGTACGGCGGGCGGCTCCTCCGGCGGCAGCGCGGCCGCGGTGGCCGCGGGCCTCGTCCCCCTCGCGCTCGGCAACGACGGGATGGGCTCCCTGCGCATCCCGGCCGCGAACTGCGGACTGGTCACGCTGAAACCCGGGCACGGTGTGGTGCCGGCGGGGATCGGCAACGGCGACTGGTTCGGCATGGCGGAGAACGGTCCGCTCGCCACCACGGTCGAGGACCTGCGGCTGATGCTGGACGTCCTGGCGGACACGGGGATCGCCCGCACGCGGGAGCCCGGGACCCGGCGGATCGCCGTGGCCCTGCGCAGCCCGCTCGCCGGCGTCACCGTGAGCAGGCCGTACACCGGAGCGGTCCGGGAGGCGGCCGGGGTGCTGGCACGGGCCGGGCACTACGTGCGGCGGGCCGAGCCGCCCTATCCGCTCTCGCTGGGCGTGACCGCGCTGCGGCACTGGACGGCCGGCACCGCGATGGACGCCGAGGGCCTGGACCGGACCCGGCTGGCCCGGCGGACCCGGGTGCACGCGGCGCTGGGCCGGCGGTTCGTCCGCTCGGTGCGCACGGGGGACGGCCGGGAGCGGCTGCGCGCCCGGCTGACGCCCTTCTTCACCGAGTACGACGTCCTGCTCACCCCGTCCCTGGCCCGGCGCTCCCCGCAGGCCGGCCCGTGGCACGAACGCGGCTGGCTGCACAACGTCCTGGCCAACACGGCGTACTCCCCGTTCACCCCGCCCTGGAACCTGACCGGCTGGCCCGCGATGTCGGTCCCGTCCGGCACGCTGCCCTCGGGCGCCCCCTGCGCCGTCCAGCTCGTGGCCCGCCCGGGTGCGGAGGCCGTCCTGCTGGAGCTGGCGGAGGAACTGGAGCGGCGGCTCCCCTGGCGACGGACGGCACCGGCGCCGGACCAGCGGTAGCGCACCGCCCGGCCGTCCCGCCCGCCCCGGTTCCTATGCGAGCGCCCGGTACATGATGTGCAGCCCCACCCTGCCGTGCCGGGGATGGTCGAAGGCCTCCGGGACCGTGCCGAGGACGGTGAAACCGAGGGAGGTCCACAGGGCGACCGCGGGGTTCGTCTCGACGACGGCGTTGAAGACCATCGCACGGTAGCCGTGGGCCCTGGCCTCCGCCAGGACGTACTCGGCGAGGGCACGCCCGACGCCCTCGCCCGTGCGGTCGGGGTCGACCATGAAGCCGGCGTTGGCCACGTGGGCGGCGGGGCCGCCGTAGTTCGGGGTGAGGTAGGCCGAGCCGACCGCGGTGCCGGTCGCGTCCTCGGCGACGTAGACGCGTTTGGCCGGGTGCATCCAGAGGGCGCGCGCGTCCTCCTCGGAGGTCTCCGGGTCCCAGGCGTAGGTTTCGGCGGCGGCGACGATCCGGTGCCAGAAGGGCCAGATCCGCGGCCAGTCCTCGGCCGCGGCTTCTCTGATCAGCATGGGCGTGAGTCTGTCAGGTCACGCCCATGCGTGCGGCGATCGCGAGGGTCCGGTCCGGGGGTCAGTCCACGCTGGGCAGGATGTGGGGTTCGGCGAGGTCGTCCTCGTAGCCCGCGAGGCGGATGGGGGCCGAACGGGCCCACACGTCGAGGCTGCCGAGCTCGCCGGGCCGCCGGGCCGCGCGCTCCGTGCGTTCCTTGGGGCGCTGCTCGCGATTCGTCTTCTCCGGTGTCACCGCGCACTCCTTATGTGTCGGTCACCCTCGAGGGCCTGCCGGACAACCTGTGCTTCGGCACTCGACGCCCGCTCGGGTCTGGATGGAAGGCCAGTTCGGACGCGGTGGCGCCGGTACGTCGTGCAGAGCAGGCCGTTGTCGAGCGGCTCACCCCGGGACGGACGATGGGTGTGGGTGGGACCCCGTACTGCTGTCCGTCCCCATCAGATTAACCAAATGAGCGGCCTGCCGCTCGATAGGGAGTGCAAACAAGGTGTAACTATCGGGCGCCGATTGCCCCCTCAATGACGCCCAATATGCCGCTATTTGGCACTAAGCGCATCACGCGGCCGGCAGGATGAATCACCCACTCGGCTCACGCATGCGAACACTCCTTCGAGCCGACTCGCCGCCCGGCCGGGACGCGGTGCAGTTCAAGTGCCGTTGGCCGGGCCGCAAGCTCGCCATGATCTGCTGATGAGCGGCAACGGCTGTCTCGCGGAAGGACTGACGCATGGAGCTGCGCAGCGTCGAGGAGCTGATGGATCTGCTGTACACAGGCGGGCACCAGCAGGCGCTGAGGACCGCCGCGCTGCTGCGCCGCAGCCGCCCCGCCGACAAGGAACTCCAGGTGGCGGGGCTGGTCCAGGACGTGGGCGCGGCCGAGGCGGTGCGCTCCCTGCTCGGGGAGCGGGTGTTCCGGCTGCTCCGCGGGGATTCCGGCGCCGCCGAGGACGATGTGCTGCGGCTGCGCCAGGCCGGCGAGGAGAGCCGCACCGCGGGCTTCGACGCGGGCGTGCTGGAGGACTGGCGCACGGTGCTGGAGCTGGTGGCGGCCCGGAACTCCAGGCTCGGCGCCGTCGACTGACCACCGGGGAGCCCACCTCGGTGACGCCCCGTCAGGCGGCCGGGTCCTGCGTGCGGGTGCCCGAGGTCAAGGCGGTGGCGCGTCGGCCCCGAAGGGCCGGCAGTCCCGCTGGGGTCTGCGATGGATCACAACCATGAAGAACGCGTCACCTGCGCACCGGGCACCCGGCACGACCGCCTCAGCCTAGGACGCGGGCGTCCGCGCCGGCCACCGGATTCACCGGCTCACCACTTGCCGGGCGCGTAGTCCTTCAGGAAGACGCCGTACAGGTCCTCGCCCGCCTCGCCGCGCACGATCGGGTCGTAGACGCGGGCGGCGCCGTCGACCAGGTCGAGCGGGGCGTGGAAGCCGGCCTCGGCAAGGCGCAGCTTGTCGTAGTGCGGGCGCTCGTCGGTGATCCAGCCGGTGTCGACGGAGGTCATGAGGATGCCGTCCGTGTCGAACATCTCCTGGGCGCTGGTCCGCGTGACCATGTTCATGGCGGCCTTCGCGGCGTTGGTGTTCGGGTGGCCGGCGCCCTTGTAGCCGCGGCTGAAGACGCCCTCCATCGCGGAGACGTTGACGACGTACGCACGGCCGCTGGAGGCCTTCTTCGCGGCGTCCGCCATCGCCGGGCGCAGGGCGCTGATCAGGATGAACGGGGACGTGTAGTTGCACAGCTGGGTCTCCAGCAGCTCGACCGGCGAGATCTGGTCGATGGTCTGCACCCAGGTGTTGGTGTCGACGACGTCCGGGACGAGCCCGCCGGCGTCGATGGCGGTGCCTTCGATGTGCCGGGCGATGCTGGCGTTGCCCGCGACGAGGGCGAGGTCGGCCACCTTCTGGGCGTCCAGACCGCTGGTGCCGACGGGCAGCGCGGCGATGCCGTCGACCGCGCCGGAGTTGAAGGCGCCGATGACGTGATGGGCGGGGAGCTCACCGGCGGGCAGCGGAGCGCTCTCGCCCTCGACCAGGGCGGCGTACGCGGAGGGCAGGCGGCGCACGGTCTGCGTCGCGTTGTTGATCAGGATGTCGAGCGGGCCCGCCTCCGTGAGCTGCTCGGCGAGGGCCACGGCCTGTGCCGGGTCGCGCAGGTCGATGCCGACGACCTCCAGCCGGTGCAGCCAGTCCGCCGAGTCGTCCATCGCCTTGAACCGGCGGATGGCGTCCTTCGGGAAGCGTGTGGTGATCGTCGTGTGGGCGCCGTCGCGCAGCAGCCGCAGCGCGATGTACATCCCGATCTTGGCCCGGCCGCCGGTGAGCAGGGCGCGCTTGCCGGTGAGGTCCGCGCGGGCGTCCCGCTTGGCGCGGTTCTCGGCGGCGCACCGCGGGCAGAGCTGGTGGTAGAAGTAGTCGACCTCGACGTAGCGCTGCTTGCAGGTGTAGCAGGAGCGGGGGCGCTGGAGTATGCCCGCGATCCTGCCCTCCTCGACCTTGGAGGAGGGCAGGATGCCCTCGGTCTCGTCGTCGATGCGCTCGGCGGAGCCGGTCGCCGTGGCCTCGGTGACCGCGCGGTCGTGCGCGGTCTTGGCGGCGCGGCGCTCCTGGCGGCGGCGCTGCTTGACCGTCCGGTAGATGTGCGACGTGGCCTGACGCACCTTGATCGCGTCCGGATGGTCGACCTCGATGTCGTCCAGTTCCGTGAGCACGCTCAGGCAGACGGCCAGCCGCTCGGGGTCGATACCCGGCCCGTAGACCACCTCGTCCGTGGCCATGGAGGCCATGGAGCCGTCCTCTGTCACCGTCATCGCGCTGCCGCTTCCCTGATCACCCGCGCAGCGCTCCGACTCGCGCCCGCCCTCGAACGGGGAATTTTACGGAGCGCGGGGGTCCACCGCCAAACCCGTTGCGCCCCGGCCCTGATCGACTACGAACCGCCACCGGACCCGCACGGTCCCGGTCGGGCCCGGGGGCGGCCGGCCCGTGTCCGTCGCCGGCTGCCGGGCAGGCGGCCCCCCGGCCACCCGCCCGCGGCCCCGCGGGGCACCCCCCGTCCGGCCGAAGGCCCGGTCAGACCTCGCACACCGACAGCAGCGTCTCCACCTCGGCCGACACCGCGTGGGCGAACCGGTCCAGGTCCGGCACGGCCTTCGCATCGGCCACGAGCCCGTAGTGCACGTGTCCGCGGTACGTCGAGATGGCCACCGCCAGCGCCTGGCCCGGGGCGAGCGGGGCCAGCGGGTAGACCTCGGCCAGCTCGTGCCCGCCGAGCCGCAGCCCCACCCCCGGCAGCGGCACGCTGGTGACGAGGATGTCGAACCACAGCCGGGCCGCCTGCCCGACCAGCGGTCCGCCGAGCCGGTGGCCGAGGGCCGGGACGTGGTCGGCGAGCAGCGCCACGGCACCGGCGCCCCGGTCGGACCCCGCGTCCTTGTTGCGGAGCATGGCGGTGCGCACGGTGTCGAGCCGGCCGAGCGGGTCGGACTCGTACACGGGGAGCCGTATCAGATAGCCGGAGAGCCGGTTGCCCTGTGGGTGGGCGGCGCGCGGCCGGCGCCGCGAGACGGGGATGAGCGCGCGGGGCGCCACCCCCTTGCTGCCGTCGCCGCGCTCGTCCAGCCAGCGGCGCAGCGCCCCGGCGACCACGGCGATGAGCACGTCGTTGACGGTGCCGCCGGCGGCCTTGCGCACCCGGTGCACGTCGTCGATGTCCACGACGACTCCGGCGGTGCGGCGGGTGCCGCTCGGGGGCGAGGTCAGCGCGGAGACGGGCCGCATGCCGAGGGTCGACCGGGCGAGCGAGGCACCGATGTCCAGGGCCCGGCCCACGTCGGACAGCGCGCCCCGGACCAGCCCGGGGACGAGCCCGGGAAGCTTGCGGACGTCGGGCAGCAGGCCGCGCGGTGGCTCGATGGCGCGGGGTGCCCGCTCCGGCATGTCCACCGGGTCGAGGACGCCGGCGGCGAGCTTCAGCGCGCGCAGCCCGTCGGCGAGGGCGTGGTGGAACTTGAAGAGGACGGCGAAGGACACCCCGTCCTCGCCGGGCAGGACGTGCGCCTCCCACGGCGGTCGGCCGCGCTCCAGCGGGCGCTCCATGAGCCGGCCGGCGACGGCGTGGAAGTCGGCGGTCGGGGCGTGCAGCCGTACGTGGTTCAGCGGGTCGAAGTCCGGGTCGGGTTCCCGGGCGGCGCCGCCGAAGGCGAGCGGCTGCCACACGTCGCGGATGCGCAGACGCAGCCCGGGTACGGCGGCGGCGCGGGCGGCGAGCAGGTCGGCGGCATGGGCACCGGCGGTGGGCGAGTGGGCGCCGAAGACGCCGAGCGCGCCGAGGTGCATCGGGTGCCGGTCGGACTCGATGTTCCAGAACGCCAGGTCGAGGGGAGCGAGCAGGTCGGAAGTCAAGGGCTTGCCTCACGCGTCGACGACGGGTGGATCTGCAGTCCTTCGCAGTCAATCCCTGTCAGCCGATTACGGTCAAGTACGATCAGGCTACGCTCAGTTAACACCAGATTAAGTCCCGCCCCTTCCACAGGGGCGGGACCACGGGATACGTGAGGTCACTTCAGGACGGGCTGCGCCGCCTCGGGTGACGTACCCCACTCAGACGGGCGCGGGCCGACCGTGAACGCGAGCGAACGCAGGGAGCGCAGCGCACCCGTCGTCAGATACGTCCGCTCGTGCGGTGTTCCGTCGGCGCGGACGGCCTGGATGTAGCGGTCGGTGGCGGTGGTGCCGGGCGCGGTGACGGTCAGCCCGCCGCTCGGCCAGTACCGGCGGTCCAGGGTGAGGTCGACGCGGTCGAAGACCGGGGTCGACAGGCCCCAGGTGCCGTATCCGGGCTGGATCGGGAACAGGCCGATGGACGACAGCACGTTCCAGGCCGACATCGTGCCCAGGTCGTCGTTGCCGGTCATGCCGGTGGGCCCGTCGGTGAAGAGGGTCAGGGCGGCGTGCACCACGTCGGTGGTCTTCCACGGCTGACCGGTGGCCAGGTAGGTGTAGGGCGCGATGAGGTCGGGCTCGTTCATCGGGTTGTACTTGTCGGCGTTGTAGTACGCGTAGGCGTTGCCGTGCACCCACACCTCGCGGGCGGTCTTCGCGGGGTCGGCCAGCAGGCGGTCGTAGGCGAAGAAGGTGTCCAGGCGCTCGTTGGCGGCGCGCTCGCCGCCGATGAGCCGCACCATGCCGGGCACGTCCTGCGGCACGAGCCACTGGTACTGCCAGGCGGTGCCCTCGTGGAAGCCGGTGCCGAGCGCCGGGTCGGCCGAGCCGGTGAAGGCGCCGGCGGCGTCACGGGCGCGGAAGAAGCCGGTCGACGGGTCGAAGATGGTCCGGTAGTTCTGGGCGCGGGCCGCGTACCGGTCGGCGTCGGCCTCGTGGCCGAGCCCGCGGGCCATCTGGGCCAGCATGGCGTCGGCGAGCGCGTACTCCAGGGTGACGGAGGCGCCGTGGTGGAAGTCCGAGTCGCCCAGCTTGGCCAGCGGCCGGTCCTTGATGAACGGGGCGAAGCCGTGCGCGAGGTACTCGGCGTTGGCCTCCCGGCCGATGCCCGGATAGTCGGCGGGCGGCACGCCGTCGGCGTTCTTCCTGAGCGCGCGGTAGGCCCGCTCCTCGAAGCCCTTGAGCAGTCCCGTCTGGTAGGCCGTGGTCAGGAACGGGGTGACCGGGTCGCCGCTCATGACGTTGGTCTCGACCGGTCCGTAGCCCCACTTCGGCAGCCAGCCGCCGTCCTCGGCGACCGCGACGACCGAGCGGGCCATGTCCCGTGCCTCGTGCGGCGCGAGCAGCGCGAGGAGCTGCGCCTGGGTGCGATAGGTGTCCCACAGCGACCAGTTCTGGTAGTACGTGAACCCGTCGGTACGGTGGGTACGGCGGTCCCAGCCGAGGTACCGGCCGTCCGCGTCGCTGCCGATGTTCGGCGCGAGGAAGGACCGGTACAGCGAGGAGTAGAAGGTCCGGCGCAGCGTGTCCGTGCCGCCGCGCACCCGGACGGCGGCGAGCCGCTTCTCCCACGCCTCCCGGGCCCGCGCGCGTACCGTGTCGAAGGACCGGCCGCTCTCCGCGTCCAGGTTGCCGGCCGCGCCGCGCGCGTCGACGTAGGACAGGGCGGTGGTCGCCTCGACGGTACGGTCCTCGGTGGTGTCGAAGCGGACGTAGGCGCCGCCGTGACCGTTGCGCGAGCCCGGGGTGACGGTCTTGCCGTCCCAGGTTCCGTAGGCGGTGAAGGGCCGGCTGAAGCGGGTGATCGTGTAGACCGTGTAGGGACCGGTGTCCCGGCAGAAGCCGTGGCCGGTGATCTCGGTGCGCACGGTGTGGTCGTCGAGGATCTCGACGTTGCTGGAGACCGCCTTGTGCAGCGACTGGGCCGCGTTCAGCAGGACGTTGGCCTTGCCGGTGGCGGGGAAGGTGTAGCGCTGCACGCCGGTGCGCTCGGTCGCGGTCAGCTCGGCGCGGATGCCGGAGGACAGGCCGACCCGGTAGTAGCCGGGGCTCGCGGTCTCGTCCTGGTGCGAGAAGCCGGCCGCGTAGGTGGCGTAGTCCGTCTGCGTGACGTCGCCGGTGGTGGGCAGGACGGGCAGGTCGCCGCCGATGCGGCAGCCGACGCCCGAGAGATGGACCAGGGAGAAGCCGCGGATACGGTTCTGGGTGTAGTCGTAACCGGTGTTGTGCCCGGTGTCCGGGGAGAGCTGCACCATGCCGAAGGGCACGGCCGCGCCGGGGAAGGTGTTGCCCTCGTCCTGGCTCCCGATGAACGGGTTGACCAGGTCGGTGAGGTGGCCGTCGGTCCGCTCGGCAGCCCGTGCGTCGGGGGTGGCGATCAGCGCGGACGCTGCCATCACCCCGGCCAGGCACAGCCGCGTGCGCCGGGTCCCTCTCATGTCGGTTGACCTCCGGAAGTTCGAGTCGTTGCCTGCATCCTGAAGGGCGAACGACTCAAACCCGGGCAAGCGGCGGGAATCACACGAACGCGTCGCGGGCGCGGCGCCCGTGACGCGGTGTCCGTCAGGGCACCCGCTGCCCCTTCCCCAGGGCGATCACCCCGCCCTTGGACACGGTGTACAGCTCCGCGTCCCGCTCCGGGTTGACGCCGATGGTCGCGCCGGGCGGGACCTCGACGTTCTTGTCCAGCACCGCGCCGCGCACCACCGCGCCCCGGCCGATGCGCACGTTGTCGTGCAGCACCGAGCCCTGGACCACCGCGCCCGGGTCGACCCGTACCCCCGGGGACAGGACCGACCGGGTGACCTGACCGCGGATCAGGCAGCCCGCGCTGATGATGGACTCGCTCGCGATGCCCCCCGCGTTGAAACGCGCCGGGGAGAGCTGGTTGAGATGGGTGTAGACGGGCCACTGGCGGTTGTACAGGTTGAACGCGGGCCGCTCGGCGATGAGGTCCATGTGCGCCTCGTAGTAGGCGTCGAGGGTGCCCACGTCCCGCCAGTAGCCCTGGTCGCCGGTGGTCTCGCCGGGCACGTGGTTCTCGCTGAAGTCGTACAGCCCGGCCTCGCCGCGGGCGGTGAGCCGGGGCAGGATCGAACCGCCCATGTCGTGCACCGACTGCCCGTCCTCGGCGTCCTGTTGCAGCGCCTCGATGAGGGTCTTGGTGGTGAAGAGGTAGTTGCCCATCGAGGCGAAGACCGTGTCCGGGTCGTCCGGCAGGCCCGGAGGGTCGGCGGGCTTCTCCAGGAAGCGCTCGACGGCCAGGCCGTCGGGACCGGGCGTGATCACGCCGAAGGACGAGGACTCCGCGCGCGGCACCCGGATACCGGCCACCGTCACGCCCGCGCCGGACTCCATGTGCTGCCGCAGCATCTGCCGCGGATCCATCCGGTAGACGTGGTCGGCGCCGAACACCGCCACGTACTCGGGCTGTTCGTCGTGGATCAGGTTCAGCGACTGCAGGATCGCGTCGGCGCTGCCCAGGTACCAGCGCGGGCCGAGGCGCTGCTGGGCCGGGACCGGGGTGACGTAGTTGCCGAGCAGGCTGGACATCCGCCAGGTGGTCGTGATGTGCCGGTCCAGCGAGTGCGACTTGTACTGGGTCAGCACGCAGATGCGCAGGATGTCGGCGTTGACGAGGTTGGACAGGACGAAGTCGACGAGCCGGTAGGTGCCGCCGAAGGTGACGGCTGGTTTGGCGCGGTCGGCGGTCAGCGGCATCAGTCGCTTCCCCTCGCCGCCCGCCAGGACGATCCCGAGAACCGAAGGCCCTCCCCCGGTCTCGACATCGCCCGACCGGGGATACCCCCATCGACGCATGGCCGCTCCCCTCACCCTGGTAGAACCATGGCTGCCCCGAGCGGACGGGGCTAAGCCTGCTTGAGGATCTCCTCGTACAGCGCGGCCGTGCGGCGGGCCACCGCGTCCCAGCCGAACTCCCCCACCGCGCGCAGCCGTCCGGCCTCGCCCATCCGCCGGCCCGTGTCCGGGTCGCCGAGGACGGTGTCCAGCGCCCGGGCCAGGCCCGCCTCGAAGCCGTCGCCGGCGTCCACCAGGATGCCCGTCCGTCCGTCGTCCACGACCTCCGGGATGCCGCCGACCCGGGAGGCCACGACCGGGGTGCCGCAGGCCATCGCCTCCAGGTTGACGATGCCGAGGGGTTCGTACACCGAGGGACAGACGAACGCGGCGGCGCGCGTGAGGAGTTGGATCACCTCCGGGCGCGGCAGCATGCGCGGGATCCAGAACACGCCCGTGCGGACCCGGCTCAGCTCCTCGAACAGCTCCCGGAACTCGCGGTCGGTCTCCTGGGTGTCGGGGGCGCCCGCGCAGAGCACGACCTGGGCGCCCGGGTCGATGTCCCGTACCGCGCGCAGCAGCTGGGGCACCCCCTTCTGGCGGGTGATCCGGCCGACGAACAGGACGTAGGGGCGGCCGGGGTCGATGCCGTGCCGGGTGAGGGCGTCGGTGCCGTGGTCGGGGCGGTACAGGCGGGTGTCGATGCCGTTGTGCACCACGTGCACGGCGGCCGGGTCGAGCGCGGGGTAGCAGGCGAGGATGTCCTCGCGCATGGCTCCGGACACGGCGATCACCGCGTCGGCGGCCTCGATCGCGGTGCGTTCGGCCCAGCCCGACAGCGCGTATCCGCCGCCCAGTTGCTCCGCCTTCCAGGGGCGCAGCGGCTCCAGCGAGTGGGCGGTGACCACGTGCGGGACGCCGTACAGGAGCTTGGCGAAGTGGCCGGCCAGGTTCGCGTACCAGGTGTGGGAGTGGACGAGTTCGCGGCCCTGGAGGGCGGCGGCGACGGACAGGTCCACGGAGAAGGTGCGCAGCGCGTCGTTGGCGCCGTCGAGCGCGGACCAGGGCCGGTGGCGTACGACCCCCACCCCGCGGCCCTCGCCCCAGCAGTGCACCTCCAGGTCGACCAGCGCTGTCAACTCCCGGGCCAGGAACTCCACATGGACACCGGCGCCGCCGTACACGTCCGGGGGGTACTCCCGGGTCAGCAGTCCCACTCGCACCCGACAACCCCCTGGACTCGGCGGCAGGTTCCTTTTCATGGTCACCCAGACGCGGCCCGTGGGGAAGAGCGCGGGGGCCGGGGGAAGCAGCAGTCCCCGCAGACCCCGCCGCCGGGCACCCGGTAGTACAGGCAGCAGCTGCGGCGGCGGAAGGCCGTGCCGGTGCGGGTGCCGGTGGCCCGCAGCAGGGGGTGGGCGAAGAGTTCGTCCGTCAGGGCGCGGGCCCGGGCGGCCGCGTCGGTACGGCCGTGCGCGCGGGCCCAGCGGTCCAGTTCCCGGGCCGCCCCGGCGAGCGCGGAGCCCGCGTTGCCCCACAGCAGTCCGGGCGCCGGGCCGTACCGGGCCCGCAGGGCCTCCCCCAGCGGTTCCAGGTGTCCGTGCAGCACGGCGGCGGCGAGCGAGGCGGCGTCGCCGGGCCGCTCGCGCAGCTCGGTCAGGTACAGGTCGTCGGGGGCGCCGGCCAGGGGGTCCCAGCGCAGCAGGCGGGGGTCGAGATCGGGCAGCCTGCCGTACAGGACGGCGCAGCCGAGGGCCGCCGACCACAGCCGGGCGGCCAGCGCCTGTTGTGCGAGGGAGGCGGCGACGCGCGGCTCGGGCGTGGCGAGCCGGTCCGCGACCGTGTTCACACGCGCCGTCAGGGCATCACCCCGCACCTTGCGGGTCACCCGTTCGTAGGCCTCCGCGAGGGTCGGCAGCCGGCCGGGCCCGGGTCCGCCGGTGGCTTCGGCCGGGCCCGGGGCCGTGTGCAGGACGAAGAAGGCGCCGAGCGGGCGGAGGGCGGCGAGAGCGGGGTCGAGGTCCACGACAAGCACTAGTACCAGGTGGGTTCCCGGGCCGGAGCGAGAGGTCCACCGCTCGCACACCCGTCCCGAGGATGATCGCGTGGCGGGTGTACTCCATCGGCAGTAGGACGCATTGCGTGCTCAGGTACGACGACGGGAGGGGCGCGGGCGGGCAGAGTGTCGGCCATGGAACACGAACGGCCGCCGCGCCGGGCTCAGGGCCCCCGCCCCCCGCACAGGAGACGCCCGTGAGCGCCCTCGCGTTGTCCGTGCTGCTGTCGTTCGTGTCCGCCCTCGCCTACGCGGCCGGCGCGATCGTGCAGGAGCGGGTGGCGGTGTCCTCGCCCGCCGGCGCGTACCTGCCGCTGCGCCGGCCGGGCTGGTGGGGAGCGCTGGCGCTCAACGGACTCGGCGGGGTGCTGCACGTGGTGGCACTGGCCTGCGGCCCGCTCAGCCTCGTCCAGCCGCTGGGCGCGCTGACCATCGTCTTCGCGCTGCCCATGGCGGCGCTGTTCGTCGGCCGCAGGGCCGGGGCGACCGCCTGGCGCGGCGCCGTCATGGCCACGGTGGGCCTCGCCGGTCTGCTGTCCCTGGTCGGTTCCTCCGACGCCCACTCCCTCGGCGCGGCCCAGCGGGTGGCGGTCGCGCTGGTCACCGGCGGCGCCGTCGCGGCGCTGATGTGCGCGGGTCTGGCCGCGCACCGGCACCCTGCGGTGCGCAGCGTGCTGCTCGCCACCGCCGCCGGCGTCGCGTTCGGCATGTCGTCGGTGTTCACCAAGGCCGTCGCCGTGGACTGGACCCGCGGCGCGGGCCTGGCCGCCCTGCCGTCCCTGACGGTGATCGGCCTGTTCGCCGTCGCCGGCGTGCTGCTGTCCCAGGCCTCCTACCGCGGCGGTGGTCTCGCCGCCCCGCTGGCCACGCTGACCGTGGTCAACCCGGTGCTGGCGGCGGCCGTCGGCATCCTGATGCTCGGCGAGACGTTCCGCCACGGCGTCACGGGTGCCGCGCTCGCCGTGAGCTGCGGGGTGGTGGCCGCGGGCGGTCTGATCATGCTGACCACCGAGCGGATCGGGCGCACCGGGACCCCGGCCCCCGCGGACCCCCTTCCCGCCCTGGCGGAGTCCCTCGCCGATGCCCTCGCGGACGCCGCCGCGCCGGCCGCCGTGGCGGAGGGCCGCGCCGGCGTGCCGCAGCAGCGGACGGCACCACCGGACGGGCCGGAGCCGGCCGGGCTCGCGGAGGCCGGCGGGGCGTTCGGCGAGCCGGCGCTGCGGGACCTGCTCGTGCCGGGACCGGGCGGCGCGGAGTGTGCCGACGGCGGCGCATCGCCGGCCGGCCGTGTGCTCCCCGCGTCGTACACCGCCCTGCCCGCGGGCGTCCAGGTGCCGCTGCCCGTCCCGGGCCCGCCCCGTCCGCGCGTCAGATCCTGACGCCGCCGGCCCGCAGATAGGCGAGCGGGTCGATGTCCGTGCCGAAGCCGGGGCCGGTGCGCACCTCGAAGTGCAGGTGCGGGCCGGTGACGTTCCCGGTGGCTCCGGAGCGGCCGATGCGCCGGCCCGCGGCGACGTTCTGCCCGGCCCGCACGGAGATCGCCGACAGGTGCCCGTACTGGGTGTAGTGGCCGTCCGCGTGCCGGATCACGACCTGGTAGCCGTACGAGCCGCCCCATCCCGCGGCCACCACCTGCCCGGCCTCCGCGGCCTGCACGGAGGTGCCGGTGGGCACGAGGAAGTCGACGCCGGTGTGGTAGCCCTTCGACCAGTGCGAGCCCGCCACGCGGTAGCCGGTGCCGATGGGGGCGTCGACCGGGGGGACGAGCGTGCGGCTGCCGGACCTGGTGTGGTGCGGGGCGTTCCGGTGCTCCGAAGGCACTTTCCGCTTGGGGGAATTGGTGTCCTTCTTCGGGGACTCGGTGGAGGTGGCGGCCGTACCGTGCAGGCTGAGCCGCTGGCCGGGCAGTATCAGGTCGGGATCGGACCCGATGGTCGCGCGGTTGCCGGTGTAGAGCCCGCGCCAGCCGCCGCGGACATGATGCTCGCCGGCGATGCCGGAGAGCGTGTCGCCGTGCACCACCGTGTACATCTCGGCCCGGCCGGCCCGCGACTGCGGGGTGGTCTGGGGCTGTACGTCCCGCAGGGAGCTCTTCCTGGCTGCTTTCGCGGGCCGGGTCGCGGCGCTGTCCGTGTGCGCTCCGGGGTCGGCGTCGCCCCGGCCGAGTCCGGCCCGCACCGAGCACACCGGCCAGGCGCCCGGTCCCTGCCCGTCAAGGACCCGCTCGGCCACGGCGATCTGCTGGCCCCGGCTCGCGAGGTCGGCGCGGGGGGCGTACCGGGCGCCGCCGTACGCCTCCCAGGTGGACTGGGTGAACTGCAGCCCGCCGTAGTAGCCGTTGCCCGTGTTGATGCTCCAGTTGCCGCTGGACTCGCAGGCGGCGACCTTGTTCCAGGTGGATGCGTCGGCCGCGTCGGCCGTTGCGGCGGCGACGAGCGGGATCGCGAGGCCGGCGCCGCCCGCGGTGACGGTGAGTGAGGCGCGGTTGATCCTGTTCGGCTGGTACCGGCGATGCCGGCCGCGTACGGCCATGTCCGAATTCCCCTCGGCATGCGTCAGGAGGGGCAAAAGTAAGCGCCGCGAACAGGCCATGACAAGACGGAAAACCGGCCTCCCCCGCCACCCAAGTGGCCGGGAACGGCCCTCCCTTGGCCCCGATCACCGGGCGACCGCGGCCCGGACCGGCGGCGAGTGCGGCCCGGATCGCCGGAGACTGAGGCCGAAGGTGCCCTCGCCCCGTACACAAGCGGGGCGGGCCGGATGTGCGCTCGCCGGAGCGGCACGTCAGGATGGGCGAGGACCCGTACTGACGGTGCCGTAGTCACGAGGCAGCTAGGGAGCAGGCGGTATGAGCACTTCAGCGCAGATCGGTGTCACGGGCCTCGCGGTCATGGGCCGCAACCTGGCCCGGAACTTCGCCCGCAACGGCTACACGGTCGCCGTGCACAACCGTACGGTGTCGCGGGCGCAGGAGCTCGTGGAGGAGTTCGGGCACGAGGGCGACTTCATCCTGGCCGAGACCGCGAAGGAGTTCGTGGCGGCCCTGGAGCGCCCGCGCCGCCTGGTGATCATGGTGAAGGCGGGTGAGCCGACGGACGCGGTGATCCAGGAGTTCGCGCCGCTCCTCGAACCCGGGGACATGATCATCGACGGCGGCAACGCGCACTTCGCGGACACCCGGCGCCGGGAGCGGGAGCTGCGCGAGCGGCGCATCCACTTCGTCGGCACCGGCATCTCCGGCGGCGAGGAGGGCGCGCTGCACGGGCCGAGCATCATGCCGGGCGGTTCGAAGGAGTCGTACGAGTCGCTGGGCCCGATGCTGGAGAAGATCTCGGCCAAGGCGGCGGACGGCGCGCCGTGCGTGACGCACGTGGGTCCGGACGGTGCCGGGCACTTCGTGAAGATGGTCCACAACGGCATCGAGTACGCCGACATGCAGCTGATCGGCGAGGCGTACCAGCTGCTGCGTGACGTCGCGGGGTACACGCCGGCGCAGATCGCGGACATCTTCCGCACCTGGAACACCGGTCGGCTGGACTCGTACCTGATCGAGATCACCGCCGAGGTGCTGTCCCACGTGGACGCGGCGACCGGCAAGCCGTTCGTGGACGTCGTCGTCGACCAGGCCGAGCAGAAGGGCACCGGCCGCTGGACGGTGCAGATCGCGCTGGACCTGGGCGTTCCGGTGTCCGGCATCGCCGAGGCGGTCTTCGCGCGCTCGCTGTCCGGTCACGCGGCGCTGCGGGCCGCCTCGGGGGACCTCGCGGGGCCGAAGCCGGCGGCGCTGAGCGGGTCGGAGGCGGCGGCGTTCGCCGACCGGGTGGAGCAGGCGCTGTACGCGTCCAAGATCGTGTCGTACACGCAGGGCTTCCACGAGATCGCCGCGGGCAGCGAGGAGTACGGCTGGGACATCGATCTCGGTGCGGTGTCCTCGATCTGGCGGGGCGGCTGCATCATCCGGGCCGCCTTCCTGGACCGGATCCGCGCCGCCTACGACGCCCGTGCCGATCTGCCGAGCCTGCTGTCGGACGAGACGTTCGCGCGCGAGATCGCGGACGCGCAGGACGACTGGCGGGAGGTGCTGATCGCCGCGACGCGGCAGGGGGTGCCGACACCGGGGTTCGCGGCGGCGCTGGCGTACTACGACGCGCTGCGGGCGGAGCGGTTGCCTGCGGCGCTCACGCAGGGGCAGCGGGACTTCTTCGGGGCGCACACCTATCGGCGGGTGGACCGGGAGGGTGCGTTCCACACGCTGTGGGGCGGGGACCGGTCCGAGGTCTCCGCGTAGGTCGTACGCTCCGGGGCCCGCGTGCCCCAGGGGCGGTGGGGACCGCCGCCGGGCGGGTGCGCCGTGGCCGGCCGCGCCCGCGCGGCGGGCCGCACACCGGTACGGCCCCGCGCCCCTGAAGGGCCGGCGCGCCGCGCCCGGCCTCTCACGTCAGGGGCGGACCGGGTTCGGGGTTCGGCACCGGCTCCGGGCCGGGCGGGATCGGGGACGGTGAGGGTTCCGGCGGGCCCGGGGCCGGTGGGGCCGGCGGCGGGGTCGGGTCCGGGCCCGGTGCGGGCGGCGTGGGCTCGGGACCCGGCTCGGGCGGTGGGACGGGGCTCGGGTACGGGTCCGGCGGGGTGGGCCCCGGTCCCGGTGTCGGACCCGGGGGGACCGGGTCGGGGTGCGGATGCGTCATGGTGTCCTCCGGGCAGTCGCTGGACGTCGCCTCTGGACTACTCCCCCGCCTACCCGACGGGCCCCCGGTCACTCACCCGACAGGGCGAGCACCCGCTCAGAACCGGCCGGGGTGCGCCCGCAGCCAGTCCTCGGCGGCTCCCGTCAGCTCCGGATCGGCGGGCGGGGCGGCCTCCGGGTGCCGCTCGGCCCACCGGGCGACGTAGGGGCACAGCGGCACCACGGGGACGCCCTCGCGCTCGGCGAGGGCGTACAGCTCGCGGGCGAGGGAACCGGCGATGCCCTTGCCCTCGTGGGCGGGCTCGACGATCGTGTGGACCGGGACCAGGGCGCGCGCCGGTGACTCCAGCACGAAGTACTCGACGCGGCCCACGACTTCGCCCTCGCCTACGGCCTCCAGGCGGCCCGCCGCCCGGTCGTCGCGGATCTCGGTCTCGCTCATGGGCACGCCACGCTCCTGGTCCGGTCCGGCGCGGGCCTCGGTCAGGCCCCGACGGCCTGCGGGCTGCGCTGCTGGTCCGAGCCGGGCACCGGCTCGGAGGGGTCGGCGCCGAGGGACACGATCCGGTTGCCGCCGTCGACGTGCACGACCCGCGGCTTCAGCTCCCGCGCCTCGGCGTCGGTGACCTGAGCGTAGCTGATGATGATCACCAGGTCCCCGGGGTGCACGAGGTGGGCGGCGGCCCCGTTGATCCCGACGACCCCGGATCCGCGCTCACCCTCGATGACGTACGTCTCCAGCCGGGCGCCGTTGGTGATGTCGACGATGTGCACCAGCTCGCCGGGCAGCAGGTCGGCGGCGTCGAGGAGGTCGGCGTCGATGGTCACCGATCCCACGTAGTGCAGGTCGGCCTGGGTGACGGTGGCGCGGTGGATCTTGGACTTGAACAGAGTACGCAGCACTTTGGACTCCTGAAAGACGGCTCCCTGCCTGCTTTGTGCAGGTCAAGGGCGTCCTTCACTTTACAACTGGCACGCGTCGGACTCGAAGATTGTGAGGAACATCGCTTCGCTCTGGCGAAGAGGCTCCCTGCCTGCGCTTCCGTGCGAGCCAGGCTGTCGTGCCGCCGCCGACCAAGCGTCTGTACTCACACCCGTCTCGGATTGTTCGGGCACTGATGCTGATCAGATGCTGACTTGCCTGACGGAACATCAGACACATGCCGGTACCGCATCATTCATGCCCGTCATCACCGGCGACAAGACCAAAGGGCACAAGCGGTGACTGAGCACCGACGACCTCGGCCCGGTCCCGGAGGCGCCAGGGCACCGAACTGGCGAACACCCGGCAAGGCCACGGTCTTGCGCCTCCCGCTCGGCTACCCAGAGTCCGTGACGGGCGAGGGCTGTACCCCCGGGCGGAAAGTCGACAAGGCTCCGGCTCTTCCCTTGCGCCGCATTCGATGATGAGGCTTCCGGACTGTTCGATCCCGGTGAGCGTGACGTTTCCGTTGGGACGGATGCGCAGGGTTCTCGCTCTTCCTCGCCACCTTGTCGATCTCGTCGACGTAGATGATCCCGGTCTCGGCCTTCTTGACGTCGTAGTCCGCCGCCCATGCTTCTCACCAGCTACCGCAAGAACGGCACTCCGGTCGCCACCCCGGTGTGGGTGGTGCGCGACGGAGACACGCTGGGCCTGCGGACCCCCGCCGACTCCTGGAAGGTCAAGCGGATCCGGGCCCGCGGCGACATCCTCGTCGGCCCCGGCGACGCCCCCAGCGAGATCACCCTGCTCGTGCTCCCCTCCCCGCACCCGCCCACCTCGCCGTAGCACGAGGCCGGCCAACACATCCGCTGGGAGCAGTCCACAGGCCGAGGGCTGCGACGACGACAGACATACGTGGCACTTTTCACGCAGGTCGGTGACGCGTGACCCCTGTACCACCAGCAGACCAAGACCATTCTCTGTTCTTACAGCCCTCAGAAGCTTGGCTTCTTCTAGATCCCGGAGTCGGTTGCCTGGGGGCATCGTTGCTCAGGCGACCCGACACGGGAGCCACCCTCCGGGATCAAGGCAGCACCTCGCACTAAAGTCCGAGCTCCAAGTGAGCGTACCGGGCCGGCTCCGGACCAAAGGGCGTCCCTGTCGAACCACTTCCCGGCCCGAGAGGCCGGCCAATCTGCAGGTAATGCGCTGCTGTTCGATCGTGTCCGCCGGCATCGCGTCCAACGGCAGACCGGCCTGAGGGAGTTGCCGGCGGGCGGCGGAACCGTCGAGTTTCGCGTCGGCGACGGCGTCGTGCGGGTCGCCGAGCGGCTGGTCGCGATCCGGCCTCTCAGCGTCGCGCACGAGCGCTGGATGGCCCGACGAGGCGATCGTCGCAGAGCCGCGTGCCGGCCTGCTTGACGTGCCTCAGCACGGGTGAGACCTCCATGCTCTGCAGTCCGGTCAGGGACCCGATGCGATCCGAAGTGAACTCGAACAGTTCGTCGAGGTCCCGGCAGTGTGCGACGGCGTGGATGTTCCAGGGCCCGGAGATGGCTGCGGCGAAGGCGATCTCGGGTTCCTGCGCGAGTGCGCGGCCCACGCTCTTCACCGCCGACGGGTGAACGCGGAGCCAGAGGTTCGCGCGAGCGTGATACCCCAGGGCCGCTGGGGCGATCTCGACGTCGATGTGGACGACGCGGTGCTGGAGCAGAGCATCAAGGCGTCGCGAGGCACGTCCCGGAGTGAGGTCGGCGGCTGCGGCGAGATCGACGAGACTGGCGCGGCCGTCCGCAGCGAGGGCATCGAGCATCTCCTCGTCCTCGGGGGTCAGGCGCAGTGGCTCGCGGGTGACGACCGGAGACTCGGTGAAGGGGAGCCCGCCGCTCCCCAGCGCTGCCTCCTCCTGCGGGGACAGTGTGCCCTGCAGGGCGGACCAGTAGTGGGCGCGGCCCCCGAGGAACTGGCGGAGCATGGCGAAGGCGTTGATGTCGATCACCGCTGCGGTGCGCGGAAGCCGCTGCCCCAGGAGGTCCTCGCGTTGTTCCCGCGTCCGGGACTGCGTCGCGCAGGTGATCTCGCAGCCCGCCGCGCTCAGCGCTACCCAGTTGATGTCGTCACGCTTGGCGAGCGCGTCGGCGATCGCCGCGACGCTGCCGGGCCGGCAGCGCAGGCGCACCAGCCACCTGCTCTGCCCCAGGGCGCCCGGGTTGACCACGCCGGCCACCCGGATGACGCCCTCGGCGTGCAGGCGGCGATACCGACGGTTGACGGCGCCCTCGGTCAGTCCGAGGGCGGTGGCGATCGAGGCGAACGAAGCCCGCGGAGCGATCTGCAGGGCCCGAATGATTCGTACATCGTCAGGCTGTACCGAAGCGGATTCCGTCATGAACACCCTTGCCACGTCGCCGATCATACAAACGAGCGCTCGTGGCTCGCCTGCGATGCAGCGCGGACGAAACACTTGAAGCGCACGCTGAGGGGCCCCGCAGCAGCGGGCACCTGTGCCCATCCCGGGGCCTCGCCGATGCCCGAACGGAATACGACGCTCTGCCCGAACGGAATACGACGCTCGAAGAACGGAGATGACGCTGGATGTCATCGACTGGCACCGAACAACACCCACCGACCGCTCTCATCGTCGGGGCCTCGCGCGGCCTCGGCCACGCGATGACGGCGGAGTTCCTGGACAGGGGCTGGAACGTCATCGGCACCGTTCGCGACACCACTGCCCGAACGCCGCTGCACGATCTCGCGGACCGCACCGACGGCCGGGTGACCATCGAACGCCTCGACATCAACGACCCCGGCCAACTGCCCCCGCTGCACGAACGTCTGGCGCACCGCCGACTCGACGTGCTCTTCGTCAACGCCGGCACCACCAACAACGAGCAGACGCCCATCGGCGCGGTCGCGACAGCCGACTTCATCGACGTGATGGTCACCAACGCGCTCAGCCCCATGCGCGTCATCGAAGCCCTCGAAGACCTGGTGTCCGCGGCGGGGCTCATCGGGGCGATGTCCTCCGGGCAGGGCAGCATCACGAACAACTCGAGCGGGGGCCGCGAGGTCTACCGAGGGAGCAAAGCAGCCCTGAACATGTTCCTGCGGAGCTTCGCGGCCCGGCAAGGTGAGACGCAGCGCGCCCTCGTACTCATGGCGCCGGGGTGGATACGCACCGCCCTGGGCGGTCCGGATGCGCCGTTCACCATCGAGGAGAGCGTCCCCTTGCTGGTGGACGTCCTGCTCTCCCGACTCGGCACGCCCGGCCTGGCGTACCTGGACCGCTTCGGCCGGACCGTCCCTTGGTAAACCCTGCGGCCAGCACTCACATGCGCCGGCTTGGGGCAGCCCTCAAGGAGGAGACCCGGGGAAACGGACGACAACCAGGAGTGCCTGGAGGACCTGGACGGGCAGGGTGTCGGGCGACCGCCGCCACGGCCACGTCGTTCCCAGCCCGTTTCGGCGCGGCGTCGGAAATCGGGCAGCCCGTGTGCACCGTGTTCACTCACCCTCAACTGCCGTCGAGTGTCCGTGATGCCTCGTACCGAGGGTTCGACCCCGTGACGGAACCGTCCCTGTGCTCCGGCGAGCCGAGGACGCAGCCAGTCGTTCCGGCCGCTCTACCTGACCGGGCCTTCGTCTTCTCCTCGCTGTTCGTCAGGCATGTCCAGGATGGCCTCTCGGGTGTAGTGAGGGCTTCCTCGGGGTGGCGCCGCCCCGGGGGCCATGAGTTCGGCGAGGAGTCTGCTCAGGTCGTCCGTGGACAGCGCCAGGCCCAGGGTCTGCACGATGCGCAGAGCGCAGTCCCGGATGGACCGGGCGCTCGTCTCGGGCGCGGCCGTGCTCCTGATCTCGTCACACACTCGGCCGAACTGCTCAGCGCTGATCGTCGGCCTACTTGCCGGTTGCGCCATGGTGCGCTCCTCCTGGATGAACGGGCCGTTCCACCCGCTCTTCCAGAAAGCGCTGAGCACAGCCCGATGGCAACCGGAGAGAGCCGGCGCGCAGGCGATCGGCCAGAGGCGCTCAGACTCCGCCGGCCAGCGCCTGGCCTTGCAGTTCGACCGCTTCGGAACCGGTTCCTGACCGAGACCACCACCCTTTTCCTGCGCCTTCAGCGAGACAAGGTCGAGATGACCCGGTTCACCGTCGATACGCTGCTCGGATGCGCCCCGACCATGTCGGCCACTGCGCGCGCTGCCAGGGGCTGACGCGCCGTTACGGACGCAAGGCCCAGCTGTTGTGCCGGGCCTGCCGTGCGGCCAAGGCCGCCGAGGATTGCTCCGGCTCATCGGCTGAGGCCACCCGGCCATCGGCGCAGCTCCCTGTGCGAACGCGGCGACGTCTCCGAGCTCCCTGTCCTCGCGGAGTCGCACGAACCGCGCGGGATGCCTCCAGACCCCTCGGTCCAGGCGGTTCCCACGTCGGTCTCGGCGACCGGCTCGGACTCGACGGGGACGACGCCCAGCGGGGTTCGTGATCCCGATGGCGTGGTGAATGGCGTCGTGAACCGTGTGCCCTCTCAGTGGTGTCCCGATGCGACCGGGCTGAGCTGGTCCGGCGATGTACTGGCCGTGGTCGGGAGGGGACGGCGTGCTGCGCGCCACGGCCCGAAAGGCCCCTCCCGGTCGTGCCGGCCCAGCAGGAGGTTCTGGGGGGCGGCGCAGGGCGCCGGTGATCGCGCCGAGGGTGCCCGGATCTCGATGAGCGCCCGGGCGACGGGCAGGTACCGCTGCTGGTTCCCACGAATGATCAGCCCTCAGTGCCCGGTGCCTCGGTCCAGGCGGTGAACCGCTCCTTGGCGGGGGCGACGTCGGCCGTCTCGGGTCGGGGGCGGATATGTCAGCGCCTCGTCGGGTCGCGCGACCAGATGGCGGCGCCCCCAGGCGGGCGCCGCGGCCGATTCATCTGTACGCACAGCCAGACCACGTACGCACAGCTTGGCCACCGGCCGTGATCACGCACGGATTGACGCCTGCTGTGAGGGTTCCCAAGCTGTAGAAGGGGCGGGTGGAAGGGGTCGTGGTCGTGAGCGGTAGGCAGAGTGGACTTCCCCGGCTGCTGACCGCAGCGGAGAGGGCGGCGCCGGTGGACGCCGTCGCGGTGGTCGCTGAGGACCTCCGGCGGCGTTTCGGCGCCACGAAGGTGTCATTCCTCATCGTGGACCTGACGGGCAAGGCGGTGGCGCGGCTGGCCACGGCCGCCAGTGCGGAGGGTGGGCGGGAGGCGGAGCGGATTCCCATGTTCGGCAGCGTCTACGAGCAGGTGATCCGTACCCAGCGGCTGTACCAGGAGAGGACCGGGCAGGGACAGCGGGTGATCGTGCCGGTCACCAACCGGGGGGACGCCATCGGACTGCTGGAACTGCTCCTGCCCGCCGACCCCGGCGACGACGTCCTCGACGAGGTCGGTGAAGCCGCACACATCCTGGCCTACGTCGTGATCGCCAACGGACGCTTCACCGACCTCTACACCTGGGGGAAACGC
Source organism: Streptomyces durhamensis (assembly GCF_000725475.1). NCBI lineage: Bacteria > Bacillati > Actinomycetota > Actinomycetes > Kitasatosporales > Streptomycetaceae > Streptomyces > Streptomyces durhamensis. Next base: position 67,352 of record NZ_JNXR01000020.1, read on the forward strand.
TCCAGGCCCCCCACGTTGGCAGCTGAAATCCAGTACCAGCTGCTGCCCCCGTCACTGTCGTGCGAGGCTGCGCAGTTCACCTTGTGCGGGAGCTTGGAGCCCTCGGAAGACCTCAGCGGCGACACCTTCGACTACGCGCTGGACCGCGACACCCTGCACGTGTCGGTGACCGACCCCATGGGCCACGACATCGACTCCGCCCTTGCCGCCACCGTACTGGTGGGCGCCCTGCGCGGCGCCCGTCGCGCAGGAGCCGGTCTGGCCGAGCAGGCCCACCGGGCCGACCAGGCCCTGACCGATCACGGCCACGGTCACGCCACCGGGCAACTGCTGCGCATCAACCTCCACACCGGCCGCGCCCAGCTCGTTAACGCCGGCCACCCCTGGCCACTGCGCATGCGCGACGGGACTGCGGAAACGATCACCTGCGAGGCGGACCACCCCTTCGGGCTGCCCGTCTCCGTGCCCCACCCCTACCGTGTCCAGGACCTCGAACTGCGCCCCGGTGACCGTCTGCTCATGGTGACCGATGGCATGCTCGAACGTCATGGGGAGAAGGTCGACCTGCTCGCCCTCCTGAAGCGCACCCGGGATCTGCACCCGCGGGAGGCGGCGCTGACGCTGACGTCCGCGGTCCGGGACGCCGCCGGGGGCCGGCTCGCAGACGATGCCACCGTGATGTGCCTGGACTGGCACGGCCCCCAGCAGACCCTGCGGCACGTCAGCTCCGGCGCGGACACTCAGCAGGCTTCAGCCGGCCGCACGAAGCAGTAGCGGTGACCAGGGCGCTCCCCCGGCCGGTGCCAGACGCTCGGGTCGTTGCTCCCGCGCCTCGCCCTTCCTTCCGAGAATGAGCTCTCGCAAGATGTCCGGCGAACCATCCCTCTTCGGCTGGAAAACCGGTTCGCCGGGGAGCGCGCCGACGGCGGCAGGCTGTCTTGCGCCTGCGCCGGCAGGGGTTCCACAGGGGGTCGCAGGACCCTACGTCCGGTCCACGGGTCGCCTGGGGGACCCGCTACCCGAAAGCACGCGGCGGGGTGCTGTCGCAGCCCCGCACACGCCCAGCCGGCAAGGCGCCGAGGCCCATCGGGCCGACGACGCGGTCCCACGACTCATCATTTCTGCTCGTCCGCTGGAAACGGTTCGCGGTGCCCATCCCGGCCCCCGGCCGAGCGGGGGCCGACCCCGTCTTTGCGCCTGTTCCTGTGCCTCGCGTGGCAAGTTCCCACGGTGAGACGCGGCCCCCGCAGACTGGCCCGCATCACGGGATCGATGGAGGATGGAAACAGCCACACGGCGAGCAGACAGGCCGGTTCCCTTGCCTCACGCCGACGTACCGCTGCGGTCCCTGCCGTTCGCGGATCACGCCTACCGGACGCACGAATCCAGGCGCTCTCATGAACAGCATCTACGCGTTGATCCGAATCGACGGCGGCATGCAGTTCCGCGACGGCATCCCGGACCAGGGCGCCGGCACCGGCACTGCCTTCGCCATCCAGCGGGCCGCATCGGGTGATCACGGCCTCCACGGCGGCGTCAACGATGTCCGAGGTCCCGGCGGCACCCAACTGCTCAACCGTATCGCCACCCTTGTTGTGTACGCGCTGGGAGGCCCCAACCGGTGCGTTTTCGGGGACCTGACCATCAGCGGCGACCGTTTTGAGTCCGGCTCCGGAAAAACCACGCCTTGCGGCCTTACAGAGGCACAACAGCACCTCATCCGCGACGTCCATGGCGCGATCTGCGGGAACGCCGACGCGGCCGAGGGCGGGGACGCGGGTCCTTCGGCTGCCTCTGGCGAGAGGGACGACTGGCCCGCCTGGGCCTGACTGGCCTGTCGCATCCGTTCCATCTGGGTCGGTCAGCGGCGTTTTTGCTGTTCAGGCTCGGATGGCGGCAGAAATGAGGTGCTGGGTCGTCCCGTTTCGCCGGCTTGTGCGTGTGGGAGTGGGCCAGGCGCGACGGCTGCGCGCCCGGGTCGCCTCCGTCGCGGCCACCCTGCGCGATCTGGGACTCGCCGCCGCCAAACTGCGTGTCTCCTTTCCAGCGCGCGCACACCTAGGCGTCACAGTCGCAGGATCATCGCGTACGGGAGCATTCGCGTGGCCTCAGGCCGAGATGCCGTCGTCCGACCGTGGCAGTCGCAGGGCGAGCAGGGCGATGTCGTCGTGGGCCCCTGCCACGAGTCCGTTCATCAGCTCGTCGCTCAGCTCGTCGAGGTCCTGGTCGACCAAGGCGGCAGCGTGCTGCCGGAGCCGGGTCATACCGTGATCCATGGATTCGCCGCGCCGTTCGATCAAACCGTCCGTGTACAACAGCAGGGTGCTGCCCTCGGGCAGGGGCAGGCAGGCACTGGGCCGTTCGGCGTGCGGGTCGACGCCCAGCAGCAGGCCGTGTGCTTCGTGCAGGTAGGCGGTCTCGCCGTCTGCGGTGACGAGGAGGGGCGGTGGATGTCCGGCACTCGCCCATTCCAGCTGGTACGGCCCTCCTTCCTGGCCCTTGAGCAGCGCGTACACGCAGGTGGCGGTCCGGTGTCTGTAGAGGGCGTCGACCGCGAGGTCCAAGCGCCGCAGGATCATGCCGGGGGGCTCCCGGCGGTCGCAGGCGATGCCACGCAGCATGTTCCGCATCTGGCTCATGGTCACGGCGGCACGCAGATCGTGGCCGGTGACGTCGCCGATGATCAGAGTGGTGTCACCGCTTTCCGGCAGGACGAAGCTGTCGTACCAGTCACCGCCGATCTGCGCCGTGGTGCCCGCCGGGGAGTAGCGGGCGGTGATGCGCAGACCCGGTACGACGGGCAGGTCCGGCAGCAGGGAGCGCTGGAGGCGCTCGGCGACCGCCTGGGTCTCGGCGTAGAGCCTGGCGTTGTCGAGAGCCAGCGCGATGCGGTGGGTCAGGTCCTCGACCAGCGCCAGTTCCGTCTCGCCCCATGGCGGGTGCCCCTCGCCCCTGGCCAGGGTCAGCGCACCCAGCACTCTCCGGCGTGCCCGCAAGGGTGCCACGATCACGGAGTCTCCCCCGAGTCGGGCGAACGGCTGCATGGATGCGGCATGCAACGGATCGGACGCCTCCTGCCCGGTCGGCCGGCGCCCGGCCGACAACAGCAGCGGGCCGGCGCCGCGAAGCACCCGGGACAGCGGGCCTGTCGCCGTCTCCGGCACCGGCGGCAACGGTCCCGTCAGGCCGGTCAGGGCGGCGTTGGGGTCACGGTGCGAGACGCAGACCCGCTCGACGGCGCCGTCCTCGTCCATCAGGTCGGCCGCGGCCCAGTCGGCCAGACCCGGCACCAGCACCCGGCACACCCGCCTGAGCCCCTCGACCGCGTCCAGCGTGCTCGACAGCGCCGCCGCGCTCCGGGTGGCGAACGCCAGCTGGTCGAGCGCGGCTCGCAGCGCCGCGTCCGCGTCATCCTCGTTCATGCCGACCACCTACCCGCCCGGTGGCCCTACGGCCGCTGCCGCCCCGGGAAACCACTCCCCGGGCAGTGCACTGCGTCCGTGTACGGCACGGGGCCCAGGCATGCCACCGCACCGCTGCTGATCCGCAACCACCAAATCGTGCGGCAACTGACGGGCCCGGCCACCCTGCCGGTCGGCTTCGGCGGTGAAGAGCCCCGGATCAGCGAGCAGATGCTCCTACGCGGCGACCGGGTGCTGTGCTTCACCGACGGCCTCATCGAGGAACACGAAGCAGGCGAAGAGCAGTTCGGCGAGGAGCAACTCATCCACTGGGTCACCCGACGACGCGACCCTCTTCCTGATCGAATGGCGCGGGGCGCCGTCGACCACCTCGCTCTGCTGGGGTGAGCCGGCAGTCGGCTCCCGGTCGTAGGAATCGTGCTCGGTGCGCGGGTGAGCCCCCGATGTGGCGCTGCGGGCATCAACGGCGCTGCATAAGGCCGTGGTGGGAGGTCGCCGGGGTAGCCGTGGAGCAGGGTGCCGTTACCGGTGAGGGCGATGATTCGAGCCAGCGCCGGTGGCGGGTGGTGCAAGCGCAGGGATCCGCCGGCCACGGCGGTGGCCCGCGACGCGTGGAGGAAGGCGTTGAGGCCGGTCACATCGCAGAAGGCGACCGTGATCAGGTCGACGTCGATGGTCCGGATGCCGTCGCTCAGGCATTGCTCCAGTGACTCGCGCACGACGTGCACCGTTGTCAGATCGATCTCACCCGCCAGGGTGATCAACGCCCGGCTGTGCCTGTCGTGCCGGCAGAGGGTCAGCTGTGGAATGGGCATGGCACCTCGGTTCAGGAGACCGGCCTGGCAGCGCGAGGGGCCGGGCACGCGGCTCTTCCTGCGCTCGGTACACGGTCGTGACTCTTGCGCAGAGAGGCGGAAGGCCGATTCAGTCAGCCTGTGTTACAGGCGCAGGGCCAACTGGTTGCCTCGGGGGATGCGCCGGCGATCGGACGAAGTCCGCCACCGCGGACATCTGTGCCAACAACCACGCGCATCGGGATCTGGACAGCACCGTTGTGCAAAGGGTTCACGTCTCGTTGCGGCGCCACCGCAAGACCGCCCCTCCCGGGGGACGGCCGTAGGGCATGGTCGCCATGCGATCACCGTGGCGCGTGGGGGAGCACCGCCTCACGAAGGCCGCCCAGGGCGATCACCGCCAGGCGCAGGCCCACCGTCGTGACGGTCTCCATGCCTCACATTCCTTCTGCCGGGGTGGGCACGTCGTCGATGACCGCTCGGGCAGAGGCATGTGAGGCCGGGCGGCGGGCGTCATGCCCGCCCTCGGAGTCCCAGACCGCCTCCGGGATCAAGTCCGAGGCGGCCGCTGCCTCTGCCGCCGCCCGGAAACGTTCGGCCTCGTGAATCAGGCAGGTCGCCGTGAGGCTCCGCGACGGATCGGCGGCCGTAGCCATGAGCCGGGCCGCGGTGGCCGGCTCTGTCTCCGGTGGGATCACCAGCAGGTCCCAGCGGCCGACGGTATAGGAGAGCAGCAACAATTTGTGCGGATCTTGCTCGGCTTCGAACCAGCCGACATGCACCACGTGCCCTTGGACGGGCACCTTTCGCGGGATGACGGGCCAGAACGTGGGATTCACCGTTACTCGGGTGATCCGCCCCCACAGCGGATCGAGGACCTCGATGAGCGCCGGAAGCTCCGCCGTCAGGTCGCGGGAGCGGGGCCACCAGGCACCGTCGATCAGGGCCGGAGCGGTTCCGGGGGGTGCCAGGACGAGCCGGAGGGGTGACGAAGAAGGAGTCCGGTCTTCGACAGCGGGCGTCAACAGAATGGTCGCGGTCATGGCGCGGACCCAACCCCGGGCCGGTCGTGGCCTACCCGGTTGTAGTGAATCGCCGAGAACGACGTCAGCGTGGAAGCCGGTGTGCGGAATGCTCTCGGTAATGACCAGGCTACTCCTCGTCGGGGCCCGGCGGACCGATGCGGAGCGATGGGTTGAACGAGAGCACGAAGGAGCGACGGTGCGCGGGGCCTGCGCCCGCGCCGCTCATGCCGCGTCGTGCCAGGCGGCGATACCGGTCACCGTGACCGCGACGGTGACCGGCTCCGCGACACCGTGGGTGGCGAGGTGGGTGATGAGGGCGGCTGTCACCCGGTCGTGGACGTTTCGGGCGATGTCCAGCGCCCGCCGGCCCTCTGCCAGGACGCAGCGCACCTCGATGTGCCATCCCGAACCGTCCGGCGCCCGGTCGGCGCGAATGCCGGCCTCGGGCGGCGTGGTCTCCGCCCGAGTGGGCGCGACGGCTGCCGCGAGGCGCCGGGCGAGGCGGGGTTGCAGGCCGGCTACGCCAGGCACCGCGAGGGCTGCCTCCGCCGCGACGCCGAGGAGCGCGGTGGTGCCGGTGGCGGTCATCACGTGCCACCGCCCGTCGGGAGGCGGGGGCAGAGGGTTGGCCCCGGCTCCAGTAGGTCGACCACGGTGATGTCGACGGCTGTCACCGTGAGCCCCAGGTCCTGTCCGGCCGAGCGGAGGACCGATCGGCGTACCTGATGGACCCGGTCGGGCAGCGGGCGGTCGAGGGCGGCGGCCAGGGTCATGGTCACCCGCACGTCGGTGCCGGAACCCGCGGGCACGAGCCGGCAGGTCGCGGCCCTGGCCCCGGGGACCGTGTCCGCGGCCTGCCTCAGTACCTTCGCCGCGGCGCTCTCGGCGATCCTTAGGTCCAGGTGCGGGTCGGCCAGGGGCAGCAGCCGCCCGAACCGGACCTCTGCCTTGACGATGTTCATGACGCGGTCGGCGAGTGCGTGGAGGCCGGGCGTGTCCTCGGTGCACAGGGCTCGGGCGGCCGCGTCCACCGCGGCCAGTCCCTCGGCGGCCTCACGGCAGTGAGGACAGGAGAAGGTGTGCGGGTCCGCGGCAGGCGTCGTGTCGCGGGCCTGTTCCCAGACCCGGCTGAGCAGTCGGCCGCAGGGCAGGACCTCGTCACCTGCGAACGGGGGGACGTCGGTGGCACCCGGCCTGGGACCGGTCCCGTCGGCCCCGAGAGGCCCGGAAGGCCGGGCGTGCGGGTCGTCTAGCGCCATGGACCCATCGCCTCCTGCAGGGATCGGCGTGCCCTGAACAGCCTGCCGCGCACCGTCTGTTCGCTGCTCCCCGTCACGTGGGAGATCTCCTTGTAGGACATGCCCTGCACCTCCCGCAGGATCCAGCAGAGTCGCTGCCCGGCGTCGAGATCGCCGAGTGCGCGGGACAGGGCGGCGGTGGCCGCGTCCTGCTCGGCGGATCGGACGGGTTGACTCCAGACGTCTCCCGCCGCGGGCTCGGCGACGGCGTCCAGCGGGAGGGGCGGCTGCCGGCGATGGCGCATGGTCAGGCAGCGGTTGACGGTGATCCGGTACATCCAGGTACGGAACTCCGCGCTGTGGTGGTATTCCGGCAACCGGCGCCAGGCGCTGACGAAGGCGTCCTGAACAGCGTCCTCGGCATCGTGGGGGTTGCCGAGCATGCATCGGGCCAGGGCAAGGAGGGGGCGGCCGTGCCGCTGGACGAGAACGGCGAAGGAGTCCTCGTCGCCCTCGGCTGCCCGTACGGCCAGCAGGGCGTCCGGCAGGTCGCGTCCCATCAGGTCACGGCCCGGCGATGGGGTAACAGCGCTTTCGATCACGGCACTCCCGCACACGGCTCGGACCGTCCGCGTACCCGACGGGTCGCATGTGATGCACATCACATGCGACGCGCGTGAGGAACGCAGTGCCCGATATGTCCAACCTTTCGAAGGGCACCGCACCGGTGTCCGAGGGACCGATCGAGGCGACCGCCATGACGGACAACATCACCAGCGTCGGCGGGGGCAGCCGGCCCGAGGCGGGCGTGAGCGCGCTCAAGGGCCGCACCGGGGCCGGGGCTCCGGCCGAGACACGGGGGAAGACCACCATCGCGGACGGTGTGGTGGCCAAGATCGCGGGCATGGCGACCCGCGAGGTACCGGGCATCTACGGCCTGGGAGCGGGAATGGCGCGCGCCTTCGGCGCCATGCGTGAACGCGTTCCCGGAGGCGGAGGCGGGGCCGTCACGCGGGGAGTGAAGGTCGAGGTCGGCGAACGTCAGGCCGCCGTGGACCTGGACGTCGTCGTCGAGTACGGCGTCTCCATCGTCGACGTCGCGGGCGACGTGCGTACCAGCGTGATCAGCGCCGTGGAGCGGATGACGGGCCTGGAGGTCGTCGAGGTGAACATCGCCGTCGACGACGTCCACCTGCCCGACGAGGAGGAAGAAGCCGCACCGGACGAGGGCCGCGTGAGGTGATCCGCCGCCGCGCCCCTGGCGCGCGCGGATGATCGCGCGCACGGCGGCGCCCCTACGCGAGACGGGTGAGAGCGAGATGAACGCAGCAATGACGGGCCTCGCGGCCGGTATGGCCCTCGGCTTCGCCGGTTACTTCGGCGGCTTCTGGGCCTTTCTGCTGGTGCTGGTCCTGGGTGCGGCGGGGCTGATCGTCGGCCTCGTGGCACAGGGCGACCTCGACCTCCGGACACGGAGGCAGCGGTGAGGACCCGGCCCGCTCCCCCGGGGGCGGGGTCGAGCCCGCCGGCGCCCACCGCCGGGCTGCCGCCCCCGGCCGAGCGGGGGGCCACCGTCATCCCGGACAGGGTGGTCGCCCGTATCGCCGCCCAGGCCGCACGCACGGCCCAGTCCCGGCGCGCCGCCGTACCGCCCGACCACGGCGGACCGACGGCACCCCACGCCTCCGCCGCCGTCCGTACCGGGTCGGTGCGCCTGCATCTGACGATGGACCTGCCCTACCCCACCGACATCCCCCGTGTCTGCGAGCGGATCCAGCAGGACGTCGCCGAACGGGTCGCCCAGCTGACCGGCCTGCGGGTGGGAGAGGTCCTCCTCACCGTCCGGCGGCTGGTGACCGCCGCCGACGCGAGCCGGGGGCGGGTCCGGTGAGCGGCCACGCGGCCTGGGTCGCACGGCACGCCATGGAGGAAGGGCGATCGCGATGACACCCGATCCCGGTCCTCCCGACCGCAGCGGCGCGCCGTCCCCGCACCGTGGCGCCGTGCCGCTGACGAAGGAGCCCGACCCGCCCGAACGCGACGTGTCCACCTCGGACCTCCCACCCGGTGAGCGCGGCAGAGGGCACCGAACCCACCGCAGGTGGTCCGCGCGTCGCATCACGGCGGCACTGGTCGCCGTCGTGATCCTCGTGGCCGCGGTCGCGGCGCTGGTCGACGTCATCGCCGTCCGGGCGGGACGTCCGGCGGCGGCCTGGCGACGGCATCTGGCCGACGAACTGGCCACCCGCCCGGTGGAGGATGTGGGGATGCTGACGGGAGCCGCCGTGGCCGCCGCCGTCGGCGTCTGGCTGATCGTCCTTGCCCTCACCCCCGGTCAACGCCGCTGGCTCCCCCTGCGCTCCCCCGCCGACTGCCCCCGTGTGCGGGCCTTCCTGGACCGCGACGGCGCCTCCGGTCTGCTGCGCGACGCCGCGATGCGGGTCCCCGGAGTCGGCTCGGCGCGCGTCCTCGTCGGCCGCCACCGCATCCGAGCCCGCGCGGACGTCCGCTTCCGCGACCCCCAGCGGGTGAAGGACGACCTCACCGCCGTCCTCGGCGAGGAACGCGACCAGCTGGCCCTCGCTCGTCCTCTCCGCATCGTCGTACGGGTACGGCGACGCACCGACTGACCGACAACCGCACCCCATCGGGAGCCCGTACCATGACGCCGCGATCCGCACTCAACCGCAGTCTGCTGGCCCTCACCGGACTGGTTCTGCTCGGCGGCGGACTGCTGGTCCTCTTCGCCGGGCTCGACCTCTACCGACGGCACGATCTGGTCCCGCCCGCCGGCTGGCCCCTGACCACCCCGGCCGACGTCCTGCTCGGCGCCGCCGACCGGGCCCGCTGGAGCAGCCAGGGCTGGTGGTGGTGGCCCGCGGTCATCGCCGCCCTCGTCCTCACCGCCCTGTTCGCCCTGTGGTGGCTGCTCGCCCAGCTGAGCCGACGCCGCCCCGGCTCCCTGCCCGTCGGCGGCACACCACCGCAGGAGGGCGTCGAACTGCGCGACCGTGCGCTCAGCGACGCGATCGCGAACGAGGCCGGCGCCCTGCCGGGGGTCGAACACGCGGCCGTACACATCACCGGCCGACCAGCCCACCACCGCACCCACGTCAGGCTCACCCTCACCCCCGAGGGCGCGCCCGGCGCCGCTCTCGGTGCCCTCTGCGAAGGCCCGCTCAGCACCGCTCGCCGGTCCACCGGCCTGCCTGACCCGCCCACCGAGGTCCGCGTACAGGTCACCCGTCACCGACCACACCGCGTGGAGTGAGGGGAAGACCGGCCGTTCCCGCCCCCACGCTCTTGCGGATTGCGGTTCGCAGGGCAACAGCACTGCACACCGAAGGAGAGATCATGATCGTCCTGGGCATCATTCTGCTCGTCGTCGGCTTCCTCACCGGCATTTCCATCCTGTGGACCATCGGGATCATCCTGGCGGTCGTCGGAGCCATCCTGTGGATCCTCGGCGCGATGGGACACGCCGTCGCCGGTCGACGCCACTACTGGTGATCGGGGTCGGGCACTGAAGGGCGGTGACCCGGGCAACGGACAGGCCGCAGCCGGCGCGGACCCCGCCAAGACGTCCGCGGCGGCGGATGACGGCGGCGGAGAGGTCGATCCGGCTGCGGTCTCCGCCGTGCCGGGCACGGGCGGGGCGCGCCCGGTGGCCGTTGTGCCGGTCCTCGCCGAACGAGCGCACGGCCGACTCGGCCGGGACGGTGGATCAGCCCCGGCCTGGGTGGAAGTTTCCACGCCGCGTCGGCCTGTCAGGCTGCGCCGCGTCGGCCTGTCAGGCTGCGTCGGGAGTTCGCATGCACAGCACCGCCGTGAAGATCCGCCAGAACGTCCCCCCGGGCCACGGCGATGACGGGCGGTGAGCGGCAGGGCCCCGGGGAAGGCTCCGACCGGTCGGAGCGCTTCGGGGAGGAGTTTCTGGGAGCCCTGCTGGACCAAGGGCACGAGTTGCCGCCGCACCAGCTCGGTCCGCTCGTCGCGCGGCAGATCGGCAGGCTCGATGGCCGCGAGACCTCGGTCTTCCTGCAGGACTACGGTCAGGTGTGGCTCGTCCCTCTGCCGGGTGACGGGCTGGCGGCCGGGGAACCGCAGCAGATCGACGGCTCCGATGCGGGTCGTGCCTTCCAGGAGGCGCGACCCGTAGAGGTGCCGCAGGCCGACGGTGTGCGGGTCTACCTGCCCCTGCTGGACGGTGGCGACCAGGTGGGCGTCATGGCCGTCACCCTGGACCGCCTCCACGACGACGACCGACGGCTGCTGGGCAGACTCGCCTCGCTCGTGGCCGACATGCTGGTGACCAAGCACGGTTACACCGATCTGTTCTTCCTGCTGCGGCGCAGAGAACCGATGAGTGTGGCGGCGGAGATCCAATGGTCGCTGCTGCCACCGCTGGCGATGTCCACACCCCGGGTCGGGTTGGCCGGGATGCTGGAACCCGCCTATGACGTGGCCGGCGACAGCTTCGACTACGCCCTCAACGGCGATGTCCTGCATGTGGCCATGGTCGACGCGATGGGCCACGGACTGGACGCCGCCGCGATGGCCACGGTGGTCATCGGGGCCTACCGGCATGCCCGGCGGATCAGCGTCGGCCTGTCGGAGATCTACGCGTTCATGGACCGGGCCGTCGCCGAGCAGTTCGGCCCCGACCACTTCGCGACCGCTCAGATGATGCGGCTCGACACGGCCACGGGCCGGCTTCAGTGGGTCAACGCCGGACATCCCGCTCCTTTGCTGATCCGTGGACACCGTGTCGTACGGCGACTGCACGGCCCGACGACGCTGCCCGTCGGCTTCGGCGGTCACGAGCCCCGGATCAGTGAAGTGGCGCTCGCCCCCGGCGACCGGATCATGTGCTTCACCGACGGACTGATCGAGGAGCGCGATGTCGGCGGTGAGGAATTCGGTGAGGAACAGCTCATTGCCTGGGTGAACCGCCTCGAACCCACGGCGCAGGAGATCCGGACGGTGGCCCGCTCCCTCTCCCACACGCTGCAACGGGCGCGGGGCGGGATCACGACGGACGACGCGACGCTCCTGCTGATCGAGTGGCGCGGCTCTGGCTGACCGCTCTCACGACGGCAACGGGGTTGAAAGCCCCTACCGCTGCTGGACGGCAGCGACCAGGGGGGAGTGACGGGCCTCACCTTGGACACCGCCACGATGGCGGCCGTCGCCGTCGGGGCCAACCGGCACGCCAGACGTGCCGACATCGGTCTGTCCGAGGCGAAGAGCAGTTCGGCGAGGAGCAACTCATCCACTGGGCCAACCGCATCGACCTCGCAGAGAAGAGAGTACGCGCGGTGCGCGCACTCTCCCACGCTCAAAAGCAGCAACGGGGCGGCCGCACCAGCGATGACGCGACCCTCTTCCTGATCGAATGGCGCGGGGGCGGCGCCGACCACCTCGCCATCCCGGAGTGAGCCCACAGCCCGCACCACCATGGACATGGCCCACTGCACGCTGACCGTTCCACCCCCGCCGCTGCCCGCGCACGTCCTACCGGTGAACCCGCGCACGTCCTACCGGTGGAGCCGGCTGCGCGATCCTCCTTGGGGCGGGTTCACTTCTCTGTGCGGCTCCCTGTGCGGCGCCATGGCGAGAACCGCCACCGCCGGGTACGGCCTGAGGCCAGGATCTCCATGCGATCATCGTGGCTCGCGGTGAACAGCTGAATCACGATCACACCAAAGACGATCATCGCGATGAGCACGCTCACCGTCACGAAGGTGTCCATGTCTCCCGCACTCCTGCTGCCGGGATCGGCACGTGGTAGATGACCGCTTCAGCAGGAGTACGTGAGGCCGGGTGGCGGGCGTCGTGTCCGCCTTCGGAGTCCCAGACCGCCTCCCGCAGCGAGTCCGAGTCGGCCGCTGCCTCTGCCGCCGCCCGGAAACGTTCGGCCTCATGCATCAGGCCGGTCGCGGTGAGGCTCCGCGACGGGTCGGTGGCCATGGCCATGAGCCGGGCCGCGGTGGCCGGCCCTGTCTCCGGTGGGATCACCAGCAGGCTCCAGCAGCCGAACGTGTAGGACAGCAGCAACAGCTTGTGCGGGTCTTGCCCGGCGTTGGACCAGCCGACGCGCACCATGTGGCCGTGCGCGGGCACTTCTCCCGGAACGACCGGCCAGAACGTGCGGCTCACCGCCACCCGGGTGATCCGCCCCCACAGCGGGTCGAGACATTCGACGAGCGCCGGGAGCTGCTCCGTCAGGTTGCGCGAACGGGGCCACCAGGCACCGTCGATCAGAGCCGGAGGGGCGCCGGCAGGCGCCAGCGTGAGTCGGAGCGGTGACGAGGAAGGGGCCCGGCCTCCGACTGCGAGTGTGAACGGAATGGTCGCGGTCATGGCGAGGACCCAACCCCGGGCCGGTCACGGCCGGCCCGGTTGTCATGAATCGCCGAGAACGACCCGGCGTGGAAGCCGGTGTACGAGATGCTCTCGGTAATCACCAGGATACTCCTCGCAGAAGCCCGGCGGACTGAGCGACGGTGCGAACGGAACACGAGGAACACCTCCCACGCAACACAGCCCAGGAGTGCTGGGCCAGGGCACGCGAGCCGTCGTGGGTGGGACCGGTCCGGGAGCCGGCATACGAAGTGCGCCGGCGTCCTCGGCCCTCTCCCGCCGTTATCGACAGCCGCTTCACGGAATGCGGCGTCGTCTCCGCAACCGCCCCGGCGTGTGCGGAGTACCGTGGACCACACCGAGGGCATTTCGCACACCGGCTTCCACGCCGGGTCGTTCTCGGCGAGAGATGAACCCCGGGTCGCCGCGAAGGCGGCCCGGAGACGGGTCCGCATCATGTCGGCGACCTTGCACCAACCCCTGCCGCACCACGAGCCCGTCGCCGCTCCGGCCGCGCGTCTCGCGCTGAAGACCGACGGAACGTCGCGCGGCCTCCTGGACGGTGCCTGGTGGCCCCGCTCCCGGGACCTGCCGAGCGAGCTGCCCGCACTGACCGACGTGCTGGACCCCCTGTGGGGCCGCATCACCCGCATCGCCGTCAACCCGAAGTACTGGCCGGTCATCCCGCACGGCATCCCCGCGGGCGGTCATGTCGTCAAGGTCGGCTGGTTCACCCCGGAGATCGACCCGCACAAGCTGCTGCTCTCCTACGGCACCGGCCGCTGGGATCTGCTGGTCATCCCACCCGAGACCGGGGCGGAGTCGGCGGCCCGCCTGATGGCGGCCGCGTGCGACTACGACGGTCCACCGATGACCGCAAGCGCTCTCATCGCCGCGGACGAGACCCGGAGTGCCGCCTCCGCTGCCGACCGGCCACTCGAACCGGACGAGGCAGGGACGTACGAGAGCGGCCCCTCCTCTGCGGCCGTTCCGGCACGGACCCATCGCGTCAGTCGCCTGATCATCGGCATGTGAGACAACCGCCATGAACACCTTCCTGACGACCGGCGTCTTCCTGGTCCTCATCGCAGCGGCGGCATTCGTGATCCACCGGCTCGACATCGAGCACGCGGAAAGGATCGCCGTGCACCGGTACAGTCGCGTCCTGCCCGGCGGTCCGCGTCGCGGCACCGACACGGCACGACCCCCTGCGGGACCACCGCGGTCCACCTCGCCGACCGTCGGCGAACGACGTGACCACCGCGACGGGGACAGCGGCCGCTTCCCATTGCGCCGCCGCGACCGCATCACTCACCACGGGTGACGAGGCGATGTCCCCGGCCCCACGCACCGACCGTCGGCGCGGCCCGTACCGACGGGTTTCGGCCCTGCCTCACGAACAGGCGCAGGCACATGCACGGGTCTCGACCGGCGGGTCCCCGCCCCACGTGGTCCTCCCCCGAGGAGCAGCACATGCAAGCCCTGATCGTTCTCATCGTCGTGATCGGCCTCCTGGCCGTCCTGGCCCTCGCCCTGTCCGTGAAGGTCGTCAAGCAGTACGAGGAGGGAGTGCTGTTCCGTTTCGGCCGACTCGTCGGAACACGCTCCCCGGGACTGCGGTTCATCATCCCGTTCGTCGACGTCCTGCGCCGGGTGTCGTTGCGCGTCGTCACCATGCCGATCCAGTCCCAGGGCATCATCACCCGGGACAACGTGAGCGTCGACGTGTCGGCGGTCGCCTACTTCCGCGTCGTCGACGCCGTCAAGTCGGTCGTCGCCGTGGAGAACGTCAACGCGGCGATCAACCAGATCGCCCAGACCACCCTGCGGAAGGTCGTCGGCCGGCACACGCTCGACGAGACGCTGTCGGAGACGGATCGCATCAACCTGGACATCCGCCAGATCCTCGACGTCACCACCGTCGACTGGGGTGTGCAGGTCACGCTGGTCGAGCTCAAGGACATCCAGCTGCCCGACACCATGAAGCGCGCCATGGCCCGCCAGGCCGAGGCGGAGCGGGAGAAGCGAGCGAAGATCATCAATGCGGAGGGCGAGTCCCTGGCCGCGGCCGCGCTCGGCGACGCCTCGGACACCATGATGGCCCACCCCCTGGCGCTTCAACTGCGCAATCTCCAGAGCCTGGTGGAGATCGGTGTCGACCAGAACACCACCGTCGTCTTCCCAGCCCCCCTGATGAGCACGATCGGCGAGCTCGGCTCCTTCCTCGCCCGGGAAACCGCGGCCGCCGCACCCGCCGCGGCAGCACCACTGGCCGGCACCGGCCGCACCGACAAGTCCGTCAGCCCGGCCGGCACCGCGCCCGGCACCGCAGCATGACCCGACTGCCCGCACCACCACCGCGTGCCGCGGTGGTGGTGCGGACGAGCGATCCGGGCCACCAGGGGGGACTCGTGGACGACGCCTGTCGTGCGCGTCCTCGGGGCGTCAGCCGATGATGGGAGTACGGCCGAACACACGGAGCTGATCATGACGGGTTGGCGCGTCAGGGACTACTCCCAGGACGATCTCGAAGCGCTGATCCGTGTCGACATGGAGAGCGGCACCACCGAGGAGCCGCCGCTCTTCCCGCTCTCGGACGCCGTGACGGCCCTCCAGACCCGTCACCCGGCTGTGGTGGCCACGGCCGATGACATGCTGATCGGCGCCGCGGTGAGCAGGGTGGAGGGCGAACGGGCATGGATCCTGCGCATCTGCTTGGCGCCCGGCTGGCGGCAGCGCGGGCTGGGCAGTGCCCTGATCACCGCCCTTGAGCAACGGCTCTTCGCCGCCGGCGTCCGCGCCGTGCACGCCGCCCTGCCCGAGGGCGAGACCGGTGCCACCGCCCTGCGCAACTGCGACTTCGGTGCTCGCCCCGGCCTGGTCTTCTTCGAGAAACGCGGACCGGTCACCCCGCAGTCGGCCGGCACGCTGTCCTCGCTCGGAGCGGAGCTGCCACCGGGGGGACTGTGGCAGAAAGTCGCGGGCATGCAACGGGAGAAGCGGCTCATCGAGCGGCGCCTGGTCCTGCCGCTGGCCCATCCCGAACTGGCCGCGCAGCACGGAGTGGAACTGCCACGGGCGGTGATGCTGT
This sequence comes from Streptomyces durhamensis, assembly GCF_000725475.1. NCBI lineage: Bacteria > Bacillati > Actinomycetota > Actinomycetes > Kitasatosporales > Streptomycetaceae > Streptomyces > Streptomyces durhamensis. Next base: position 83,285 of record NZ_JNXR01000020.1, read on the forward strand.
TCGGCCCGCCCGGGACCGGCAAGAGCACGTTCGCGCACGCGATCGCCAGCCGCCTGGGATGGCCCTTCCTCGAACTGTTCCCCGCCCGTCTGGCCGCCGAGTACGGCCTGGCGACCGGGCTGAACCGGCGCTTCGACGAGATCGCGCGGCTCGACCACGTCCTCGTCTTCATCGACGAGGTCGAGGAGATCGCCGGCCAACGCGGCGGCGCGGACGCGACCGCTGTGGGCGTCGTCAACGAACTGCTCAAGGCGATCGTCCGGTTCCGTAGCCAGGACGGGCGGCTGCTCGTCTGTGCCACGAACAACGTGACCACGCTCGACTCCGCGTTCCTGCGGCACGGCCGCTTCGACTACGTGCTGCCGATCGGCCCTCCCGACCACACCGCCAGGACCGCGCTGTGGGAGAGCTACCTGGCCCGAGCGGGCGCGCGGGCCGACAGCGCGGCACTCGCGTCCGCCAGCGAGGGGTTCACCCCCGCCGACATCGCCCACGCGGCGCGAACCGTCTCCCAGGCTCAGTTCGAGCGCACCTTCGACACCGGAACCCGGACCACCCCCACCACCGACGACTATCTGGACACGATCCGCGACACCAAGCCCACGGTCAGCGCCGCCATGGCCCAGGCATTCGCCCAGCAGACGGAGAAGTTCGCCCGCATCTAGCGTCCAGGCCGATGGGGAGTCGGTCTGCGGCGGATATGTCAGGCCGGCGTAGGTGGCGTGTCGCTGCCCGTTTCGATGAGGATCTGCCTGGCCTCGGTGACGTTGTCGGCCCGTACGGCCCTCGCCATCGCGGCGCGTGCCGCGTCGGTCGACGTGTCCGGAGGGACCAGCATCAGGGAGAAGTGGTCCCGGTCGCCCCGGGTGATGAGGACGGTGTCGTCACCGACCGGGAAGGAGTCGATGTGGACGACTCGGCCGTCGACCATCACCCGGGTCGGCAGTCCGTCCCAGGCGCTGCCGTCCAGACCGACACGGGTGACAGGTCCGAGATGCTCGGTCAACGCGGAGATCAGCGAGGGGAGCTCGGCAGCTATGTCCCGGGACCGCGGCCACCATGCGCCGTCCAGGATTCCCTCGCGTGCGCGTGTCGTCTCCAGCCGCAGCAGGGCCGTGCCGGGTTTCACCGACCGGTGGACGGCGTCCGGCAGGAGCCTGGGGAGGTCGGAGGTGTCTGAGTCGGCCATGATGTCCGCCCGTCCGCAAAGATCAGTGCGACCGCGGAGCATGCGACCGCGATACGACCCTGCAACCTCACCGTACTCCGCACGACGCTCGCGCGAGCGCCTCGCCGCACGGCGCGGTTACGGAAACAGGCAACGGCTCCGGCGTATACCCGCCGGAGCCGCCCTTCCGGGTCATTGCACGTGAGCGTGCGCCGACCCGCTCTCGATGTTACGCCAAAGGGATTAATCCGACATGAACAAGCCTTGTCAAGGTTCGCTTCGGTCCGAGAAGCCCACGCGGCGGCTCAGCCACGCCCTTCCTCTTCCGTTTCCATCTGCCGGATCCCCTGGTGCGTCAGCGTGATCATCGCGGGTGTGTTGCCCCTCCCCCAGTCCACGACGACCCAGCCTTCGTCCGCCAGGTACGTACAGGCAGCGGCCATGTCCTGCTCAGGGATACCGAGGTCGGTGCGGAGCTTCGCCCCATCGACGCCGAGGAGACGATTGCCCTCGGCGGCTTGGTACAGAGCCTGCATGATCCTCTCGCGGTACGTCTTCCGGTCTCGCAATATCGCCATGACGCGCCTTCCTCTGCTGCCCCCGGTCGGGCCGAAGTCGATGTCATCCGCGGCCGCCGTCGCGGTGGGGCGCGTCGGAACGCCCGCGTCCACCGCCGGCCGACGGTGCCTCCGGGGCCGACGCCCGATTCCCGGCAGAACATCGCTGTAGTGGAAGGCAGCGATCCGTTCGTCGTGCTGACCATTGAGCTGGTGGATCAGAACGACTCCGACGGCGACCAGAAGGAGCAGTACGGCCACGGCGATGACGGTCATGGTTCTCTCACCTCCGCCGACCGCCGGGCGAAGGCCCTGTCGAGCCGATGGGCCGGGGCGGGGGACGACGGCCGACCTGCTCCGCCGTCGGCCTCCCACGCTTCTTCCCTGTTTCGGGCATCGATCCTTTCTGCTGCTTGCTCCCGGGCCGGGACATCGATGCCGTCGTCGGCCATCAGCTGCGCGGCGGCATCCGCACCGGTTTCCGGCGGAAGCACCAGCACGTCCCGGCGGCCGTCAGCGGAGAAGAGAGTGAGTCTGTGCGGATCCTGCTCCTCGGTGGACCAGTCCACCTGCACGGTGCGCCCGGCGTCGGACACCCAGTGCGGCAGGACGGGCCAGTAGGCCGGGTTCACGGTGACACCCGTGATACGACCCCAGAGATCGCCCAATGCGGCCGTCAAGGACGGCAGCTCACGGGTGAGCGCACGGGAGCGGGGCCACCATGTGCCGTCCAGCCCGCCCGGCGCGGGCGTCAGGGACAGCCGGGCCGCAGGCGGCGGCGCCCGTCTGCTCGATGTCGTTCGGTCAATGGTCACGGCCATGGCGCGGACCTGTCCCCGGGCTCGTGGGTGCGGCCCGGCGCTGTCGATCACCGGAAACGGCACCCGCAGCGGAGCCGGTGCGCGAAGAACTCCCGGTGTCTTCACACTACTCCGCTCACCGGCCCGAAAAGCCGGGGATGACCAGGTGGTTTCCTGCCTTCGGGACCTGGTCGCCGGTGCCCGATGCCGGTCAGAGCCAGTCCTTGCGCTTGAAGGTCAGATACAGCAGCGCGGACAGGAGCACGATGACGGCGACGGAGGTGATGAATCCCGACTCGCGGCCGAAACCGGGATAGGGGAGATTCTGGCCGTAGTAGCCGGTGATCGCGGTGGGGACGGCGATGATCGCGGCCCAGCTCGTCACCTTCTTCATGATCAGGTTCATGCTGTTGGCCTGGACCGAGAGGTTCGTCTCCATGACCGAGGCCACCAGGTCCCGCAGTGATTCCGTCCATTCGGTGGCACGCAGCACGTGGTCGTAGACGTCCTGGTAGTACGGGACGAGAGGGTCGGTGATCAGGTGCAGGCCGGGGCGCATGAGCCCGTTGACCACCTCACGCATCGGGAGCACGACGCGGCGCAACCGGACGAGGGTTTTGCGCAGTGCGAAAACCCGGCGCTGCACGGCTTCGATCTCACGGCGCCCGGCCGCGAAGAGCAGACCCTCCAGCTCCTCGATGCCGTCGTCCAGCTGCTGGACCGCGGCGAAGTGGCCGTCCACGAGATGGTCGAGCAGACCGTGCAGCAGGAATCCGACGCCATGGCCTGCCAGGTCCGGGCTCTCGTCCCAGCGGGCGACGACGTCCTCGATGTCGAGACCGTCGTCCTTGCGGACGGTGATCATGGCCTGACTGGTGAGGAATACGGCGATCTCGCTGTATGACAGTTCCGCACCGTCCGGGCTGACGGTCACGGAATAGGCGCTGAGGAACTCGTGGGTGCGATAGCGGTCGAGTTTCGGCCGCTGCCCGCGCTGTGCGGCATCCTCCAGAGCCAGTTCATGGATGCCGAACACCTGGCCGAGCATGGTGAACTCGGCAGGCCCGGGCCGGTACAGGTCCAGCCACAGGACCGACGCAGGATCGGCGAGATGCGCGGAAACGTCACTGGCGGGAAAGTCCTCCAGGACGAGAGTGCCGTCGTGATACAGCCGGGTGCGCGTCACCATGGCCCGAGGTTAGTGTCTTACGGCCAGATCATGCCGCTTCACCCCCATTGATCCTGACCGGCAAGGACCGCCCCGACTTCCCGCGCCGCCAGGTCCTCACCGCACGTAACGTACGCGGCAGCTGGTTCACCGACCTCGCCCTGGGCGGCCTGTGCACGTAGATGGAGCTGTCCACGTGCCGGCCCGTGAAGTACTCCGTCATCCTGCGCTGCCCCGGCCGCCACTGCTTCGCGTACTCCGCGACCGTCTGCTGACCGGCCTCATGCTGACCTTTTGCTGACCCTGACGCGACGATCAGCGCTCTGACCTGCGGAAAAACCCAAACGCTAGATCTTGGACTTGAACATTGTACGAAACACGAAGAAACTCCCGATTCGCCTGCTCCCTGCCTGCTACTGCAGGTCAAGGGCGGTCTCCGGAGGCTACATCGTTTCGCATGCGCGGTCAGCTGTCGCCGGGTGTTCGAGGACTCACACCGACCCGTTGCTGACTTTTCTGACGCCGCGCCAGCAAAGGCGCACCCACGTCATGGACCGATCCGCAGCGCGTCTCTCGTCCCAGGCGACGTCGAGTTCCTGCAAAACACCGCGCCCAAGGACGCCTCCCCCGCGCTGCTGGTGGAGGCCGTACGGGCGGCGTCACGCGGGGACGCGCTCGTCTCGCCCGGTGTCACCGTCAGACTGCTGCGGCAGCTGCAGGGCGGCGTCACCGGGGAAGGACGCTCCGAGGCAGCCGGGCTGAGCATCCGCGAGACGGAGATCATGCGGCTGGTGGCCGTGGGCCGCACCAACCAGGAGATCAGCGACGAGCTCTTCCTGTCGCTGTCGTCGGTGACGACCTACCTGGCCCGGATCCAGGCGCGCAACCGGGTGGGGGTCGCCGCCTGGGCGTGGGAACACGGCGTGGTCACGTCGCGGCCCTGACGAGGCGTTGAGCATCAGGCGCCGGCAGACGCTCACCGTGGCGGACCCACGAAGGAGCCCGTGCGGGACCTGGGGAGGCTCGCCCGGACCTCCCACTGACCGGAGATCCCGGCACCGGCCGAGAACGTCCCGCCGAGTGCCTCGATGCGCTCCCGCAGCCCGATGAGCCCCAGCCCGCCCCGCCCTCCCGCCGGACTGCCGGAACGGCGCTGCGCCCCGCCGTTGGTCACCGTGACATGGAGCCAGTCCGGGTCGGCGTCCGGTCGTACGACCACGCGCTCGCCCGGAGCGTGCCGGTGCACGTTGGTCAGGGCCTCCTGGACCACGCGGTGCTGCCATTCGTCTGCGAAGCAACCGCATGCCAGGCACCCGTCCGCATCCGGTCAGCCGGGCTGTCGCACGGCCTCTGGCTTCTCGCACGATGCGCACGCCGTCCAGTCCACGATCTGTACCGCCGCCCCGGCGGCCTCCGTGCCCCGGCAGTGGGCGTGGTGCCGGCGGGCGATGCCGTCCAGGTCGAGGTGGGAGCCGAAGGCGGGGTGTGCCGCCAGCCGCCGGGCGTACGCCCACACCTGGGGGTGCTCGGTGATGCGGTGCACCGCGGCGGCGTCCAGGTGGTGGCGGTGCACCGTGTCCAGCTGCACGAGCGCCACCCACAACTGGACGTCACCGAGGGTGAGTTCACCGCCCAGCACGTGCTCCCGAGAGTCGAGCCTCCACTCCAGCACATCCAGCGTGCGCAGCAGGGTGGCCAGCGCGGTGTCGCGTGCCCCAGGGTCGCCATCGGACTGCCCGGCGCGCTGGGCGGCCGAGGTGATGCCCTGCTCACAGAGTCGGCCAACGGTCTCGAGGGCCTCCTCCGCACCGCGGGGGTGGAGATCAGGACCATGTCCGCCGAACCGCCCCGTCAGATCCCGCAGGATGTCGGGGGTGTGGGTGCTGACGATCGTTCCGGTCCAGTTGTCGCTGAGGACCGGTGCCACGGCGGGTCCGGGGTGCTGGTGCGAACTGGCTTCGTACAGCGGGCGCAGTGCCAGGTGTCCGCCGTCCGAGGTGTCGGGCAGGGCGGGCAGCAGCGTCACCGGGAGGGTGTCGTGAAGGCCGAGCAGGCTGTGCGTGACGGCGATCTGCAGGCAGTGCGGACAGGACAGCGAGAGGTGGAGTCGGTAGCGCTGCGGCGCGGCGTAGTAGCCGCTGTGCGCGTCACAGCCGATCCTGCTCCGGAAGGAGGGCACGGCTGTCGGGGATGTGGCGGACATGCGTCTCCCTGGGGTGCTCGGTCGCAGGCATGCGGGCATACGGGGACGACGGCTCGCGGCGGCTTCGGCACGGCCGGGATGCGGTGCTGACGTGAGGATCAGGCGCGGGTGGGAGTGGAGCCTTCACCGTGCGGAGAACTCGCCGCGCTGCACACGCGCAGAAGGTCGACGTGGCGGCGGGACGTCAGCAGGGGCAGCGGCCGGACGGCGATGCGGACGGCTCGACGGCCGAGGTCCAGCACAGAGCAGCCCATCTTTCCCTACCCATTCACTATGATTTCCCGTACTGGAGTGTCGGGCCACGGCCGAGCCCCGTCAAGTGGGCGCGTTCCACCCGCACCACAACGTCTCACCACGTGAGAAGGCCCGCCAGGCCCCGCCCGTGCGGCCAGGCAGAGCGGTCGGTCTCGCACGCGACGAACAGCGGCGGACCGCCTCGACGGCGGCGCCGGCAAGGGAGGGGTCAGCGCGCGCTCCCGGTACCGGCGAAGGGAACCTGGGCGGCGGGGGCCGCCTGCTGCCCATACGGGTGCCGCCACAGACCCTGTGCCTGAAGCTTCGGCAGCACGCCCTCGCCGAACCAGTAGGCCTCCTCCAGATGCGGATACCCGGAGAAGATGAACTCCTCGATCCCCACCGCGGCGTACTCCTTGATCCGCTCGGCAACCTCGGTGTGACTGCCGACCAGGGCGGTCCCCGCCCCACCCCGCACCAGACCGATGCCCGCCCACAGATTGGGATGGATCTCCAGCCCGTCCCGGCTCCCACCCCCGTGCAGGGCCAGCATCCGCTGCTGTCCTTCCGACTCACTGCGGGCAAGCCCGGCCTGAACCTGCCGCACGGTCTCCGCGTCGAAGCCCGCCAGCAGCCGCTCCGCCTCGGCCCAGGCCTGCTCGGAGGTGTCGCGGGTGATGACGTGCAACCGGATTCCGAAGCGGACGCTGCGACCCTCCTGCGCGGCCAGCTTCCTGATCCAGGCGATCTTCTCGGCGACCTGCGCCGGCGGCTCCCCCCACGTGAGGTAGACGTCGACATGCCGCGCGGCCACCTCCCCGGCGATCGCCGAGGAACCCCCGAAGTACACCTCGGGCACCGGGTCGGGCACCCGCGCCAGCCTGGCGTCCTCGACCCGGAGGTGCTCGCCGGACAGGTCGACGGTCTTGCCCTCCCACAGCCCCCGGACGATTTCCAGGAATTCGCCGGTACGGCGATACCGTGCGTCCTTGTCCAGGAAGTCCCCGTAGGCCCGCTGCTCGTGGCTCTCACCGCCGGTGACCACGTTGAGCAGGAGCCGTCCGCCGGTCTGCCGCTGGAAGGTGGAGGCCATCTGCGCCGCGAGCGTCGGCGAGACGAAGCCGGGGCGGAAGGCGACGAGGAACTTCAGGCGCTCGGTGTTCTGGCTGACCATGGCGGTGGTCAGCCACGCGTCCTCGCACCACGCGCCGGTCGGCGTGAGCGCGCCGACGAAGCCGAGGTCCTCGGCGGCGCGGGCGATCTGGCTCAGGTAGGCGACCGTCGGCGGCCGGTCGCGCCCGGACTCCGTGGCGGGGGTGCCGTGGCCGCCGCCGACGACGTGGCGGCTGTCGCCGTTGGTGGGCAGGAACCAGTGGAAGGTGAGGGACACGCGGGGGCTCCGATCGGTGTTCGTCAGCGTTCGTCAGAGGAGGCCGTGCCGGGGCGGCTTGGTGCCGTTGAGCACGTAACGGCCGATGTGCTGGACCTTCCAGCGGGCCGGGTCGTGCAGGGTGTGGGTGCGCGCGTCGCGCCAGTGGCGGTGCAGGCCCAGGGAGTCGAGCGCCGAGCGGGTGCCGGAGACCTCGAAAAGGGCGCTGGCGACCTCCACGGCGGCCTCGGCCGCCGTCACTTTCGCGGCGGCCACCGCGATCGATGCCTCGGCGGCCGAGTCGTCGGTCAGGTCGGCGTGGGCGTCGTCGACCGCGCGGGCGGCCTCGCGAAGCAACGCTTCGGCAGCCCGTTCTCTGATCGCCAGTTCGCCGAACCGCTGGATCAGAAGCGGATCCTCCGCGGCGGTCGCGTGCCCTTCGGCGGCGCTCTCGAACCAGGGGCGGCTCTTCGTACGGACGAACTCCACCGCCTCCGCCAGCGCCCCGGAGGCGATCCCGGCGTCGATGGCCGCATGCAGCAACTGAGCGACCGCGCCGTGGAGTTGAGGGCCCTGAAAGGTGAGGTGGTGCGGCACGACACGGTCGGCGGGCACAGGCACCGACTCCAGGCGGACGGTTCCGCTGGCGGTGGTGCGCTGTCCCATGCCGTCCCAGTCGTCCACGACCGTGAGGCCGGGCGCGTCGCGCGGGACGTACGCCACGTGCAGGGTGTCGTCCTCGGTGCGGGCGAGGACGGGGATCCAGTGGGTGAACAGCGCGCCGGTGGAGTAGTGCTTGACGCCGTCGAGGACGTACGCCCCGTCCGGTCGCCGGGCGAGGCGGGTGCGGATGTCCTGGACGTGCTGGGTGCCCGCCTCGGACTGGGCGTTGCCGAACCGCTTGCCGGCCAGTACCTCGCCGAAGAAGAACTCCTGCTGCTCGTCGGTCCCCTGCCGGCGCAGCACGCCCACGTACACGAAGTGGCTCTGCGGGATCTGGGCCAGGCTGGCGTCGGCGGCGGCAAGTAGCCGGAAGATCTCGGCGAGCGTGTCCGCACGGACGTCCGCGCCGCCGAACCGGGCGGGCACGGTCACGGCGAGCAGCCCAGAGGCGGACAGCCGCTCCAGCTCCGCGTGCGGGAGCCTGCGCCGCGCGTCCCGCTCTGCGGCGCCCTTACGGAAGTCCGCGGCGAGCTCCGCGGCCACGGCAAGGGCCTCGGCGTCGTCCGCGATGACGTGCGCGGCGGTCATCCGGCGGCCGCCAGCAGTGTCGTCCGCCCGCCCAGCGCGGCCGAGAACTGGTCCGTGACCTGCGCCAGAGCCTCGGCGGTTCCCGGCGCGACGGTCAGCGTGCCGTCCTCGCCCACCGTGATGTCCTTGTCGAGGGTGAACCAGCCCGGCGTGATGTGCGCAGGGCCCATGGAGGCCAGCACCGGGCGCAGGGCGTAGTCGATGGCCAGGACGTGGGCGGTGGTGCCGCCGGTGGCCAGCGGGAGGACCGTCTTGCCCGCCAGGGCGTACTGCGGGAGCAGGTCGAGCAGGGACTTCAGCAGTCCGGAGTAGGCGGCCTTGTAGACGGGGGTACCGATCACCACCCCGTCCGCCTGCTCGAACAGGGCGGTGGCCCGGACGATCGCCGGGTGAGCGAAGTCGGCCCCGAGCAGCGCCTCGGCGGGCAGGGTACGAACGTCCAGCGCGATCACCTCGTGCCCCTGCGCGATGAGCCGCTCGTCCAGGTGGCGCAGCAGCCGAGCGGTGCGGGAGGTGGCGGAGGGGCTTCCGGAGACGGACAGGACAGTGGCCATGGGAGGACCTTTCGGTTCGTCGTGTCGTGTGCGGGCCGCGGTCAGGCGTGGGCGGCGGCGGGCTCGGACGCGGTTTCCTGTGCCTCCAGTTCGCGCACCAGGGGCAGCACCCGCTTGCCGAAGTACTCGACCTCCTCCAGGTAGTGCAGGAAGCCGAGGAGGAAGAGGTCGACGCCGAGCCGCTTGTAGGCGACGATCCGCTCGGCGATCTGCTCAGGGGTGCCGATCAGACCCGTGCGGAAGCCGTCGTTGTACTGGACGAGGTCCTCGAACGTGGAGTCCTGCCACATGCCCTTGCCGTCGCCGGTGGACGGACCGGCCTGCTGGACGGCGTCGCGGAAGCCGTGCACGGCCTGGGTGTCGGCCTTGGCGACGATCTCACGGAGCGTCTCACGGGCTTCGGCCTCGGTGTCACGGGCGATGAGGAAGCCGTTGAGGCCGAACTTCGGTGCGGTACGGCCCGATTGGGCGGCGGAGGAGCGGACGTCGGCGATCTGCTCGGTGACGCCGTCGAAGTCCTTGCCGTTGGAGAAGTACCAGTCGGAGACGCGGCCGGCCATGGCGCGCGCGGCGGTGGAGTTGCCGCCCTGGAAGATCTCCGGGTGCGGGCGCTCGGGGGTGTTCAGCGGCTTGGGCTTGAGGGAGAAGTCGCGCAACCGGTAGAAGTCACCGGCGAGCTCGGCGTGGTCCTCGGTCCAGATCTTCCGCAGGGCGCGGATGAACTCCTCGGAGCGCCGGTAGCGTTCGTCGTGCTCCAGCCAGGGCTCGCCCAGCGCGGTGAACTCGCCCTTGAACCAGCCCGATACGACGTTGACGGCGAAGCGGCCGTTCGACAGATGGTCGGCGGTGGCGCCGAGCTTGGCGAGGACGCCCGGGTGCCACAGGCCGGGATGCACGGCGGCGATGACCTTCAGCCGCTGGGTGGCGAGCAGCAGGGCGAGGCTGAAGCTGGTCGACTCGTGCTGGTATTCGGCGCCGTAGCTGGCCATGTAGCGGACCTGGCTGAGCGCGTAGTCGAAGCCGTTGTTCTCGGCGAGGACGGCGAGTTCGCGGTTGTAGTCGTAGCCCCAGTCGGTGCGCTGCTCGATCTTGCTGGTGACCAGGCCGCCACTGACGTTCGGCACCCAGTAGGCGAAGCGGACGGGACCGGATCCGGGGTATGCGGAGGATGCGGGCATGGGAACTCCTGGCAGGGAATGCTGCGGGGGCAGGACGAATGAGCTCCGCGGAATTCAGACACGCTGGAGCGGCGTTTCCGGGAAAGCCGTCGTCACGACCGGAAGGAGCCGGGACCGGAATTCCCGGAAGGAAGTCGCAGAGGGAGCGGGTGGGAGGGTTTCCCTCGGGTGCGCTCAGACCCGACAGCGACAGAAGGCGCTAGAAACACGCGCAAGGTCGACGTGGCGTCGTCGCGTGAGGTCCTGTCGCTTCATGCCACCGATCGAACCAGGTGGGAGTCCGGCCGGTCAAGAATGCCCGGATGTGATTCCACATCCTGAGAGTCGGTATTCACGAGGCTGTGACAGGGATTCCCTTGAACCCGGTCCTCAGGAGGGCGCAGTCTCCTGTTCGTGCGTATCGAACAGCTCGAATACATCGCTGCGGTGACACGGCTCGGTTCGCTGCGGCGGGCCGCCGAGGAGCTGCACCTGTCCCAGCCGGCGCTCAGCGAGACCGTACGCAATCTGGAGCGCGAGCTCGGCGTGGACCTGCTGGAACGCAAGCGGTCCGGGGCGAAGATCAGCGACGAGGGACGCGAGCTGCTGCCGCACATCATGACCGTGCTGGACGCGGTCGACCGGCTGCGCGGCGCGGCCGGCGACCAGCACCGCATCAGCCGCATGGTCCGACTCGGCACGGTGAACACGGCTACCGTGCCGCTGGTCATCCCGACCGTGCGCGAGTTCCGGGCCTCGCACCCGGTCACCCAGGTGGAGTTGGTCGGAGCGCAGCAGGCCGACATCCACCGCGGGCTGTTGGAGGGCGCCTTCGACCTGGGGCTGGTGAACTACCTCCGGGGCGACGACATGCCGCCCGGGTTCGAGACGACGGAGTTGCTCTGCGGCCGGCCGGTGGTGTGCGTGCGTCCGGACAGTCCGCTGGCGGCCCTCGACGCGGTGGACGTGGACAGTCTCCTGGCCGAGCCGCTGGTCGTGATGCGGTCCGGCTATGTGATGCACCGTTTCGTGCACCGGCTGCTCCACGGCCGGACTCCGTCGTTCTCGTACTCCACCGACGGCGCGGAGATGGGCAAGCTGATGGTGGCCGAGGGGCTGGGGGCCACGGTGCTGCCGGACTTCAGCGTCGTCGGCGACCCGCTGGAGCGACGGGGCGCGATCACTGTGCGGCCGCTCGCGGGGGATGCCACCGATGTACTGCTGGTACTGCAGCGCCGCCATTCCGGCTCCGTTCCGCGGGCGGTCCGCGACCTGCACGAGCTCTTCGTGCGCAACGCCCAGGCATACGACGCTTCTTCGCGACCGCCGCCGGAGGGATGATCCTGTACTCATCGTCATGGGCGGCCTGCCCGGCACCGGCAAGACCACCCTCGCCCGTTCCTGGCAGCCCGGATCGGCGCGGTCCATCTACGGATCGACACCGTCGAGCAGGCCATCGCCCGCTCCGGCGTGGCCCGGCACCCGGTCGGTCCCGTGGGCTACGCCGTCGGACATGCCCTGGCGGGCCGCGCCGAAGCGTCGCGTGCAGCCGGTCGGTGGGGTGCTCCCGAGCATCAGCTCGGCTGGAAGGAGTGACCCCGTCGCCGCCATTCCTCCGCGAGCAGTTCGTACGAACGGACCCGGTCCGTGTGGTCGTGGGTGATCGTCGTGATGAGCAACTCGTCCGCGCCCGTGGCCTCCTGGAGTTGTTCCAACTGGTCGGCCACCCGGCCCGGTGAGCCGACGAACTGGGTGTCGAGGCGGTCCTGGACGAGGGCCCGGTCCTCGTCGGTCCATGGGTGGGCACGCGCTTCCTCGGGCGTCGGGAACTCGATGGCGCCCTCGGCGGTGCGGATGCTGCGGACCCACGGGCCGTAACCGGTGGCGAGTGTGCGGGCGGTGGCGTCGTTCTCGGCGACGACGACGTCCGCCGAGACGCTGACGTACGGCTTGTCGAGGAACTCGGAAGGCTGGAAGAAGGACCGGTAACCCTCCACCGCCTCCAGGACCGTGGCCGGGCTGACGTGGTAGTTCGCCGCGAACCGCAGTCCGTTGCGGCCCGCGACAGCGGCGCTCTGACCACCGCTGCTGCCCAGGATCCACACCTCCAGGTCGGCGCCCTCCCCCGGCACGACATGCGCCTCGACGCCCTCCGGGGAGCGGTAGGTGCCGGCGAGCAGGGCGAGGACGTCGTCGATCTGCTCGGCGTAGTCCTGTGACTCGGCGCCCGGCAGCAGAAGCAGCCTGCGCTGCAGCGCGATCCGGGGTGAGCCGAGCAGATGCTCGAAGGAGAAGCGGGGCGGTATCAACAGGCCGTTCGGGGTGCGGCCGTCGACGACCGGGGTGGCCGTCGGCAACGGTGCGGCCGGCTGTCCCGGCGGGCGGCCGCCCGAGCGGCCCAGACCCAGATCGAAGCGGCCAGGGTGCAGCGCGTCGAGCAGGCCGAACTCCTCCACGGTGGACAGCGCCGTGCGGTGCCCGAGCTGCACGGCCCCGGAACCGAGCCGGATGGTGGAGGTGGCGGATGCTGTCAAGGCCAGGACGACCGCGGGTGACGTGCCGGCCACGCCCGGATTGAGGTGGTGCTCGGCGAACCAGTAGCGGGCATATCCGAAGCGCTCGGCCTGCTGCGCGAGGTCGATGGAGTTGCGCAGGGCATCGGCTGCCGTCGAGCCGGAGGGGATCGGGACCAGGTCGAGAACTCCGAGGGCACCATCAGACATGGACGGACTCCTGGGTGAGCGGTGGTGCCGGAAGCACGGGTCCCCATACGAACGGCGGGTCCGGGATCTCGCGGCGCAGCACGGGGGCGACCTCGGACTGGAACAGCTCCAGGGAGGCACGGTGCTGGGGCTCCGTCAGCCCGCTCGCGTCGGCGTGCAGGTGGAGTACGGTGTGCCCGAACTGTTCGTGGTAGCGGTGCACCTTGTCGATGACCTGCTGCGGGCTGCCGATCAGCGCGGAGCTGCGCTCGACGAAGTCCTCCAGCGTCTCGAAGACGACCGGCAGGCCCGCCTTCTTGAAGAAGGCCAGGTTGGACTCGAAGACCGGCCGGTATGCGGCGAGGGCCTGCTGGGAGGTGGGCGCGACGTGGATGCCCGCCGTGCCCGCGCCGACGGCGATCTGCGCCGGATCGTGGCCGTAGTGCTCCCAGCGTTCGCGGTAGTGGCGGATCAGCTCGGCGTACGGCTCGACTGGGTGGGTGACGTTCGCCGAGAAGAGCGGGTCGCCGTAGCGGGCGGCCAGGTCGACCGACTCCTTGCTGGTCGCGCTGCCGTGCCAGACCCGGACCGGCCGCTGGTACGGCCGCGGCCACACCTCGGCGTCCGTCAGCGGGGGGCGGAAGCGGGTGTCGGCGGTGACCTTGTCCTGGCGCCAGATCGTGCGGAAGACCTCGTAGCTCTCGGCGTTGCGGTCCCACTGGTCCTCGGGCGTGACGTGGAACAGGTCGCGTTGAGCGGCGCCGTTGCCCTTGCCGATGATCAGGTCGAGGCGCCCGTCGGACAGGTGGTCGAGGGTGGCGTAGTCCTCGTAGGCCCGGACCGGGTCCAGCAGGCTGAGCGTCGTGACGGCCGTGAACAGGCGGATCCGCTTCGTCAGGGCGGCCACATGGCTGAGGACGACGGTCGGTGAGGAGGAGATGAACGGCCGCTCGTGGCGCTCCCCCACGCCGAAGCCGTCGAAGCCCAGTTCCTCGGCGAGCAGCGCGTTGTCGAGGACCTCGCGGAAGCGGTCGTGGGTCGGCTTCTGCACACCGGTGACCGGATCCGGCCGGTGGACGATGAGGGTGATCGCGAGGAACTTCACGACGCGACCCGGTCGTCGGCGGCGTCGGGATGCTCCAGGCCCAGGTGGTGGCGGAGGGTCGTGCCCTCGTACTCGGTGCGGAAGACGCCCTGCTCCTGCAGGAGCGGGACGACCTTGTCGGCGAAGTCGTCGAGACCGGTCGGGGTGATGTGCGGGACGAGGATGAAGCCGTCACTGGCGTCGGCCTGGACGTAGTCGTTGATGGTCTTGGCGATGGTTGCCGCGGAGCCGACGAAGGTCTGACGGTTGCCGGTGTTGATGACAAGGTCGCGGATGGACCAGTTGTTCGCGGCCGCCAGCTCGCGCCACTCGCGCGCGGTGGCCAGCGGGTCGCGGTACATGCGCACCTGGGCACGGCCCTTGGAGATGTGGTCGTCACTGACGTCCGGGTCGACGTCGGGCAGCGGGCCCTCCGGGTCGTACGCCGACAGGTCGCGGTTCCAGACGAACTCCAGGTGCTTGATGGCGGTCGCGCCGCTGACCTGCTGCCGGCGCACCTCACGGGCCAGTTCCTCGGCCTCGGCGTCCGTGTCGGCGAGGACGAAGGTGGCGGCGGGCAGGATCAGCAGCTGGTCGTGGCGGCGGCCGTAGTTGACGAGACGCTTCTTGACATCCGCGTAGAAGGCCTGACCACCCTCCAGGGTGGCGTGCCGGCTGAAGATGGCGTCAGCGGACGAGGCGGCGAACTCGCGGCCCTCCTCGGAGTCACCGGCCTGGAAGATCACCGGGCGGCCCTGCGGCGAGCGCGGGACGTTGAACTGGCCATGGATGTCGAAGTGCTGCCCGCTGTGGACGAAGGAGCCGGCCTTCGCGTCCCGCAGGAAGGCGCCGGTGGCCCTGTCGGCGAGGATCTCGTCGCCGTGCCAGGAGTCGAAGAGCTCGTTCGCCGTGGCCAGGAACTCCTTGGCGCGGGAGTAGCGCTCCTCTTGGGGGAGGAAGCCGCCGCGGCGGAAGTTCTCGCCGGTGAAGGCGTCCCAGGAGGTGACGACGTTCCAGGCGGAGCGGCCGCCGGAGAGGTGGTCGAGGCTGGCGAACTGGCGGGCCACCTCATAAGGCTCGTTGAAGGTGGAGTTGATGGTGCCGGTCAGGCCGAGGCGCTCGGTGACGGCGGCAAGCGCTGCGAGGACGGTGAAGGTGTCGGGGCGGCCTACGACGTCCAGGTCGTAGATCTTGCCGCCCTGTTCGCGCAGCCGCAGGCCCTCGGCGAGGAAGAGGAAGTCGAACTTGGCGCGCTCGGCGGTCTGCGCGAAGTGCGCGAAGGAGCTGAACTCGATGTGGCTGCCGGCCTTCGGGTCGCTCCACACGGTCGTGTTGTTGACGCCGGGGAAGTGCGCGGCCAGGTGGATCTGCTTGAGCGGCTTGCTCATGTCGGTGCGGTCCTTCCGGCTCAGGCGGTGGCTGTGGCGGCGTAGCGGTTGGCGGGGCGGGGCAGACCCAGCAGACCGCGCAGGGTGTCGGCCTCGTAGGCGGTGCGGAAGACACCCCGGCGCTGGAGTTCGGGGACCAGGCCGCGGGTGATGGCCGGCAGGTCGTGGTGGGCGACGGCGGGCCGCAGCCGGAAGCCGCTCAGACCCTCTCCTGCCAACTCCTGCAACAGATCGGCCAGTTGGCTGGGCGTTCCGGCGAAGATCCGAGCATCGCTGGTGTAGGGCTCTCCCGCGAGGACGTCGAGGCGTGCGCGACGGTCCTCCGCGGTGACCCGGTCGTCGTCCAGGAAGACCACCAAGTCACCGAAGACATGGACGAGTTCACCGTCGCGTCCGGCCGCCTCCTGCTCGGCGCGTATCTCGGCGACGATCGCCCGGGCGTGCCCGGCGTCCTGCGGGGTGACATAGCCGACGTCGGCCTGGCGGGCGACAAGGCGGTTCGGAACGGTCTGGTGGGCGAGGGAGGTGACCAGCGGCTGGCCCTGCGGCGGGCGCGGGGTGATGGAGGGGCCCTTGACGCTGAAGAAGCGGCCCTCGAAGTCGATGTAGTGCAGCTTGTCCCGGTCGATGAAGCGGCCGGTGGCCACGTCCCGGATCTCGGCGTCGTCCTCCCAGCTGTCCCACAGCCGCCGCACCACCTCGACGTAGTCGGCGGCCTCGTCGAACAGCTCGGTGAGGCGCTCCTGTCCGGCCGGGCTCTGGAGTTCCGCCAGGTTGATCGGCGGGAAGGTACGGCGGCCGAAGTGGTCGGCCTCGTGCGGGCGGGCGCTGATCTGGACGCGCAGGCCGGCCCGGCCGGTGCTGACGTAGTCGAGGGTGGCGATCGCCTTGGAGATGTGGAACGGCTCCGTGTGAGTGGCGATCACCGTCGGCACCAGGCCGACATGCCGGGTGAGGGGAGCGATGCGGGAGGCGATCAGTACGGCGTCGAGTCGGCCGCGCACCTGGTCCGTACGGCCGTCCAACTCGCCGTAGTCCGAGGACTGCAGGCCGAGGCCGTCCTCGAAGGTGACGAAGTCGAGCAGGCCTCGCTCGGCCTCGGCGACCAGGTCGGCCCAGTATCCGGCGGTGAACAGGTCCCGGGGGCGGGCGACCGGCTCGCGCCAGGAGGCGGGGTGCCAGCCGGTGCCGTCCAGGGCGACGGCAAGGTGCAGGTGGGAAGAGGGAGTTGATGACACGAGTGTGCCTTCCTGGAGGTCCGTACGAGATCGCCGGCCCGCGGAAAGCGGGGCGCACGGCGGTGGGCAAACGGGGTCAGGAACAACAGAGGGCGCCGGCCACGCGCTGGAGGTCGATGTGGGGCCGGCCGTGGAGGCGCACGGCACGCAGGACACGTGTCATCCGGCCCACCTCCAAGTCATCGCCTTCGACAAGGACAACGGCACAGCTATGCCGTTTCTTCCAGGACGGCGGCTCCGGTCTGCCGTACGAGTGAGAAGACCGTACGGCGGCGCGGGGTGAAGCCGATCGACTCGTACAGCCGGATCGCGTTCGCGTTGTCGGCCCTGGCGTGCAGGAAGGGCCGCTCGCCGCACTCCTTGATGCCGGCCGCCACGGCGCGGACCAGGCGGGGTTGTCCAGGATGTGCGAGGAGCTGGTGTCGAGGGTGGTGACGGACATGGTGTGGCGGTCTCCGGGGTGCTGCTCGGGGTGTCCAGCGCGCGGGGACTCCACCGCGGGGCGACGGTGGAGTCCCCGGCGCGTGGTGGTCAGGAGTTGTCGAGCGGCAGGCCCGGCGGGTTGACCTCGGACTTGGCGACGGCCTCGTTGGAGAGGTTGTACGCCTTGAGCCACTCGGCGTACTGACCGTGCTTGATCAGGTAGTTGATGGCGTCGGCGAGCGGCTTGGCGAGTCCGCTGTCCTTCTTCGCCGTTGCCGCGATCAGGCCCTGCAGGCTCGCGCCCGCGCCGGAGTAGGTGCCCGCGGTGCGGCTCGCGTTGGGCGTGTTGGCCACCTGACGGTTGTGGTAGGCGAAACCGGGGTTGGGGCCGAAGGAGGCGTCGACCCTGCCGCTGTTCAGGGCCAGGTAGGTGCTGGTGCTGTCCTGGAAGTACTTGACGGTGAGCTTCTTGCCCTCCTTGGCCAGCTTGTCCTTCCACTCCAGGAGGATCTTCTCCTGGTTGGTGCCGGAGCCGACGGCGATCGTCTTGCCGGCGAGGTTCTCGTAGTTGCCGTCGAAGTTCCAGGTGCTCTTCTTCGGCACGATGAAGGCGAGGTTGTCCTTCCGGTAGGAGGCGAACTCGTACTTCTTCTTGCGCTCCTCGGTGTCGGTGACGTTCGAGAAGGCCACGTCGACCTTGCCGCTGTCGATGCCGACGAAGAGGTTCTCCCAGGTGGAGTTCTTGACCTCGGCCTTGAGCCCGAACACCGCGGCGACCAGACGGCCGAGGTCGGGCTCGGAGCCGGTGAGGGTCTTCTGGTCGTCGCCGACGTACGCCAACGGCGGGAGCCCGGCGGGCAGGGCGCCGATGCCGATCTCCAGCTTGCCGCTCTTCCTGACGGCGGCGGGCAGTTCGGCGCTGATCGCCTTGACCTCGGAGACCTTGAGGGTGGTCTGGGTGGCGGCGCCGTTGGAGACCCGTCCGATGACGACCTCGCCGGCCTTGGCGGCGTCGGTGGAGGTGGCCGCGTCGCTGTTGCCACCGCAGGCGGCGAGCCCGGTACCGAGGGAGGCGACGGCGGTCGCCGCGGTGATGCCGCGTATCAGGCTGCGTCGGGTGAAGTGGGTGCGCATGGCCGTTCCTTGTCGCTGGAGGTGATGAGGGTGGCGTGGGGGGCTTGGGGATGAGGCGGGTCAGAGAACCTTGCTGAGGAAGTCCCGGGTCCGCTCGTGCCGCGGTTTGTCGAGGACCTCGGAGGGCGGCCCCTGCTCGACGATCTTGCCGCCGTCGATGAAGACGACCCGGTCGGCGATCTCGCGGGCGAAGCCGATCTCGTGGGTGACGATGACGAGCGTGGTACCGCTGGTCGCCAGGTCCTTGATGACGGCGAGGACCTCACCCACCAGTTCGGGGTCGAGGGCGGAGGTGGGCTCGTCGAAGAGGATGACGCCGGGGCGCAGGGCGAGGGCGCGGGCGATGGCGACACGCTGCTGCTGTCCGCCGGAGAGCTGGCGGGGGTAGGCGCCGGTCTTGTCGGCGAGCCCGACGCGGCCGAGGAGTTCGCGGGCGAGATCCCGTGCCTCGGGCTTGCCGAGCCGGCCGGTGGCGACGGGAGCCGCGGCCACGTTGTCCAGCACGGTCAGGTGCGGGAAGAGGTTGAAGTTCTGGAAGACGAAACCGATCCGGCCGCGCTGGGTGAGGATGGCCCGCTCACTGAGTTCCTTCAGCCTCCCCCGGCCTTCGGCCGGGGGGACCCCCATCTCCCTTGGGGCGCCGTGCCGCTTCACGCCGATCAGCTCGCCGTTGATACTGACGTAGCCGATCTCCGGCTTCTCCAGGTGGTTGATGATCCGCAGCAGGGTGGACTTGCCGGAGCCGGAGGGGCCCAGGATGACGGTGACCTCGCCGGGGCGCACGGTCAGGTCGACGCCTTCCAGCACCCGGTGGGTGCCGTACCACTTGTGCACGTCGTGGACCTCGACGGTGGCGGCCTCGACGTCCGCCAGGGCTTCGCGTGTCCTGGCGGTCATACAGCGGCCTCCCGGCGGATACGGGCCCGCAGGTCGGTGAGACCGGTGCGGAGCTTCTGCAGCGGCGTCGGCGGCAGGCTGCGGGTGGCACCGCGGGCGTAGTGCCGCTCGACGTAGAACTGGATGACGGAGACGACGCTGGTCAGGATCAGGTACCAGACGGTGACGACCAGCAGCAGCGGCACGATGTCGCCGGGGTAGGTGGAGCCCATGGTCTGCGCGGAGCCGAACAGGTCGAGCAGGGAGACGTAGAAGACCAGCGAGGTGCCCTTGATCAGGCCGATGAGCTGGTTGACGTAGTTCGGGACGATCGAGCGCAGTGCCTGCGGGAAGACGATCCTGCGGAACTGGTAGCCCTTCGGCAGGCCGAGCGCCGCGGCCGCCTCGTGCTGGCCCTGGTCGACCGAGAGGATGCCGCCGCGTACCACCTCGGCCGCGTAGGCAGCCTCGTTGAGGCTGAGGCCGACGACGGCGACGACCATGTCGGTGGCGAGTCTCGACTCGTCGAAGGAGAAGAAGGCCGGGCCGAAGGGGATGCCGACGCTCAACGTCTTGTACAGGGCGCTGAAGTTGTAGAGGAAGATCAGCACCACGATGAGCGGGATGGAGCGCAGCGCCCAGACGTAGGTCCAGCTGACCGCGCGCAGCACCGGGCTCTTCGAGAGCCGGCCCAGTGCGAGCACGATGCCGCCGGCAAGGCCCAGCACCGCGCTGTAGGCGGTGACTTCGAGGGTGATCAGCAGGCCGTCGAGGATGGTGGGGCGCAGGAACCAGTAGCTCCAGCGGTCCCACTGGTAGAAGGGGTTGGTGACCAGTCCGTGCACGAACTGGGCGACCAGGACCAGCACGACCGCGGTGACGATCCAGCGGCCTGGCCGCCGCAGCGGAAGAACCCGCTGGGCGGTGAGGGCCTTTGACGGCTCGTCGGTGGTCGGCGCCTCGGCGAGGGTGGCGGTGGCACCAGGGGGTTCACTCATGGTGGGCTCCGGCTGGGTGGGAACGCCCCGGAAGCACGGCGGCATGCGGCGGCTCACATGACGGCGAGGTACCGGGGACGGGGAGGGCAACGGCACACCGCGCGGGGAGCGGTGTTCGTCAGGAGGTGCGAGGGCTGCGGGGAGGTGTCAGCCTCGACAACGGGCGCGGCCGCCCGGTGCGGTACACAGTGCGCTGCTCACGCGGAGCAGATCGACGGCACGATCGGCGACGAGCAGGGTCAGCAGACTCGCGTACGGCTGTGCGCAGCCCTGGGGGCGGCGCGTCGCCGTCCGGGGGGCTGCGTACATGGCGTCACCGTCACCGTTCCGGCCCCAGGGGCCTCGCGCTTACCGAAACATCATCGGTCGGGTCGTCACCTGGGGCACCCCACCGCGGTGGGAGGGTTGCCGGTCAGCAAGCCAGGGCTTGTCGCTGACGCTCATGACCGTTCTGGGCGGTAATTAAGACAACTCCACGGACGTATGTCAACGCCGGTCCAGCAGGTGGAACAACTGGGCGGGCGGCGTGGGCCGTCCGGTCCAGGATGCGGACTGCCGTTCCGGCGGTCTCCACGCCCTGGCAGCGGGTGCGGTGGCGGCGTTCGATGCCGTCGAGGTCGAGGGGGCCGCCGAAGGCCGGGTCGGCGGCCGGGCGGCGGCGCGCAGGGCACACGTTTCCCACCGCCGCGCCGGCCCAGGCCGGTCAGTCCGGGTGCTCCGGATGGAGAGGAACCGGTCGACGTTGATCTCCTGCGCGGCCAGACCGAGGAGCCTGCGGGCCTGACGGCTGCGATGGTCGTGGCCGAAGATGGAGAGGGTACCGGCGGTGGGCCGGACGATGTTGCACACCGAGCCGATCAGCGTGGTCTTCCCGGCGCCGTTCGGGCCGAGCAGGCCGAAGAAGGCGCCGTCCGGAATCTCCAGGTCGAGCCCGGCCACCGCGGTGAAGCCGTCTTCGTAGGTCTTGCGAAGGCCCTCGACCCGCAGCGCGGGCGGACTCCCGCCGCTCCGGGAGGCGGCGGGAGTCGAGAGCGGGTCAGGCACGGAGAGCGGGTCAGGCATGGAACTGGTTCTCCGGGACCGGTAGCCCGTAGTGCTCGCGCAGGGTCGTGCCCTCGTACTCCTCTCGGAACAGGCCCTTGCCGCGCAGGATCGGCAGCACGTGCTCGACGAAGGCCGCGAGGCCCGAGGGCAAGGCGGGCGCCATGATGTTGAAGCCGTCCGCGGCACCGCCCTCGAACCAGGCGATGATGGTGTCCGCGATCTGCTCTGGCGTGCCGACGAACTCGAAGTGGCCGCGCCCTCCGCCGAGCCGGGAGATGATCTGGCGAACGGTCAGCTGCTCGCGCACCGCGAGCTCGATGATCAGGTCGGAACGGCTCTGCGAGCCTTCCAGCTTCGGCCTGGCGAGGATGAAGTCGGGCAGGGGCTCGTCGAGTGCGAAGGCCGACGGCTCGGTCTCGAACACCGCGGCCAGCTGGCGCAGCCCGTACTCCGGCACGCGCAGCTCGTCGAACTGCCGGGCCAGCGCGCGGGCTTCTGCCTCGGTCGAGCCGATGTACGGGACGATGCCGGGCAGGACGATCACGCCGTCCGGGTCGCGCCCCGCTGCGCTGGTGCGGGCCTTGATGTCGGCGTAGAAGGCGGCCGCGCGCTCGTACGTCGTGTGGGCGGTGAAGATCGCCTCGGCGTGGCGGGCCGCGAAGTCCTTGCCGTCCTCGGAGGAACCGGCCTGGACGAGCAGCGGGTACCCCTGCGGCGGGCGCGCGACGTTGAGCGGGCCGGCCACCTTGAAGTACCGGCCCTGGTGGCCGAGCCGGTGCAACCGCGCGGGGTCGGCGTAGCGTCCCGTGGTTCTGTCCGCGAGGACGGCCTCGGACTCCCAGCTGTCCCACAGTGCCTTGGCGACCTTCAGGAACTCGTCGGCTCTGGCGTAGCGTTCGGCGTGGCCGGGGCGGTTGTCGAGGCCGAAGTTGGCGGCCTCGTCGGCCCCTGCCGAGGTGACGATGTTCCAGCCGGCGCGGCCTGCGCTGACGTGATCGACGGAGGCGAGCCGGCGGGCGAGGTTGTACGGCTCGTTGTAGGTCGAGGACACGGTGGCGATGAGGCCGATCCTGCTGGTCGCCTGGGACAGCGCGGTGAGCAGGGTCAGCGGTTCGAGCTGGCCCGGCGGCCGGAACTCGCCGGTGCCGATGAGGGCGGGGCCGTCCGCGAGGAACAGTGAGTCGAACTTGGCGCTCTCGGCGAGCTGTGCCAGCTCGATCCAGTGCCGCAGGTCGAAGTCGGCCCGAGGATTGCTGTCGGGGAGCCGCCACGCCGCCTCGTGGTGGCCCGCCTCCATGAGGAAGGCGTTGAGGTGGAGCCGCCGTCTCGCGCTCATGAGGTGACCTTCAGCTTGGAGCTGTCGTAGCCGGCCGGGAGGAGGTTGTCGGTGACCGACTTGACGTCGACCTTCTTGGTGATCTGGCCCGCGTCCAGGAAGGCGTCGGCGAGCTTCTGCTCCAGCGCGATGTCCGACTGCTGCACCGGGGTCACCCGGTTCGAGTAGGCGGCCAGGGACGCCTTGGCGTCGGCCAGCGGGATGCCCTGCTCCTTCGAGAGCGCCTGCGCGTACTTGTCGGGGTTCTTGACGGCCCAGGCGAACTCGCGCGAGAGCCTCTTCAGGACGTCCGTGAGAGCCGCGCGCTTGGTCTTGTCCTTCAGCGAGGTGTCACTGGCGACGTAGTAGCTGCTCGTCTGGTCGATCGGCGGAAGACCCTTGACCAGGATCCGCGCGCCGTTCTTGACCGCGATCGCGGACTGCGGGTTCCAGATCGACCAGGCGTCCACCTTGCCCGTGTTGAACGCCGTGGCGCCCGCCGCCGGGTCGAGGAAGACCAGCTTCACGTCCTTGGGGGTGAGACCGACACTCTTCAGCGCGTTCAGGGCCAGGCCGTGGGCCGAACTGCCCTGCGGAACGGCGATCTTCTTGCCCTTGAGGTCGGCGGCCGTCTTCAGCGTCGAGCCCTTGGGCACGATGATGTTCTCCCCCGCCTGGTCGGGCTTGAGGGAGCGGTTGACGGCGACGACCTTGAAGCCGTACTCCTTCGCGGCGCCGGTGATCGGTGGTACGTCGCCGACGCTGCCGAGGTCGATGTCGCCCGAGGCTGCGGCCTGCACGAGCGGCGGGCCGTAGGTGAAGCGGGCGAACTTCACCTTGTAGGGCGCTTTGTCGAACACGCCGGTCAGCTTCGCCAGCTCCTGGCTGCCGTCCCCGCCGTTGTCGCCGATGGTGAAGGTGTACTTGCTCCACTCGGGGTGCTTGGCGTCGCTCGTGTCGGCGACGTTGCTCAGCGGCGCGTCGGTGTCCGACGACGACGATCCGCAGGCGACCAGGGTGCCCGCCAGGGCGAGCGAGCCGACGGCGCCGATGAGTCTGGTGGTTCTCTTTCGCATGGTTTGTCGTGCTTTCTGTGCTGGGTGAGGGTGTTCGGGGAAGTCAGTGCTGGCCGGCGAGGCCGAGGTCGTCCAGGAGCCGGGCGCGGAGTTCCTCGCGTGCGACGCTCGCCTCACGGTCCGCGGCGGAGAGAGTCACCTCGTGCGAGCTGCCGATGCGGCCGTCGCTCATGACGAGGACGCGGTCCGCCAGGGCGATCGCCTCGTCGACGTCATGGGTGACGAGCAGCATGGCCGCGTGGTGCTTGGTCCGCAGCGCCCGTACGAGATCGTGCATGCGCAGCCGTGTGATGGCGTCGAGCGCCGCGAACGGCTCGTCGAGCAGCACAAGTTCCGGTTCCGAGACCAGTGCTCGCGCGAGCGACACCCGCTGGGCCTCGCCACCGGAGAGCTCCTTGGGCCATGCCTTCTCACGGCCCGAGAGTCCGACCTCGGCGAGCACGTCGCGGGCCCGCGCCTCCGCGTCGGGTCCGTGCAGGCCGAGCGTGACGTTACGCAGGACCCGCTGCCAGGGCAGCAGCCGGTCGGCCTGGAAGACGATCGCACGCCGTGCCGGGACCTCCACGCGCCCTCCGTCGGGCCGGTCAAGGCCGGCGAGCAGCCGCAGAAGGGTGCTCTTGCCGCAGCCGGAGGGACCGAGCAGGATCACCAGCTCCTCGTCGGCGATCGTGAGGTCGAGGCGGTCGAGTACCACCCGGTCACCGAACCGACGGACCACCTGCTCGACGACGACGCCGGTCTGGCGGCGGAGCTCCGTCGCGATGGTGCTGCTCATGACGCCTCATAACTGGGTCGCCACCGCAGCAGCACCCGCTCTAGAGCCCGGACGAACTGGTCGGCGAGCAGACCGAGGAGCGAGTAGATCACCAGCCCCACGAAGACCTGGTTGGTCTGGAGATACGTCTGTCCCTGAGTGATGAGGAAGCCGAGTCCCTGGTCGGCGTTGACCGTTTCGGCCGCGACCAGGCCCAGGACGCTGTACGCGAGGGAGAACCGGAGGCCGACCAGGAACCCCGGCAGGGCTCCGGGCACCAGCACGCGCGTCACCAGACGCCAGGTGCCCGCGCCCGTCGTGCGCGCCATCTCGATCAGCCGCTGGTCGACGCCCCGGATCGCGGCGAACAGGTTGAGATACATCGGGACGCCGGCTCCGAAGGAGATCAGCAGCACCTTCGTGAGTTCGTCGATGCCGAACCACACGATCATCAGCGGCAGCACCGCAAGGAGAGGGATGGTGTTGAGCACCTGCACCAGGCCGTTGAACAGGTACTCACCGCTGCGCAGCAGCCCGCCGAGCACGCCGGTGACGATGCCCACCGTCAGACCGATGGCGAGACCGATGCCGGCCCGCTGCAGCGAGATGGCCAGGTCGGGCCCGAGGACGCCCTGCTGCCACAGATCGACGGCGGACTTCACGATCGACGTCGGCGCCGGAGCGTAGGTCTTCGACACCACTCCGGCCCGGGCGAGCACCTCCCACGCGATGAGGATCACGACCGGAGTCGTGTAGACGCCCAGCGGCCAGCGCAGACGCTCGCGGAGAGTGCTGAGCGGCGTCCGACGGCCGGCGTCACGCGGCAGGAACACCTCGCGTTCCCGCGCACTCGTCGTCTCGGTGTCCGGGCTCTCGGTGACGGCGGGCGCCTTGAGGCTGAGCTCGGTCATGCCGCCACCTCCAGCACGCTGCTGTAGTGCGAGGCGTCGCCGACGAGTTGCTCGCTGTGGCGTCCGTCGACGCCGACCGGAACGTCTCCGGCGATCGTCACCCGGTTGAGGCGGCGAGGGTGGTCGTCGTAGTTGTCCACCCCGTAGTGCTGAGTGATCCGGTTGTCGAAGATCAGCAGCTGGTTGGGCGACCATGTCCAGCGCAGGATGTTCTCCGGACGAGTCACGTACGACTGGAAGACGCGCAGCAGTTCGGCCGACTCGCTGCTCGACAGACCGACGAGCCGCCTGGCGAACCCGCCGATGAACAACCCTCGTTCGCCCGTCAGCGGATGCACCCGCACGACCGGGTGCTCGGCCTCATAGGGCGTCGAGACGAAAATCCGGTCGTACTCCTGCCGCTGCGCCGTCGCGGCCGAGGGGCGGGCGTAGTCGTACCGGTTGGTGTGCACGACGCGCAGCGAGTCTGCCAGGGCCCGCAGCGGTTCGGGCAGGTCACGGTAGGCCGCGGCGGCGTTCGCGATGAGCGTCTCGCCGCCGTACGGCGTGGTCACGACCGCCCGCAGCGTGGTGGCCTGCGGCGGGTTGACCACGAAGGAGACGTCCGTGTGCCACTCGTTGGCCTTGGACGTCTCGCTGTCGACGGCGAGCACGTTCGTCGTACCGTCGGCGGCCGGCACGTTCGGGTGAGCGGTGGTGAGTTCGCCGAACCAACCGGCCACACGTTCCTGACCGGCATTGTCGAGGTTCACGTCGTCGAACACGATCGCCTTGTGCTTGTTGAGGGCGTCACGCAGCGCCGTCACCGTCAAGGGGTCGGGCGGCGCGGTGAGGTCGACGCCCTCGACGACCGCGCCGATGCGGCCGGTGAGTTTGCGGATGGACGGAGCCATGAGGGGGTCCCTCCCGGACAGATCAGGCACGCCAAGGGGTGCTGGAAATCGAGACGTTGGGTGAATGGGCTGGTACTGCGCAGGACTGATCGACCACGCGCGGAACGCTGGGCTGGGCGGACCGGAGAGAAGAACACGTGGCCGCAGGACCGCTACAGCCGCGTTCTCAGCGACCGCGTCGGCGTGCTGGAACAGGCTCCCGGCTCACACGAGAAGAAGAGGAGACGGGGAGCCCTCAGGAGGTGGAGACGACGATCCCGCGGGGAGGCATCGCAGTGTCAGCGGCTTTGCACCGCCGCCGCCAGGCACGCGCCATGGGCGCACACCGGCCGCCGCCGGGGGACACTTCCCGGGTCAGCGACAACAAAACGCGCTGGAGACGTGCGCCAGATCGATGTGGCGCCGCCGGGTCAGGTCCACACGCGGGTTCATGGTTCGGGAGTTCAGCAGATGTCCACCAGGCTGGTCAAGAAGTTCCCGGGCAGGTCTTGCATTGCGGACACGGAGAACGTCCCCGCCTCTTCGGGACACGCTCACGCCACCTTCCGGCAGCCAGGAACGTGAGGGCACGCCCACGAGGTCGGGCGTGATCGCCCCGCAGGCCGCCGGTCTCCTGGCCGCTGCACGAACGGCATGGCGTCTTCCGCCACACCGGCACCCTCGGCTCGGTCGCCTACCGCCCGGGCGCCCCGGGACCGGACTCCCCGGCGGCCGTGGCCCAGGCTCTGCGTGACGCGGCGGCGTTCGAGTGAGCGTCGCCGCCGCGCTGCCGGTGACCGCGCGGAGAGTCAGCGCGGAGCGAGGAGGCGTCCCGTGTTCTGCAGGACGTACCGTGCCACGTTCGTGCCGAGGGTGATCCCCGCCTCGTCGGCCGACACATGACTGACAAGAAGCTGTCACAGACGGACCGGAATGCAGGTCCGACCGACGCCCGTTCTGACTGACATGACTGTTGGAGTAGCGCTCAACGCGTCCGACGCGCCGAACCAGGTCGACGCCACCGTACAACTTGCCCAGGAAGCCTCCGAGTTCGGTGTCACGGCGGCCTGGTTCGGGCAGACCTTCGGCGCGGACTCACCCCAGCTCGCGGCGATCGTCGGGCGCGAAGTGCCCGGCCTGCAGGTCGGCACCTCCGCGATCCCCGTCGGCGAACTGGCGCGCTGAACACGCCGGTCGAACCGGCCCCCCTGCACCCCGTGACGAAGGAGAACCCATGACCACCGAGGCCACCACGACCGCCTTCCATGCCTTCACCGAGAACTGGCTGGAGTGGTACCGCGCCCAGGAGGCGCGGCTTGCCGCCCCGCACGGTTTCCTGGCGATCACCGGCCTGCACTGGCTCGACGACCGGCCCCAGCGCTTCCCGGACGCGCCCGGTACGTGGCGCACCGGCCCCGACGGGGTCGTCGTAGACCTCGACGCCGGCGAGGAACTGGTCGTCGACGGAACGCCGGTGAACGGTGGACACCGCTTCGGCGTGCTTCCCGAACGCAGCAGCGTCGACGCCGTCTGGGAAGACGCCGTCATCGAGGTCGCCAAGCGCGGCGGGCACGACATCGTGCGCCCCCGGCACCCGGATGCGCCACTGCGCACGGCTTTCACCGGCACCCCCGCCTACGCCCCCGACCCGCGCTGGGCCGTGACAGGCCGCTACATCCCCTTCGACACGCCACGACCGACCACCGTGGGCGCCGCGGTCGAGGGCCTTGAGCATGTGTACGACGCCCCGGGCAGGGTCGAGTTCGAGCTGGACGGGCGCCCGCTGTCGCTGACCACGTTCCCCGGCCAGGGTGCGGGCCGACTGATGGTGCTGTTCACCGACGCGACCTCCGGGGTCACCACCTACGCCGCCAACCGGGTCCTCGCCCTGGAGCCGCCCGCCGCCGACGGTACGGTCGTCCTGGACTTCAACCGCGCCGCGAACCTGCCGTGCGCCTACACGGACCTGGCCACCTGCCCGCTGCCCCCGGCCGAGAACCGGCTGCCGGTGGCGATCGAGGCCGGCCAGAAGATCCCCCGCGAGCGCGACGGTTCCTGAGCCGGGCTCGGCCATGGACCGACGGCAAGATCTCTCCGTACGACCAAGAGTGGCATCGAGTGTCAGCATCACGCCCTGGCTCGCTGACCGGCAACCCTCCCGCGCGGTGGGGTGCTCCAGGTGTAAGCCCGGCGGGATCACCGAAGATCCCGCAAGCGCGTGGCCCCGTGACCGGGGCCGGACAGGTGGAGGACCGATATGCGGCACGGTGGTGACCTCAGCGCCCATGTCGCCGGCACCACCGTGTTCTCCCGACTCCCGCGTCGGCGCCACATCGGCCTCAAGCGCTCGGCCAGCTGCCTCTGTCAGGCCTGATGGGGGACGCGCGGTCGCACGGATGAGCGGACACGTCTGCCGGCCCGCCGAGAAAACCCGTTGCGAGTGACCCGCATCGGATGTCTGATGGGTCGGCCACCGACCAGGGAGGGAACATGCGGGCGTCGCTGCCCACCCCCTCATTGCACACCGCCCGTCTTCGACTGCGTGCCTTCGAAGACGCGGATGCGAACGACCTCTTCGCACTGCAGAGCAGCGCCCACGTCCTGCGTTACTGGGACTCGCCACCGTGGACCGAACGCTCGCGCGCCGAGAAGTTCATCACTGCTTGCCGGCGGATGGAACAGGAGGGCACCGGGGCACGGTGGGCCGTGGATCGCGTCTCCGACGGGGCGTTCATCGGCTGGTGCACCCTGAACAGTTGGAACCCGGACTTCCGGAGCGCGTCGCTCGGCTACTGCTACGACGATGCGGCGTGGGGCCAGGGCTACGCGACCGAGACCGCGCGCGCTCTGCTGGGGTGGGCGTTCGACACGCTGGACCTGAATCGCGTGCAGGCCGAGGTCGATACGCGCAATGTGGCTTCTGCCCGCGTGCTGGAGAAGCTCGGTTTCGTGCGTGAGGGGACGTTGCGGGAGGACTGCGTCGTCAACGGCGACGTCTCCGACTCGTGGGTCTACGGACTGCTCAGGCGGGAGTGGCAGCCGTCGTCCGAGCTGATTCCCACCCACTGAGTTCCATCGCTCGGCACCCGGTATCGGCTGACCCGAGCGCTCAGATGGCGGCCGATGCCAAGGAAGGTGTCTGCAGTGGGGCGCTCCCATCCCGCGGAGAACCCTTCGCCCCCCAGGGGCCGCCCCCGTGGACGCCGGTCCGGACGGCCCGAGGGCGACCGGATACAGTGCGCGGAACGGCAGCCTGGCCAGGGAGGGGAAGCGTGACCGACACCAGCAGCACCCGGCCCGCCGAGGGTGAGACGCAAGCACCGCCGCAGAGCCGACTGCACCGCCTGATGCGCTACATCCCCCTGATCGCCCCCGTCCTGCTGTGGGCCGTGCCCTGCTGGGTTCTCCTGTACACCGGCCAGCACTGGCCGCTGCCCGTCACGCCGGCCGGCACCACCCTGTTCGCACTCGGCCTCATCGGTATGCCGCTCGCGATGGTGCGCGGCCACGGCCGGCGCCAGCAGGACCGGGCGGCGATCATCGGTGACACCCTGCTGGGCACCAGCTGGGTCCTGTTCACCTGGTCCGTTCTGCTCGGCATCCTCCTGCGGCTCGCCCTGACCGTGGCCGGCATCGGCGAGAGTCAGGACCGCGCCCGGATCGTCACCTGGGCCGTCCTCTGCATGACCGCCGTCCTGCTCGGCTGGGGGTACGCCGAGGCCCGCCGCGTGCCCCGCGTGCGCCGACTCGACGTGCAACTCCCGCGACTGGGCGCAGGGCTGGACGGCCTGCGTGTCGTCCTGATCACCGACACCCACTACGGCCCACTCGACCGAGCTCGCTGGTCGGCTCGGGTGTGCGAGACGGTGAACACCCTGGAAGCCGACCTGGTCTGCCACACGGGCGACATCGCGGACGGCACGGCCCAACGCCGCCGCGCCCAGGCCGCCCCTCTCGCAACCGTGCGGGCCACCCGGGCCCGTGTCTACGTCACCGGCAACCACGAGTACTACAGCCAGGCCCAGGGATGGGTCGACCTGATGGACGAGCTGGGCTGGGAGCCGCTGCGCAACCGCCATCTGCTACTCGAATGCGGAGGCGACACCCTGGTCGTCGCCGGCGTGGACGACGTCACCGCCGAGTCCTCCGGCCTGACAGGCCACCGCGCCCACCTCGCCGGAGCCCTGGACGGCGCCGACCCCGACCTGCCCGTCCTGCTCCTGGCACACCAGCCCAAGTTCGTCGACCGGGCGGCAGCAGCCGGCATCGACCTCCAGCTCTCCGGCCACACCCACGGCGGCCAGATCTGGCCCTTCCACCACCTCGTCCGCATCGACCAGCCCGCCCTCGCCGGCCTCAGCCACCACGGCCCCCGCACCTTCCTCTACACCAGCCGCGGCACCGGCTTCTGGGGCCCGCCGTTCCGCGTCTTCGCCCCCAGCGAGATCACCCTGCTCGTGCTCCGCTCCCCGCACCCGCCGACCTCGCCGTAGCACGAGCCACACGCGGTCACCGACAGCGGCCGGCTCGACGGCGTGCAGCACTCGAGGACCTTCTCGACACCCGGGTCTTTCCGACGGACGCGCCTCCCTCCCGCGTAGAGCAGACGACAGCAGCCCACAGGGAGGGATCGCGACGTGGCAGGGCACATGGTCAGGGGCGTCAAAGGAACGGTGATCGCGGCGGCGGCGATGGCGGCACTGACCGCGTCACAGGCACCGGGTGCGGCCCCGGTGCGGGCCGCCGTACCAGTGGAGCGGCCCGCCGGACACGGGCCGAGCGTGTCCGGCGACACCCCGTACCACACGGAGCTTCCTCCGCCGGCGCGGGCCCGGACGGGGCAGAAGGCTTCGGTGGGAGGCGCCGCGCTGCCCGCGACCGTCTTCGCCGCGTACCGGCACGCCGAGGCGGAACTCGCGCGCACCGCGCCCGGCTGCCGGCTCAGGTGGCAGCTGCTGGCCGCGATCGGCCAGGTGGAGTCGGGGCAGGCCCAGGGCGGCCGGGTGACCGCGGCCGGCACGACCGTGACGCCGATTCTGGGTCCGCGCCTGGACGGCGGCGCCTTCGCCGTCGTACGGGACTCGGACGGTGGCGCGTACGACGAAGACGTGGTGTACGACCGGGCGGTCGGGCCGATGCAGTTCATTCCGTCGACCTGGGCCGGCTGGGGCGCGGACGGGAACGGCGACGGGCGGGCCGACCCGGACAACGTGTTCGACGCGGCGCTCGCCGCCGGGCGCTATCTGTGCGCGGCCGGAAGGGACCTGTCCGAGCCCGCCGGCCTGGACGGGGCGATCCTCGGCTACAACCACTCGGTGGCGTATCTGCGCACGGTCAGGGCCTGGTACGCATACTTCCTGGAAGGTCACCGGGTGGTTCCTGACGACTCCGCCAGGACGTCGGTGCAGCCCGCGCGCCGGCCCGGGCCCTCGCGGGCGAAGTCCACACCGAAGCCGAAACCGTCACCTCGCCCGAGGGCCACACCGTCGCTGAAACCGTCCGCCCCTGCTTCGCCGACGCCGTCCCACTCCCGTCCGGCGGGCGGGAAAACGACGGAACCCGTGGTTCCCCTGCCCGACCCGTCTGTCAGCCTGCCCACCGACGGCCCGCTCCCGAGCAGCGCTCCGCTGACCAGTAACAACGGGAACTCGATGGCCTCCGCCCCCTCCACAACCGCGGCTACCGGGCGGTAATGTCGCCACCCGCCGGACGGGACGAGACCGGCGGGTGAGCGCAAAGGGGCCCTCATGGCGACGGACATGCCTGCGGAGATACGAGCCGCCGACGACCGTTGGCAGCGCATGTGGAGCCACCGCGAGCAGCTGCTCAAGGTGGCCCGGCGCAGGTCGATGAGCCGGGAGGACGCCGAGGACGCGGTGCACGAGGCGATGCTGCGCGCGGCGGAGCGGCCGGACCTGGACGACGAGCGGCTCGCCGCCTGGCTGACGACGGTGACCATGCGGCTGTGTGTGGACCGCTACCGGCAGGTCAACCGTGAGGCCGAGGTCCGCACCAGCCCGACACTGGTCGCTCCCGGACCGGTGCCGATCGAGGAGGCCGTGTGCGACCGGGCCGAGGCCAGGTGGCTGGCCAGGCGCAGCGGAGAGTTGCCCACCCGCCAGGCGGAGGCACTGCGGCTGAAGTCCGAGGACCTTGATGTGAGCCAGGTCGCCGACCGGATGGGGCTGAGCTACCGGACCGTCGAATCCCTCCTTGCCCGTGCCCGGCGCACGCTGCGCGCCTCGCTCGCCGGGACGCTCGGGTTCGCGCTGTTCATGATCGGGCGGGGGCGGCTGCGGGCGGGCGGCAAGGCGCAGGCCGTGGCGGCCACGTCGGCGGCGGCGACCCTCGCGGTGGCGGGGTTCGTGCTGCCGTACGCCCTCCACGGGGGGCGGCCGGACACGCCGCCCCGGTCCGCCGCGTCCCCCGTGTCGGACGCCACCACCAAGACCGCGGGAGGCGACGGCGCCGACCGGACGCCCGCCCCGAGCACCCACGAGTTGTCGGCCACCTCGCGGACTCCCAGAGCGACGCCGTCGACCGGCACCCACGGCCGGTCGCTGCTGCCGCTGTCGGTGCCGTCCCTGCCGACGGCCTCACTGTCACCTGTGCCGGCCGTTCCCGAGGTCCCGAGCGTGCCGAAGCTGCCGAGCGTGCCCGGCCTCCCCGGCCTGCGGGACGCGTCCACGGCCCCGACGACGCTGCCGGCCGTCCCGGAGGCCTCCGCCACGCCGTCCGTCCCGGTCGCCGTACCGACGCCGACCGCCCTGCCCTAGGCCGTCGAAAAAATCTTCCTCTCCCGCGACGGACCCCCCGCCTCTCCCCGTAGAGCAGATGTCGGAGCTGCTCCACGGGCCGAAAGGTGGAACGGATGGGTGTCG
Source organism: Streptomyces durhamensis (assembly GCF_000725475.1). Taxonomy (NCBI): domain Bacteria; kingdom Bacillati; phylum Actinomycetota; class Actinomycetes; order Kitasatosporales; family Streptomycetaceae; genus Streptomyces; species Streptomyces durhamensis. The sequence continues at coordinate 116,442 of NZ_JNXR01000020.1, forward strand.
AGATCTGTGTGGAAGGGCTGACCAAGTCCTTCGGTCACCAGGTCATCTGGCAGGACGTCTCGCTGACGCTGCCCGCCGGGGAGGTCTCGGTCATGCTCGGCCCCTCGGGCACGGGCAAGTCCGTCTTCCTCAAGACGCTCGTGGGACTGCTGAAGCCGGACCGCGGCTCGGTGAAGGTCGCGGGGCGTGACATCACCAGGCTCCGTGAGCACGAGCTGTACGAGGTGCGGAAGCTCTTCGGCGTGCTGTTCCAGGACGGCGCCCTGTTCGGCTCGATGAACCTGTACGACAACATCGCCTTCCCGCTGCGCGAGCACACCCGCAAGTCCGAGAGCGAGATCCGGCGCATCGTGCTGGAGAAGATGGACATGGTCGGGCTGATCGGCTCGGAGGGGAAGCTGCCCGGCGAGATCTCCGGCGGGATGCGGAAGCGAGCCGGTCTCGCCCGCGCCCTCGTCCTCGACCCCGAGATCATCCTCTTCGACGAACCCGACTCGGGCCTCGACCCGGTACGCGTCGCCTATCTCAACCAGCTCATCGTCGACCTCAACGCCCAGATCGACGCGACCTTCCTGATCGTCACGCACGACATCGCCTCGGCCCGCCAGGTCCCGGACAACATCGGGCTGCTGTTCCGGCGCGAGCTGGTCATGTTCGGGCCGCGTGAGGAGTTGCTGACCAGCGACGAGCCGGTCGTCCGGCAGTTCCTGAACGGCCGGATGCAGGGCCCGATCGGCATGGCGGAGGAGAAGGACGCCGCGCAGGTCGAGCAGGAGCTGGCCGCGCTGGGCGACGGCGACACGACACAGACCCCTGACAGCCAGGCGCTGACTCCCCGCCTGCTGCCGGGGCCGGCCATCACCCGACCGCCCCGATGGGAGGCGATCGCCCGGCACGAGGCCGAGCTGCGTCGCCGGAAGGCGGTGGCGGACGCATGAGACTGTCACCGACCGGAGCGCTGCGGCACTCGGGGAACCTGTTCGCGATGGCGCTGGACGTCGTCCGGACCATGCCCCGAAGGCCGTTCCAGGCAAGGGAGTTCATCCAGCAGGCCTGGTTCGTCGCAAGCGTCACCATTCTTCCCACAGCCCTCGTGTCCATCCCCTTCGGCGCGGTGATCGCGCTGCAGATCGGCAGCCTGACCCGGCAGCTCGGCGCCCAGTCCTTCTCCGGGGCCGCCTCGGTGCTGGCGGTGCTGCGCGAGGCGTCGCCGATCGTCACCGCGCTGCTGATCGCGGGCGCGGGCGGCACGGCGATCTGCGCGGATCTCGGGGCGCGGAAGATCCGCGAGGAGGTCGACGCGATGCAGGTGCTGGGCATCGACCCGATCCACCGGCTGGTCGTGCCCCGCGTGCTGGCGTCGATGGTGGTGGCGGTGCTGCTCAACGGCCTGGTGTCGGTGGTCGGCGTGGCCGGCGGCTACTTCTTCAACGTCGTCCTGCAGCACGGCACGCCCGGCGCCTATCTGGCGTCCTTCACCACCCTGGCCCAGCTCCCCGACCTGTGGGCGGCGGAGATCAAGGCGCTGGTGTTCGGGGCGATCGCGGCCATCGTCGCCTCGTACAAGGGACTCACGGCGAAGGGTGGCCCGAAGGGTGTGGGCGATGCCGTGAACCAGTCGGTGGTGATCACCTTCATGTTGCTGTTCGTGACGAACTTCGTGATGACCGCGGTGTACTTCCAGGTCGTCCCGCAGAGGGGCTGAGGCATGGCAGCGTTGAAGAGTCTGGAGGAGCTGGGCAGCCAGCTGTCCTTCTACGGGCGCTCGCTCGCATGGACGGGCCGCACCCTGCGCCGCTACAAGAAGGAGATCCTGCGGCTGCTCGCCGAGGTGAGTTTCGGGCGCGGTGCCCTCGCGGTCGTGGGCGGCACGGTCGGCGTGATCGCCTTCCTGTCGTTCTTCACCGGCACGGAGGTGGGTCTGCAGGGGTACGCCGCGCTGAACCAGCTCGGCACGTCCAACTTCGTGGCGTTCCTGTCGGCGTACTTCAACACCCGTGAGATCGCCCCGCTGGTGGCCGGGCTGGCGCTGTCCGCGACGGTCGGCGCGGGGTTCACCGCCCAGCTCGGCGCGATGCGGATCAGCGAGGAGACCGACGCCCTCGAAGTGATGGGCGTGCCCTCGCTGCCGTTCCTGGTGACCACCCGGATGATCGCCGGTTTCGTCGCCGTGATCCCGCTGTACGTGATCGGACTGCTGTCCTCGTACTTCGCCGCCCGCACCATCACCACCGGCTACTACGGGCAGTCCGCGGGCACCTACGACCACTACTTCCAGCAGTACCTGCCGCCGGTCGACGTGCTGTGGTCCTTCGGGAAAGTGCTGGTCTTCGCCGTCCTGATCATCCTGGTGCACTGCTTCTACGGCTACTACGCGAGCGGCGGCCCGGCGGGCGTCGGCGTCGCGGTGGGCCGCGCCGTGCGGACTTCGATCGTGGCGATCAACGTCCTTGACTTCTTCCTGTCGCTCGCGATCTGGGGCGCCAGCACGACCGTGAGGATCGCGGGGTGAACCGTATGAGGGTGCTGAGACTGCGGTTGTACGGCGTGGTGTTCATCGCCGTACTCGCACTGCTGCTGTCGCTGTCGGTCGCCGTGTACCAGCAGGTGTTCACCCCGGCCGTACGGATCAGGCTGGAGGCCGACAGCCTGGGCAACCAGCTCGACCCGCGGGCCGACGTCAAGCTGCGCGGGCTGCTGGTCGGCGAGGTGCGCGAGGTGCACGCCGACGGGACCAAGGCGACGCTCGACATCGCGCTCAAGCCGGAGTACGTCCCCGACATCCCCTCCGACGTACGGGCGCGCCTGCTTCCCAAGACGCTGTTCGGCGAGAAGTACGTCGACCTGGTCGCGCCCGCACACTCGGTGGCCCGCCCGATCCGGCCCGGTGATGTCATCACCCAGGACCGCACCCGCGTCGGCATCGAGCTCCAGCAGCTGATGAACGACCTGCTGCCGCTGCTGCGGACCGTGCAGCCCGGCAAGCTCAACGCCACACTCTCCGCCTTCGCCACCGCCCTCGAAGGGCGCGGCGACCGGATCGGCGACAACCTCACGCGCGTGGGGGCCTATCTGCACCGCCTCGATCCTCATCTGCCGTCCATGACCGAGGACTTCGCCCGCCTGGCCGATGTCGCCGAGGTGTACGGTGACGCGGCGCCGGACCTGATGGACATCCTGCGCAACACGGTCACCACCAGCCGCACCGTGGTCGAGCAGCGGGACCGCATCGCGTCCGCGCTCACCACGACGGCCGGCGTGGCGGCCACCGCGGACGACTTCCTCCACGCGAACGGCGACCGGCTGATCACTCTTGGCCGCGTCTCCCGCCCGACGCTGGAGCTCTTCGCCCGCTACTCGCCCGAGTACCCCTGTCTGCTTGCCGGCCTGGTCCACGAGGAGCAGGCCTCCGAGCAGGCGTTCCGGGGCGGCAAGATGCACATCACGCTCGAGGCGGTGCGCCAGCAGGGGGCCTATCAGCCCGGTGAGGAGCCCCGGTACGCCGACCGGTCGGGGCCCAACTGCCGTGACCTGCCGCATCCTTCCGTGCCCGCGCCGGGGGTCCACCTCAACGACGGTTCAACGACCGAGAGTTCGTCCGGTCCGCCCGGCGTCTCCGCCACCCGGGCCGAGCAGCACGCCGTCGGATCGCTCGTGTCCCCCGTGCTGGGCGTGCCCGACGACGAGGTGCCGCCGGTCGCGACGCTGCTGTTCGGACCGATGGCGCGCGGGACGGCGGTGAGTGTCGCATGAGGAGCACAGGCGCCCGGCAGACCACCGCCCCGCTGATCAAGTTCAGCCTCTTCGCGCTGGTGACGATCCTGGCGACGGCGTTGCTCGCCGCCACCATCGTCAACCTCTCCTTCACCCCTGAGCACACGTACCGTGCCGTCTTCAGCGACGTCACCGGCCTGGAGAAGGGCGACGACATCCGGGTCGCCGGGGTACGAGTCGGTGAGGTCGAGGACATCCGGATCAAGGACCGGACACTGGCGGAGGTCACCTTCACAGCCGGCGCGGACCGGCCGCTGCTCATCAGCACCCACGCGGTCATCCGCTACCGGAACCTGGTCGGGCAGCGGTACGTCGCCCTGACCGAGGGTGCGGGCGACGGCACCCGGCTGAAGCCCGGCGCCACCATCCCGCTGTCGCGCACGCAGCCCGCGCTGGACCTCAACGCGCTGCTGAACGGCTTCAAACCGCTGTTCGCCGCGCTCAGCCCGCAGGACGTCAACCAGCTCGCCACCGAGATCGTCAAGACGCTGCAGGGCGAGGGCGGCACGGTCAACAGCCTTCTGCTGCACACCGCTTCGCTCACCACGACGCTGGCCGACCGCGACAAGCTGATCGGCTCGGTGATCGACAACCTGAACACCGTGCTGGCGACACTGGACAAGCGCGGCACCCGCTTCTCCGGGCTGCTCAAGCAGCTTCGGCGGGTGATCTCCGGTCTGTCCGCCGACCGCAAGCCCATCGGGGAGTCACTGGTGGGCATCGGCGACCTGACGGAGGCCACTTCGGGGCTGCTGAAGGACGCGCGGCCACCACTGAAGGACGACATCGCCGGGCTGGCCGGGCTCACCGGAACGCTCAACGACAACGACAAGACCGTGGAGGGCGTGCTGAAGCGGCTGCCTGACAAGCTGAACGCACTGACGGGGGCCGCGTCCTACGGCTCATGGTTCAACTTCTACCTCTGCGACTTCGACGGCCGGATCGTGCTCCCGAAGACGAAGCAGGTACTCGCTCCCGACCTGCATGTGGCGAGGGCGAGGTGCGGATCGTGACCCGCAAGAACCGCCCGGAACCGCTGTTCAAGGTCCGCGTCGAGCCGCCGAAGCTGCTGAGGATACGGCTTCCGAAGGTACGCCTTCCGAAGGTACGGATGCTTCCGCGCCGGGCACCGCGCCCGCAACCCTTGTTCAAGGTGCGCGTCGAGCCACCCAGGCTGCCGCGCATACGGCTCCGCCGCCCCCGCCTGACCCCGTTCCGCGAGCACAATCCCGTGGTGATCGGAGCCGTCGGCCTCACCGTCCTCGCGCTGCTGACGGTGGCCGCGTTCAGCGCCGACAGCCTGCCGTTCATCGGCGGTGGCAGGACGTACAGCGCGGCCTTCACGGAGGCGGGCGGCCTCAAGCCCGGCGACGAGGTGCGGATCGCCGGGGTGAAGGTCGGCAAGGTCGAGGACGTGGACCTGGACGGCGACCACGTCAAGGTCACCTTCAAGGTCAAGGGCGATCCGAGGTTCGGCACCGGGACCGGCGCGTCCATCCGGGTCAAGACGATCCTCGGCGCGAAGTACCTCGCGCTGTGCCCCAAGGGGCCGGGGCAGTTGAAGCCCGGCAGCGAGATCCCGCTGGGGCGGACGGTCGCGGCGTACGACGTCGTGCAGGCGTTCAGCGATCTGACCACCACGTCGGAGAAGGTCGACACCGCCCGGCTGGCGCAGGCCCTGGACACGATCTCCACCACCTTCCAGGACTCGCCCGCCGAAGTGCGCGCGTCCATCAAGGGCCTGTCGAGGATCTCCCGGACGGTGGCCTCGCGCGACAAGGCCCTGAGCACACTCCTGCGTCACGCCAACGGCACCACAGGCGTGCTGGCCGACCGCTCCGAGGACTTCACCGCCCTGGTCAAGGACGGCGACAAGCTGTTCACGGAGATCAGCAAGCGGCGCACGGCGATCCACAAGCTGCTGAAGACCTCCGCCGTACTCGGCATCGAGCTCTCCGGCCTGGTCGACGACAACAACAAGGAGATCGGGCCCGCGCTCGAAGGGCTGAAGGGTGTGGTGCAGATGCTCGAACGCAACCAGTCCAGCCTCGACCGGAGCGTCAAGCTGCTCGCGCCGTACGTGCGGGTCTTCACCAACACCCTCGGCAACGGCCGCTGGTTCGACTCCTACGTCCAGAACCTGGTCGCCGCTCCGGTGGGGCCTCAGACGGGAGGCACGCGGTGAAGAGCCTGAAGAGACGGCTGGCCCTGCTCACCGCGCTCGCCCTCGTCACCGCGCTCACCTACGGGCTGTGGCCCCGGCCGGAGCCGGTGCGCGTCACCGCGTACTTTCCGCGCACCGTCGGCATCTACCCCGGCTCGGACGTCCGCGTCCTCGGCGTGCGGATCGGCGAGGTCAAGAAGATCAAGCCCGAGGGCGACCGGGTGCGGGTGGAGCTGGAGTACGGCCAAGGGCGGAAGGTCCCCGCCGACGCCAAGGCCGCGATCATCAACTCATCGGTGGTCAGCGACCGTTACGTACAACTGCTGCCGGTGTACCGGAAAGGTCCCGTGCTGCGAAGCGGTGCTGTCATCCCCGAGTCGCGCACCGCCGTACCGGTCGAGCTGGACCGCATCTTCGACAGCTTGCACACCACGGCCGACGCTCTCGGCCCGAAAGGCGCCGACAAGGACGGTTCCCTGTCGCGGCTGCTCGGGGTGAGCGCGGACAACCTCGACGGTCAGGGCGAGAACCTCCATCAGACGGTCCACGACCTCTCGGGGGCGGTCACGACGCTGTCCGACGGCCGCACCGACCTGTTCGGCACGGTGCGGCACCTGCAGGTGTTCACGGCGGCACTCGCCGCCGACGACAAGAGCGTGCGGTCCTTCGACACCAGCCTTGCCCAGGTCGCGAAGCAGCTCGCGGGCGAGCGCAAGGACCTCGCGGACGCGCTCACGAACCTGGGAACGGCGCTCGGTGACGTGTCCGCCTTCGTGAAGAAGAACAAGAAGTCGCTGACCACGGACGTGAAGGGCCTCGGCAAGGTGACCAAGGTGCTCGTCGCCCAACGCGCCGCACTCGACGAGCTCTTGCGTGTCGCCCCCACGGGCCTGTCCAACCTGAACGACGCCTACAACCCTTCCGCCGGCACCCTCGACACCCGCAACAACGCCCAGCAGGCACAGGACCCGGCCTCGCTGCTGTGCTCCGTGCTGAAGACGACCGGCGACGAGGGCGGCAAGAACCCCGACTGCAAGGAGCTGAAGAAACTCTTCGACTCCCTGCCCGAGCCGCCGCAGGGCTCCGCGGTGCCGGGCACGGTCGACCGGACGCTCGGCGGGATCTTGGGGGCGAGCGCATGAGCGTACGACGCATGGGCGGGGTCATCACCTGGGCGGCGGTCGGTTCGCTGATGCTGTCCGGCTGCGAGTTCAACGGCTGGTACGACGTCCCGCTGCCCGGCGGAGCCGCCGCGGACGGCCGCGCGTACCACGTCACCGTCGAGTTCCGCGATGTCCTCGACCTGGTGCCGCAGTCGGCGGTGAAGGTCGACGACGTCACCGTGGGCGCGGTCGAGAAGGTACAGCTGGACGGCTGGCACGCGCGCGTACGGCTGCGGGTCGCCGACTCGGTGAAGCTGCCCGCCAACGCGGTCGCCGAGCTGCGGCAGACCAGTCTCCTCGGCGAGAAGTACGTGGCTCTGGCCGCTCCGACCGGCACGGCGGCCGTGGGCCGGCTCCGCGACGGCGACCGCATCCCGCTGTCCCGCAGCGGCCGCAACCCGGAGGTCGAGGAGGTGCTGTCCGCGCTGTCCGCCCTGCTCAACGGCGGCGGGGTGGCCCAGCTCAAGACGATCACCGTGGAGCTGAACAAGGCCCTCGACGGCCGGGAGAGCCGGGTGAGGTCCCTGCTGAAGGAACTGGACACGTTCATCGGCGGTCTGGACGGCCGGCGGAAGGACATCGTCCGCGCGATCAAGGCCGTCGACCGGCTCGCGGGGCGGCTCGGGAAGGAGAAGAAGACCATCGCCAAGGCCGTCGACACGATGCCGCCCGCCCTGAAGGTCCTCGCCGACCAGCGACGCGATCTGACGAAGATGCTCACCGCCCTGTCGAAGCTCGGCACGACGGGCACCAAGGTGGTCACCGCCTCGCACGACGACACGGTCGCGAACCTCAAGAAGCTCCGGCCGATCCTGCAACAGCTGAACAAGTCGGGCAATGATCTGCCCAACTCCCTTGAGTTGCTGACCACTTACCCGTTCCCCCGCAATGCCACCGCCGCCGTCAAGGGCGACTACGTCAACCTCCACATCACCGCCGACCTGGACCTGACGGACCTCTACGGGAACACGACGGGCGGCAACTTCGGCCACGGCAAGGGGGGTTCCCCGGCGCCCGGCACCCCCGACGCGCCGCACCTCCCGGACCTGCCGAGCGTCCCGGCGCCGACCCCGCTGCCGAGCACACCGAGCCTGCCGTCGTCACCCCCGGTGCCGTCGGCTCCGTCGGCTCCGTCGGGCGGCGGCGGGAGCGGCGGGCCGTTGTGCCCGCCGGTGTGCACCAGCAGCTACACCTCCGGCGCGAAGCCGCCCGAGGGGATCGACCTCGCACTCGCCGAGCTGATGCTGAAGGGGGTCCAGCCGTGATCACTCGTACGGTCAAGGCGCAGCTGCTCGCGTTCGCCACGGTCACCGCCGTCGGGGTGTCGTACGTCGGCGCCGAGTACACCGGCCTGGTGGACGACGTGCTGGACCGCGGCTACACGGTGCGGGCCGACTTCGCCGACTCCGGGGGTGTCTTCACCGGCGCAGAGGTCACCTACCGCGGGGTGCCCGTGGGCCGCGTCGGGGCACTGCGGCTGACCGGTGCCGACGGTGTCTCGGTCGCCCTCGACATCGGCGACGGGGCACCGCGCATCCCGGCGGACACCCTCGCCGTGGTGGCGAACCGTTCGGCGGTGGGCGAGCAGTACGTCGATCTGCAGCCGCGCACGTCCAAGGGTCCGTATCTCCTGGACGGCAGCACCATCCCGCGCGGCAGCACCCGTGTGCCACTGCCCACGACGGACCTGGTCCTCAGCCTGGACCGGCTCGTGAACTCGGTCGACAAGGACGACCTGCGGGTCACCGTCGACGAGTTGGGCAAGGCCTTCTCCGGCACCGGACCGGACCTGAGCCGGATGGTGGACTCGGGCAACGCGCTCGTCGAGTCGGCGTCCGCGTCGCTGCCGGAGACGATCTCGCTGATCGAGGACTCACGGAAAGTCCTCAAGACGCAGGCGGACCAGGGTTCGCCCATCAAGTCGTTCGCGCACGACCTGGCGGCGCTGACCGCACGGTTGAAGTCCAGCGACGGGGATCTGCGCAAGCTGATCGGCAACGCCACACCGGCCGCGCAGGAGGTCAACTCGCTGCTGAAGTCGACCGGGCCACAGCTGTCGGTCCTGCTGGCCAACCTGATCAGCGGCGGCCAGGTCACGCTGGCCCACCTGCCCGGCGTGGAGCAGGCTCTCGTCACCTTTCCGGCGCTGGTCTCGGGCAGCTACACGGTCGTCCCGGGCGACGGCACCACCCACTTCGGACTGGTGGTGAACGCCGGTGACCCGCCGCCGTGCACCCAGGGGTACGGCACGGCACGGCGGGACCCCGCCGACACGAGCACGCGCGAGGCGAACACCGACGCACACTGCACGGCCCCACACGGCGGCAAGACGTCGGTGCGGGGCGCGCAGAACGCTCCCGGCGCGCAGGCCGCGTCCGGCGGCGCGAAACAGACGGCGTACACCACGCCGTACGACCCGGAGACCGGCACCGCGACCGGCCCGGACGGAAGGCCCGTCGAGATCGGCTCGACGGGCGGCCAGCAGACGGTGTTCGGAAAGGAGTCGTGGCAATGGCTGCTCGTCGGTCCCATGGCGTGAACATGAGGTTGCCCAGGATGAACGGGAGGGCGTGGACAGTCGGCCTCGCCGTGGCGACCGTCCTCACCACCGCGGCCGCCCTCTGGCTGAGTCTCCGCCTCCACCAGCAGGACGAGACGGAGCAGCGGCGCCAGGAGGTCCTGGGGGCGGCCCGCCAGTCGGCGCTGAACTTCACCTCGCTCGACTACCGGCATTACGGCCGGGACAGCGCGGACGTGCTGAGAAGCGCCACCGGCAGCTTCAAGAGGCAGTTCACGGCCCAGACGGCGGAGCTGACCAAGCTCGTCGCCGCGAACAAGTCGGTGTCCGAGGGCCAGGTCCTCGACGCCGGCATCGTCCGGTCCGACGCCCACTCGGCCCGCGTCCTGGTGGTCGCCGACAGCAAGGTGACCAACACCGCCGTGCCCCAGGGGCAGGCGCGCACCTATCGGCTGCAGCTCGACCTGGTGCACCGGGGCGGGCGCTGGCTGACCTCCGACGTCGAGTTCGTGGGCTGACCGACACCAGCCGACAGCCACCAGTAGTGAGGAGCACGACCATGGGGAACGCGACTTCCCGAGGCCGCACCACCGGCTCGCCCGCCCGCCGGACGATGACCGCGGCCGCCCGCGCGGCGGCCAAGCGCGCCAAGCGGACGGAGCACGTGAAGCGGCCCGAGGGACCCCTCTCCCCCGAGGCACCGCTCTCAGGGCCGACCATGCTGGTCGAGCCGTCGGCGGACGGCTGGGACGACCCGCCGGAGCCGTCGCCGCAATGCGTGGAGCAGGACCCGGAGTCCCTGGCGGAGCCGGAGGGCAGCGCGCCCCCGCAGCGCTCCGCCCGGCGGCGGCTCACCGCGGTACTCGGTGTCCTCCTCGTGGCGGGTCTGGTCGCGGTCGCGGTGCTCGGGTGGCAGTACACGCAGGGGCGGAGGACCGAGGACGCTCGGGCGGAGGCGCTCATGGCCGCGCGGAAGGCGGCGCCGGTCGTGCTGTCGTACGACTACCGGCATCTGGACCGGGATTTCGCCCGTGCCCGTGACCGTCTGACCGGGCACTTCCGTGACGAGTACCGGAAGACCACGACGCGTGTGGTCGGGCCGACGGCCAGGAAGTACCACGCGGTGGTGAAGGCGACGGTGGCCGAACCCGCGAGCGGCGGCAGCCCCGCGGCCTCCGTCGTGTCGGCCTCGGCGGACAAGGCCGTGGTCCTGCTCTTCGTCAACCAGGTCACCGAGAGCACCCAGGTCTCGGGCTCCCGTCTGGATCTGAACCGGGTCCGGATGACGATGACCCACGCGTCCGCAGGCTGGAAGGTGAGTGACGTCGACGCACTGTGAACCGCCCTCTTCGGCTGCGCCCCCGTGCTGCCCGCGCGGGGGCGCCTTTTGCGTCGTCTTGTTGCACCGGTCGTGAATTTTCACGCCGCCTGCTCGGACAGACCTACCTGGTGTACTACGACGGACTGGTGACGGACCCGCAGTACGCGCCCGAGCTGCTGCCACCGCTGGTCTCCGAGCACGCGGCGCACTCGCACCGGGCCGTCAGTCCCCTTCCCACAGGCGGGACCGCCGGCTACGCCTCACCCGCAACGCGCACAGGGGTACGCGCACGTTGCGGGTCCTACACGGGGCGCGCGAGTGCGTGGCGCTCAGAGTGCTGGTCGAGCGGCCAGACCGCGGGACTGATCGACTCAGCCGCCGCTCTTACGCCTGAACGACCGCTGGCTCGCAGCCGGGCCGTGCGCCGCACGCACCTTCGACGCATCGGAGTTGGCGGCCACATCAGCGGCATCCGCCTGCACACCGCGCTTGCGCGCCAGGGCTTCGCGGAACTTGCGCTTGAGGTCGTAGTTGCCGTCGCTGTCCGGCGGGGATAGGCAGCCACAGATTGTCATGCCGGGCGCGGTGCGGGGCCCACCAGCAACATCTTCCTGCTCCGTTTCGGCAGGTATGCCTCTCGCGGCCACAGCATCGTGATGATCCAGAAGCAGACAGTGACCTCCGGCACTTTGTTCCAGCTCGACCGGTGGCCCGAGGACGCCTGGCGCCGGCCGATGAGGCCGCCAGGGTCTCTGATGTCTCGTATGCCATGAGGCCTGACGGTGTCACGGAGCCCGTGCTCCGCAAGAGCGTGATCGGCGGCGGCCTCAGGAGAGGCGCCGCCGATCACGTCCCTCAGCGCATATCCGTGAGGAGGGTGTTGAGTCCGGCCTCCTGCTGTGCCGGCGACATCGGCGGGTTCGGGTGGTCGATGCCGAAGGTCTTCAGGACCTGGTCCATCTGAGCGTCGAGGAACGTCCAGCCGGTGTTGTCCAGCGGCTGCAACGAGGCTTGGTCGGCATCCCAGAGATCGCGCAGGGACTGGGCGGCGGCGTGGGCCCCGGTCGCGTTGCCCGACCGTGCGTCCTTGAGCGAGGTCGATGCGAGCTTCCTGAGTGCCTCGACCTTCGCGGGCGGGAACTTCTTCACGGCCTGGCCAGGCGCGAGTCGAACGGTGGAGGTGGCGTCTTTCTCCGGCGCCGGGCCGACGTGCGGCTGGCTGTGAGCCCAGACCAGCAGGCCCCCCGTGGCGACGGCGAGGAGGCCGAAGCCCGCCAGCGCGATACGCTCCCTCTGCGGGTTGGCGGTGCCCTGCTGGGTGTGCGTAGCGTCGTAGGTCTCGGTCACGTCGGAGCGCGTCACCGTCAGGTAGATGACAGTCGCCAGGATCAGGCCAAGGAAGATCAGGCTGGTGGTGAAGGTGCCCAGCGCAAGACCGGTCGGGTCGCCCGGGCTCTGAGCGACCTTCGGGGAGGCGAGCCAGTCTCCGATGTTCGCCCCGAGCGGGCGGGTCAGGATGTAGGCGAGCCAGAAGGACAGCACCGGGTTCGCGCCGAACCTCCACAGCAGCGTGACCGCCGCGATGAGACCGAGCGGCAGCACGACCGAGACTCCCGGGCTCCAGCCGGTGAGCTCCAGGGTCCAGTCGCCGGTCGCGGTGCCGAGCGCGAACGTGACGAGAACGGCGAGCCAATAGAACGACTCACGCGGCAGCGTCGTGACCGAGTGGATGGAGAGGGTACGCTCGCGCAGCCACCACACGCCGAAGACCACGGCGAGCAGGACCGAGAACACGGCGGAGCTGATCCACAGCGGTACGTTGAGCTGGTCGGTCAGGATGTCGGTGTACAGCGTGCCCGTGACGCTGACAACGACCACGGTCAGCCAGTACGGGAACGGGACGTACCGCTTCAGCCGTAGCTGGACGCCCAGGACCACGACGAACACCGCGGTGAAGATCCAGGCCGTGTTCACCAGGCCGACGCCCAGCTTCATGTTGATCCAGTCGGCGAAACTTTCACCGACGGTCGTGCACAGGATCTTGATCACCCAGAACCAGACGGTGACCTCGGGAACCTTGTTCAGTATCAGCCGCCCACTGCGGTGCGTGCGGGCCTCGCTCGTCGTTGTCATACGGCGATGTTGGCTCGGCCAACCTGCACATAACCTGACTACGCGATCGCCTCCGGCGCGGGGAAGGTCACCTCGACGCGACCGTGACCGGCCGCGACAGCACGGACCGCCACTCCCGCGGACGCGGCGAGACGCCTTACCACGGCCAGCCCCAACCCGTGCCCGTCGCCGCTGGTCACGCCCGCTTCGAAGACCCGGTCGACCTCCGCCGGATCGAACCCCGGGCCGTCGTCGAGGACATCGATCACGACGCCCTGGGGCTGGACGCGCCCCGTGACCCAGACGCGTGAACTCGCATGCCGCAGGCCGGTCTCCAAGAGGGGTGACAACACAGCGACGACGAGTTCGGTTGCCACAGCGACGTCGACGTCGGCCGGAATGGCGAGTTCGATGGAGCGACCGGCGATCGCCTGTCGCGCCGCCGCCCTGAGATCGCAGCGGGTACCGCCGTCGATCCGTGTCCGGGCGGCACCCAGAATCGTCGTGATCGCCGTGTTCAGGCGGTCGACCTCGCGGCCTTCCGTTCGAGTCGATGGGGGCCCTCAGGTCCTGATCATCGGCGACGGCGGTGTGCCGTCTCGTGCCCGGCGACACACAGCAGGTCGAGGTCTCGGCGAACAGGGCACCGCGGTCGCAGAAGACGTCGATGCACCGGGCCGCACCGAGCCAGGTCCGAACCGGCCCACACGCAGTGAAGGCCCGGTGGACACCGGGCCTTCACATCTGAGTAGCGGGGACAGGATTTGAACCTGCGACCTCTGGGTTATGAGCCCAGCGAGCTACCGAGCTGCTCCACCCCGCGTCGGTACGGTGAACTGTACGGCATCGACCGGGATCGACCCAATCGACTTTCCCCTGGGCTCGGACTGAGCCGATGGCCCACCGGGTCGGAGTCCCGCACGACGACCTCCACCGAGCGAGCTGTGGTGCTTGATCAGCGAACTGGACCCTAGCGGTCTTCGCGCCGCGGACCGTGCCAGTCCAGGACGAGGACAGTGGCGTCGTCCCTGAGATTTCCCCGACAGGCGTCCAGCACCGCGGTGGTCAGGCGGCGCACCGCTTCCCTGGGATGTGAGGCCCGGGTGTCCCACACGAGGGATGCCAGGTCGACGGCTCCGGCGCCGCGTTCCTGCATGCCGTCGGTGAGCAGGATCAGACGGTCGCCGGGGAGAAGCTGGAGTTCCTGGACATGGTAAGAGGTGAGGGCTGCCACGCCGAAGGGGAGGTTGACTGCGAGGTCGACCTCTTCGACCTCGGTGGCGCCTTTGCGTAGGCGCAGGGGCCGGGGATGCCCTGCGTTGACCAGTTCACAGGTCCCCGTTGTGAGGCCGATGCACAGCAACTGGCCGGTGGCCAGGCCGCGGCTGTGGGCCAGCAGGGCGTCGTGGGCGTGTTGCGCCTGCTGGAGTGCGTCACAGCCGCTGCGGCGGGCGCCGCGCATCGCGCCGACCAGGAGCGTGGCGAGCAGGGCGGAGTTGGTGTCGTGTCCCATGGCGTCGGTGATGGACAGGTGCAGTGTGTCGCGATCGAGGGTGTAGTCGTAGGTGTCCCCGCCGATGTCGTCGGCAGGCACCAGCCCTGCCGCGAGGGTGAACTGAGGAGCCTCGCAGCAGGAGGCCGAGGGAAGCAGTTGGTGCTGGATCTCGGCGGCCAGGCTGGTCTGGGTGGTGCGTCGGCCCGCGTGGTACAGATCGGTGAAACGGCGGTCCGTGACGATGATGTAGGCCAGTGCGTGCGCCGCGTCTTCGATCTGCGCGAGCACGGTGTCGTCGGCGTTCTGCAGCGTCGCCTCCAACAGACCGATACAGTCGCCGCGGTTGGTCACCGGCGAGATGACGCGCCGCCCGCCCTGGCCGTCCGGTTCCACGCACTGGCGCTGGCTGCGCAGGACCGCGTCGTAGACACTGCCCTCCAGGTCGATCCACTCGGCAGCGCCCTCCATGTCGTCCTCGGCCTGTGTGGTCAGGCGCACCAACCGCCGGCCCACGAGGTCGACGAACAGGAACGACACACGCTCCGCCCCGAAGCGCTTGCGCAGGTCATGCGCAAGTACCTCGACGGACTCCCCGGGGGGTGCCGCCTCAGCGGCGGCCAGAAGCTGCCCCAGTTCCAGATCCCCGCCACCCATGGCAACCTCCTATCGGTTGCTGCTCCTTCTTCCCCCGGTTCGCCCCCCATTCACCCCCTGCATCCATCACGCCCGCTCGCGCGTGTGTCTTCCGGCGGGGTCCGGTTGACGCGTCGAGCCCGCCTGAGCCACGGAACGGCGGTGCGGTTTCTCAGCCGCCTCGTCCGTCGGCGGTGCATCGCTTGCTTCGGGTTCGGGCGTTCCGATCAGGCTGATGTGTTCGACCGAGGCTTGCCGCTCTCGGCACGCAGTTGCTCGTTGATGCGCTGCGCCTCTTCGAGCTGGTCTTCGAGGACGACGATGCGGCAGGCGGCCTCTATGGCGGTGCCCTGGTCGACGAGTTCGCGGGCACGGGCGGCGATGCGGAGCTGGTATCGGGAATAGCGGCGATGGCCGCCATCGGAGCGCAGCGGGGTGATCAGACGGTGTTCACCGAGGGCGCGGAGGAAGGCGGGGGTGGTGCCGAGCATCTCGGCGGCCCGGCCCATGGTGTAGGCGGGGTAGTCGTCATCATCGAGAGGGCCGACGGGACGGGAACCGGCAGGCGGCATAGACCTCTTCTTTCGGGGACGCGTCGGGGGGCCCGGGTGCCAGTACGGCACCCGGGCCCCGAGCTTTCAACACCATCTACCGGCGCACTGCGCCGGCCTTCTTTTTCCGCAGGTACCGCCTGGGAGGGCGGGGTTGCGGGGATCGTGAATGCGTGACCGGGGACCACCTTCCAATCCGGGGCCTTGCGGTACCCGGGCGGACTGCTTCCTCGCCCGGGCGATCCTGATGGCGTTCTGCTCCTCACCTTTCGATGGCGCGGATACCGCAGGTGCTGCTCACAGCCCCACCGGGGCCGTGTCCTTCTGGGTCTACCTGCACAGCAGTTCGTGCCTGCTGTGCCCACTTGGACTTCTGGGTACGCAGACCACGCTAACCCCGCAACGGCGGAATGTCTACTGTCGCCGCGACAGTTTTTCTTCATGGAGTGTGCGTGTACTTCTCCCACAGGCACACCACGAAGAGTGTGAGCTCGAAGGGCGGTCCCCCTTGCTGCCCAGCAGTCCTCGGTGAGACTGGTGAGATCTGCGGCGAGATCGACCGGGACAGCGCCCCCGGCCCCGTACCCGCCTGATGCCCGCCACAGCTGTGGCGGGCATCAGGCGGGTACGACAGCTGGCTGGTCAGCTGGTGGTGAGCAGGCCCTCACGCAGGCGGGCGAGGCAGCGGGACAGCAGCCGGGAGACATGCATCTGGGAGACGCCCAGACGCTCACCGATCTGGGCCTGGGTGAGTTCCTCCACGAACCGCATGTGGATGATCTGCCGGTCCCGCTCATCCAGGCCGGCGATCAGCGGGGCCAGGGAATGGAAGTCCTCCACCAACTCCAGCCCGGTGTCTTCTACGCCGATGAAGTCCTGCAGGGCGCTCTCGCCGTCCTCGCTGGCGCCGATGGTGGCGTCCAGGGAGGAAGAGTTGTAGCCGTTCGCGGCCAGACGGGCCTCCATCACCTCGTCCTCGGGCAGGCTCATCAGCTCCGACAGCTCCTTGACCGTCGGCGTGCGACCCAACCGGCTTCGCAGCTCCTCCGTGGCGCGGGCGAGCTGGACGCGGGCCTCCTGCAGCCGCCGGGGTACGTGCACGGCCCATGTGGTGTCGCGGAAGAACCGCTTGATCTCACCGACGACGTAGGGGATGGCGAAGGAGGTGAACTCCACCTCGCGGGACAGCTCGAACCGGTCGATCGCCTTGATCAGGCCGATCATGCCGACCTGGACGATGTCCTCCATCTCCTCCGGTCCCCGGCTGCGGAACCGGCCGGCCGCGAAGCGGACCAGGGACATGTTCATCTCGATCAGCGTGTTCCGCGCGTAGCTGTACTCAGGAGTGCCCTCCTCCAGCACCGCCAGCTGCTCGAAGAACGACCGGGAGAGCTCGCGCGCGTCCTTGGGCGCCACCCGGGAGGGGTCGGCGACTTCGGGCAGCTCGGTGGTCTGTGTGTCCAGCATGCTCATGAGCGCCATGTAGGTCCCCTCCCGGATTCGAACTCGTGCCATGGCCCGCCGCGAAGCGGCCGACGATGCCTCGGCTACCCCCCCGTTTCCCACCCATGCCTGCCACCCCGAGCTCAAGAGGCAGGGCCGTGAGCTGGGACGCCTCCCCGTGGAGTGGGTTCAGGGGTTGCGACCGGTAACCGGGCCGGCGCCGCGACTGCAGGCCGGTCACGGCGAGGCGGCCGGCTTCGGCGTGCGGGCGAGTGCCGGTCGAGCCTGGCGGTCGCTCACCTGCTGGCCCAGGAGCTGACGCCGCACGGATCGTCCGTCAGGGCCAGACGGGCGGTGATGCGCTTGCCGACCGGTTCTCGCGCGGCTTCAAAGCCCTCGCAGACGGCCATGACGATCTCCAGGCCGTGCTGCCCCACCCGGCCCGCATCGGCGGCCCGAGCCACCGGCAGCACTGGATCGGAGTCCCACACCTGGACCTCCACCAGAGCACCGACGATCCGCAGATCCAGCAGGACGGGGCCGACGGCGTACTTCTGCGCATTGGTGACCAGTTCGCTCACCACCAGCTGCGTCACCTCCACGGCCCGCTGGGAGATCGCAACACCGTGCTCGGCGCGTATCCGATTCAGGAAGCCGGCAGCCGTGTGGCGCGCCTCGGCGATGCAGGGGCCCTTCCCGTCCAGAGCCACCGCGACGCTCAGAAAAGCGCCATCTGAGTGGGGCATCATGCTGTCCTCGCCCGCCAAGGCCCGTTCCATCCGTACCGCCTCTGCTACCTCACGCCTCCAGGCGCAGGTACCCGGGATCGGACCGGACAATCCAGGGTGCTCGGACTGTTGGCGGGGCCCCACAGCGGTAGCGCCTCATACGATGCCGGGCGCGCGTGAGGGTGCATGACGCGTCACCGCCTGATTCCCACCGCCCGCACCAACCGGGGCGACATGAGGGGGGCCCGGCCGGTGTCGGCCGGGCCCCCCTCATGGGGTGAGTACGAGTCAGCTCACCATCGGTACCAACGGCCGCGCCCGCCGCCCGCGCTCGTGGAGCGCATGACGAAGCCGAGCAGCCACAGCACCAGGACGGCGACGGCCACCCACCAGAGGATCTTGACGGCGAAACCGGCACCGAAAAGGACGAGTGCGAGAAGCAGAACGAGCAACAAGGGAACCATGGTTATCGACCTCCTGAGCCGCCGTGTGCCCCGCGACTGTTGGTTCATTCCGCAGGTGCGGCTTGTTTGTGCAGGGAGAGCCGGGGCACGAGTGGACTGCAGCGAAGACAACGGCACCGCGATGACGAGGAGGCGCATTCCATGACCGCCGGCGAGAAGGCCAAGGCGAAGACCGAACAGGCCGAGGGCAAGCTCAAAGAGGCCGCTGGAAGCGCCATCGGGAATGACCGCATGGCCGCCGAAGGACGGGCTGAAAAGAGCACGGGGGATGCCCGTGAGGCCAAGGAGAAGGCCAAGGACGCCTTCAAGCACTGACTGCACTTCTTTTCCTCGAAGGGCCTTCCCGCGCACGCGCACGTCCCGGGAAGGCCCTTCGAGTATCTCGGCCTGACGGCCGGTTGGGCTTCTGTCTGATCAAGCATGGTCCTGCCGTTGCGTCATTGCCCGGTCAGCCCACTCCCTCCTCAGGAATGGGGGTCGTGCCGCTGTCGCAGCGGAGGGGAAAGATCTGGTCGAGTCCGACGGTGCGCAGGGTGCGCAGGGTGCGGGTGGGTACGGCGAGTGCGATGTCCGGGTGGGTGGCGGCGAAGGCGAGCAGGGCCTCGTCCCCGTACAGGCCGGTGCGGTCTTCGCCGGTGCGGGCCTCGGTGATGCCGTCGGTGCAGAGCAGGAGCATGGCCCCGCGGGCGAGCACGGTCGTGCCGGCCGTGAAGCGCGCGGAGGGCAGGATGCCGACGAGGAGCGCACCGCTCGGCACATTGCCGGGCGATCGCTCTCCAGTCCTGGGAAACGTCCTCACGTCACCAGCGCCGGCGCGCGGAGCACTGGCCTGCGTGCATCGCTCGTGTCCGCCGCCGGCCTGGCGGCGGAACCGGGCAGCTCCGCGGACTGAGCGCGGCGCGCGGGCAGCGGGGAAATCTGTCACGGCGAGCCCACATCTCCATACCTGCCGGAGTTAGGGTTGTGGCACGACGCGGATGGTGCCGGATCGCTCCTCTGCGTTCGGAAGGCGGCCACCGCCGCTGTTCCCGCCGCCAGTTGCGCCTCGCCGCCCGCGCCCGTGAGCTTGTCGACCAGGGCACCCCCGCGAGGCCGCGTGCCGCATCGTCTCACTTGAGGACCAGCTGGACGACGCCCTGCGTCTGAACCGGGAAGTACGCCGGAAGCTGGACGAGCACGGCGCAGATACCTAGTCCCGCCACTACAGAAATACACCCCGGCGCGGGAGGATAATTGCCGGACGCTCCGGAAAGCGCGTCGCCGTCTTCATCCGACCTGTGTTAACGTGAGAGCAGTTGCAGTTTTGGTTACCAGAGATTTTATCTTTGCAGAGCTTTCCGGATCCTTCCGGAGGGGTGATCAACGCGGCGACTCGGCCCGCAAAGTGCGGAGACCGGCACTGCCCCTCAAGGGAGATTCAATATGGCATCTGGCACCGTGAAGTGGTTCAACGCGGAAAAGGGCTTCGGCTTCATCGAGCAGGAGGGCGGCGGCGCTGACGTGTTCGCCCACTACTCGAACATCATCAGCAACGGTGGCTTCCGCGAGCTTCAGGAAGGCCAGAAGGTGAGCTTCGACGTCACGCAGGGCCAGAAGGGCCCGCAGGCCGAGAACATCGTTCCCGCCTGACGCTGACGGAAACCGTCGCGAGCCACCGGCTCGCGCATCATGTGGCTGGGGCCCGTGCTCTTGGGGTACGGGCCCCAGCCCATTGATTTTCCCGTTTTCCGGATTTTCCGGACCGCCGCCCGCCCCCCGCTCCAGCGCCACGAGGCCCGGCTCTTTTTTCTTCGGCTCATTCTTGCGAATCCTGGTGCGGCCATGGCCGCTGGACGGAATTCCTCGATACGCCGCATCGAGGAAGGTTCTTCCATGAACCGCACCCCCCGACACACCGGCACCGGTTCCGGAAGCCGCTTCCGTACGCAGGGAACGGGCCGCCCAGGTCCCCGTCCGGGTACCGGACGAAAGACCGGCCAGGGCGCACGCTCCGCCCCGCGCCGACAGGAGTTCGCCCTGCCGGTCACCCTCACCGAACCGCTGCCGGCGGTCGAGACGTTCACCGAACTGGACGTGCCCGCAAGGCTGTTGGCCGCGCTCGGCGCCGAGGGCGTGACCGTGCCCTTCCCGATCCAGGCGGCCACACTGCCGAACACACTGGCCGGCCGGGACGTCCTGGGCCGGGGCCGGACGGGCTCGGGCAAGACGCTCGCCTTCGGCCTGCCGGTACTGGCCCGTCTGGACGGGCAGCGGGCCGAGCCCCGGCAGCCGCTGGCCCTCGTCCTCGTCCCCACCCGGGAACTGGCCCAGCAGGTCACCGACGCGCTCAGCCCCTACGCCCGCGCCCTGCGGCTGCGGCTCGCCACCGTGGTGGGCGGCATGTCGGCAGACCGCCAGGCGAGGGCGCTGCGCGCCGGCGCCGAGGTCGTCGTAGCGACGCCCGGACGGCTCAGGGACCTCATCGAGCGGGGGGCCTGTCGGCTGGACCGGGTCGCCGTCACCGTGCTGGACGAGGCCGACCAGATGGCCGACATGGGTTTCATGCCGCAAGTGACCTCGCTGCTCGACCAAACCCCCGCGGCCGGCCAGCGGTTGCTGTTCTCGGCCACCCTGGACCGCAACATCGACCTCCTGGTACGCCGCTACCTGCACGACCCCGTGGTGCACTCGGTCGACCCGTCCGCGGGAGCCGTCACCACCATGGAGCACCACCTGCTGCACGTACGCGATGCCGACAAGGACCACGCCGCGACCGAGATCGCCGCCCGCGACGGACGCGTGCTCATGTTCCTGGACACCAAGCACGCGGTGGACCGGCTCACCAAGCACCTGCTGTCCGTCGGGGTACGAGCCTCGGCCCTGCACGGCGGCAAGTCCCAGTCGCAGCGCAACCGGACGCTCGCCCAGTTCAAGGACGGACACGTCACGGTCCTGGTGGCGACCAACGTCGCCGCCCGCGGAATCCACGTCACGGGCCTCGACCTCGTCGTGAACGTCGACCCTCCCGGCGACCACAAGGACTACCTCCACCGCGGCGGCCGTACCGCACGCGCCGGCGAGTCCGGCACCGTCGTCACCCTCGTGCTGCCGCACCAGCGGCGCGCGGTGGATCGTCTGATGGCCGACGCCGGCATCGCTCCGCGCACCGCCCGGATCCGCCGGGGCGAGGCCGAGCTTCAGCGCATCACCGGCGCCCGGACCCCCTCCGGCGTTCCCGTCGTCCTCGCCGCACCGGTCGAAGGACGACCCGAGGGCAAGGGATCCGTCGGCCGGCATCACAGGAGCCGCGCCGCCGGCCGTGGAAGGAGCGGCCAGGGGACCGGCCGTGGCGGAAGCAGCGGGGCCGTCGCCCGGGGCCGTCGGCCCGCACCGAGGAACAACCCATAGCTCAAGCCCGGGGAAGCGCTCCCTGCGGTCGGGACGAGCCGTCGCCCGTCCTGCCCGCCCCAACGAAGAGGAGAAGCCCTTGACGACGTTTCCGCCCCGGACACAGCTGCCCGACGGCGCCGACGGCACCGGTCTGACCGCCCGCGACGCCATGCATGCTCCCGGGCCGCAGGTCGACGACCACATGGCGGTCGACGTGGCCCTGTCCGTGCTCATCGGTGCGCGTGTCCCGCACCTGCTCCTCCGGGACGACGACGGTCGATGCGCGGGACTGGTCACCCGGGCCCAGCTCGCCGCACACCGCGGCGGCTCGTGGTACAGCGACAGGACACGGCTGCGGGACATCCCACTCGACCGCGGACCGTTCACCTCGTCCACATCGATACTCGGTGAGGCGGAGGCCGCCATGCGGATCCGGACGCTGGACGTGTCCCCCGTGATCGACGAACACGGCTACGCCCTGGGCGTGCTCACTCTCACGCCCTGACCGTCGTACCCGCCCCGCCCGACCCCGTCACCCGGTCACCGCCCCCGGCACTCTCCCCCCATTTCGTGGAGGCAGCCATGCGCTGTGTCATCGCCCGGTACCCCTTCGACCTGACCAAGATCGAGATCGAACAGTCCATGACCGGTGTCCCGCCCGAACCCCTCACCGGCGTGTCTGTCACCATCGACCGCCGCGTCTACCCCGTGATGCAGGTCGGGGAAGTGATCACCAGGCAGAACCGCCGTGACTTCACGGTGGCCGAGATGCGCCGGGCGCTGACCCGACTCGGCTTCACCTGCCAGGACACCAGCCCCGTCGCGCCGAGCTGGGATGCGCGCGCGGACGACGACGCGCTCGGCTGGTGAACGATTCCGGAATCGACGGCAGATGAATTGTCGTCCGCGGGTTGGAACGCCGAAGGATGTGGCACCCGGCTGGTGGCGGGCCGGACGCACGAACCACGTCCCGCAGGCCACGACGGTTCGGCAAGGAGCCGCACGGCCCTACGAGGCCGGTACGGCCCGCCGGCCCGGTTGTCGTCGCGGGACTGCCCGGCGACAACCGGTGCGGCCGGCCCGAGCCGTACCGGCAGTGCCGCACATGTCGTCGTGCGATCACGCAAAGACCTCGAGACTCATACGTCCGCGATGTCCGGGTACCCGGCTCCGGTGACCTTCCTTGTTCTTCCGGGCGTCTACGCCCCGCAGGAGGACACCGCGCTGCTGGCCGAGGCTCTCCACGAGGAGGCTCCCCCGCCGGGCGCGCGGGTGCTGGACGTCGGCACCGGGAGCGGTGCGCTGGCGCTTGCCGCGGCCCGGTACGGCGCCGATGTGACCGCGGTGGACGTCTCCCGGCGGGCGGTGTGGACGGCCCGGCTGAACGCCTGGCTGTCCCGGCTGCCGGTGCGTATCCGACGAGGCAACCTCTTCGGTCCGGTCCATGACCGGACATATGACCTGATCCTGGCGAACCCGCCCTACGTCCCGGCGCCGCACACCGGGCGCGGCCGGTCCCGCGCCTGGGACGCAGGCCAGGACGGGCGCCTGCTGCTGGACCGGATCTGCCGGGACGCGCCCCCACTGCTGCACTCGGGGGGCGTGCTGCTCTTCGTGCAGTCCGCACTCAGCGGCCCCGAGCGCTCCCTGGAGTTGTTGCGAGGCGCCGGGCTGAAGGCCGCGGTGACCCGGCGGCGCTGGATCGCCTTGGGGCCGGTGCTGCGCTCCCGCGAGGAGTGGCTGCGCCGGCGCGGGCTGCTCGCCACGTCCGACGAAAGGGAAGAACTGGTGGTCATCCGTGCCGAACGAGTCCCCTGACAGAGCCCGCCGGCTCACGATGCAGCGGCCAGGACCGCTATGGGCCAGGGGCCTGGGGCCGTGCCTCCCTTTGTGTCGCACAGCCCGTGAGGCCGCTCCTGTCGGGCCGGCACCCGCAGGGTTTCGGCAGCGGGACCGGCGGCATGCGCAGGCCGACGGCCAACACCGCTGGAGGTGGTGGACGACTTCGCGGGTGACGCCGGTTGTGGGTGCTGACCACGGCGGCCGTCCGGGCCGCTGGGCGCTGTGTTCCGTACGCTCATGACCGCCGCCTCGCCTCCGCCGAGGCGCACGCTCCGCTGTCGACCAAGCGGGCCGCGTGCTCCACATGCTCCGGCAGGGGTCTGCGCCGCGCGAGAGCGGCGGGGAGCCGGAGCAGCAGGCCGTGCAGGGCCCGACGCGCCTCGGACTCGCCGGTGACGGCGGCCGCCGCCAGACGCGCGCTGGCCCACAGCGCGACGGGGAGCGGTCGGCGCAGCCACAACGTCAGCGCCTCGTTGCGGCGTTGCAGATGGTGTTCCGGTCGCCGCGGCCTGCGGGGTCGGGATGGTGCCGTGCCGTCAGTGAGGGTTCGTAGGTGACTCCCCAGCCGTGGACCGCGAGGTCGTAGGCGAGCAGGGTCTCCTCCCCGCCGAAGAAGAGCAGCGGGTGATAGCCGCCCGCCGTGAGGAAGGCGTCCCGGCGCACCACGCAGGCGCAGCCCAGGAAGCCGAGCACCGGCCGGCCCGGCAGGTCGGGTTCGTCCGGCAGGGGGGAAGCCGCGAGGACGGCGTTGAGCGGGTCCTCGGTCCCGTCGGCGCCGACCAGTGTGCGGGCGGCCAGGAGGCCGAGGCGGGGGTGGGCGTCGAGCAGGTCGGCTGCCCGGCGCAGCGCGCCGGGGGCCCACCAGGAGTCGTCGTCGCTGAAGGCCACGTAGGGCGTGTCCGCGTGCTGTACGGCGAGGTTGCGGCCCAGGGCTCCGGTGTTCTCGCGGGGCCGCAGCAGCCGGACGGCCGCGGGGTGCCGGCGCACGGCGCTGCACGCGCGTCGTCGCAGCCGTTGTCGACGACGATCACACTGGGCCGCTCCGGCAGGGTCGCCAGGGCGTCCAGGGTGCGCAGCACGCTGTAGGGGCGGTCACGGGTGATCACCGCGACCGTGACCCGTCCGTCGGGGCCGTCGGCCCGGCCGGGTGGCGCGTCAGGGGCGGACTGCCGTGCCACGAGGGGTGTCTCCCTTCCGTGGCCGTGCGCTGGTCCCGGCGGGGCGCAGCAGGCTCAGCGCGGCGGCGGTGACCTCGTCGGCGCCGATTTGCAGCAGCTGCGGATCGGGCACGTCACCGTGCGGATCGCCCGGCGGTCCGGGGTGCCACAGCGCGAGATGACGGGCGAGGCGCGGGGGCCCCCACAGCCGGGGCGAGACCGGGCCGAAGAGCGTCACGGAAGGCGTGCCGTGGGCCACCGCCAGATGGGCCAGGCCGGTGTCCCCGCTGACGACGAGCGGGGCGTGGGCGACCAGGGCCGACAGCGCGTCGAACGGCAGCCCACCGCGCAGCAGGTGGCGGGCGGGCAGGCCGGCGCGTTCGGCGATGTCGGTGACCAGTGTGTCCTCGCCCGGCCCACCGGTGAGGACGACCCGCCGGCCGAGGGCTCGCAGGCGCCGTACGACGACGGCGTACCGCTCGGCGGGCCAGCGCCGGGCGGCGGACTCGGCGCCGGGATGGACCACGACGGCGCCCGGCGCCGGGGAGGGCGTGACGGGCCGGGGCAGCCGTACGTCGCCGGGGTCGGCGGCTATGCCGTAGGCCCCGAGGAAGCGGCACCACCGCTCGCGCTCGTGCTCGTCCGGCCGCCACACGGGAGGCCGGCCGAGCCCGGGTTCGGGCGCCGCGGCGTGGGCGAGCAGCCGTCGGGGGGCGAGTGCGGCGAGCGCGTCGCGGCTCTCGGGCCCGTTGCCGTGCAGGTCGATGGCGATGTCCGGCGGCGGCCCGGTCCACCGGCCGAGCGACGGCACGGCCCGGCCGGGCGCCTCGGCCGGCAGGACGCTGTCGACGGCTCCGGTGGCCAGGGCCGCCTCCCGGAGGGAGGGCGGCAGGGCGAGCACGACGCGGTCCCGGGCGAAGGCCCGCCGTACGCCCCGCAGTGCGGGCACGCCGGCCAGCAGATCGCCCAGGCCGAGCGCGCGCAGCACCAGCACGCGGTGCCGCTGGGCCGGATCCGTCACCGTGGCCTCCTTCCGCCGCTCGCGGCCTGTGCCGGGGTGCCCGTCGGCGGGGTGAGGGCGGCTCGCTCGGCGATGCTCGTGGTGGAGCGGCCGTCGAGGTAGGGGAAGAGGACGACCTGGCCGCCCCAGCTCTGCACCACGGACGCCTCCGGCAGCCGGGTCCTGGCGTAGTCGCCGCCCTTGGCCCAGATGTGCGGGCGGATCTCGGTGAGGAGCCGTTCGGGTGTGTCCTCGTCGAACACGGCGACGGCGTCGACGCACTCCAGTGCCCGCAGGACGCGGATCCGGTCCGCCTCCGGGACGAGCGGCCGGCCGGCGCCCTTGCGGCGGCGTACCGAGGCATCGGAGTTGATGCACACCACCAGGCAGTCCCCGGTACGGCGGGCGGCCTGGAGCAGCGCCACATGGCCGGCGTGCAGCAGGTCGAAGCAGCCTCCGGCGGCGACGACGGTGCCGCCCGCGGCCCGCACCCGGGCGGCGGTCCGCAGGGCGTCGTCCGTCGGCTCGTCGTCGGTCGGCTGGGCCGCGGGCCCGCCCGGCGTGGTGTCCACGGCGACGGACCGGACGCCGCCTTCGGCGACGTAGCGGGTGGCGGCGTGCACGGCTTCCCGTACGGCCGTCTCGACGAGTTCGCCGTCGGCCAGGAGTCCGGCGGCGGTCGCCGCGAACCGGTCCCCGGCTCCGCACGCATCGCCCTCGGCGGTGACCGGCGAGGGCACGAGCAGCGGTGTCTCGCCGTGCGAGAGCAGCGCCCCGCGCCCGCCGAGCGTGACGGCCACCGTGGCGGCGCGCCAGGTGCGGACCAGCCGGCCGGCGTCCTGGGCCGCCGTGTGCAGTTCGCTGCCGGGCTCGGGCTGCCCGGTGGCCGCGGCGCCGCCCGCGAAGACATGTGCCTCGGCGGCGGACGGCGTGGCCAGCCGGACGCCGGGTACCGGTGGCCGGCCACGCGGATGTGGGTCCCAGGCCACCGGCACCCGGGCCGCGACGGAGGCCAGTGCCTCGCGCAGCACGTCCGCGGTCCCCCGGCCGTAGTCGGCGACCAGGACGGCCCTGGCCGCGGCGATGGCCCGGCGCGCCGGCTCCGTCCCCTCCCGGGCTCTTCCCTCGCCCTCGTCCAGGCGCAGCAGCGGCCGGCCGGCCGCGAGGACGCGCGTCTTGCTGGACAGGGTGCCGGCGAGGGGGATCTCCACCAGGTCGACCCGGCCGGCCAGGAGCCCGCGCAGACAGGCGCTGTCCGGGTCGTCGCCCAGCGCGGTGACCAGGGTGACCGGTCGGCCGTCGGCCGCGGCGAGCCAGGCGGCCAGCGCGGCACCGCCGGGCCGGGTGGTGCGTCGGGGCCCGCTGACGACGGGGACGGGCGCGTCGGGGGCGAGTCGCTCGACCCGGCCGCGGACGTCGTGATCGAGCAGGGCGTCTCCGACGACGAGCAGGGGGGCCGGGGAGGTCATACGCCCTGCTCTCCGCCGGCGAACGCCCGGGGCGCCGCGGCCCGTCGGCTCTCGGCCGCCGGGCGTTCGCCGTTGCGCCGCTGCCTGTCCCCCGGCACCTGGCGTTCGATCGTCCGGTCGAAGGCCTCGCAGAGCATGTGGACCGCCACGAGGTGCAGTTCCTGGACCGTGGCGGAGGTTGCCGCGTCGACGCACAGGGCCTCGTCCGCGGCACCGGCCAGTGGGTTCGGCGCCGGGCCGGTCAGGGCCCACACCGTCATGCCGAGGCGGTGGGCCGTGTTCGCGGCGACGAGCAGGTTGGCGCTGGCGCCGCTGGTGGACAGCAGCGCCAGGACGTCGCCGGCGCGGCCGTGCGCCGCGACCTGCCGGGCGAAGATCTCCTGGACGCCGTAGTCGTTGGCGACGGCGGTCGTGGTGGAGGTGTCCGCGTGCAGCGCGAGGGCGGAGAACGGCGGGCGGTCCTCCCGGTAACGGCCCACCAGTTCGGCGGTGAGGTGCTGGGCCTGGGCCGCGCTGCCGCCGTTGCCGGCGACGAGGAGACGGGACCCGGCCCCGAGACGGGAGGCGAGCAGGGTGCCCCAGCGCTGTGCCACGGGCCCGGCGTGCCGGCGGAATCCCTCGAGCGCCTTCATCAGTTCGTCACAGTGGGTGGCGTCGGTGGCGAGTTTCATCGCAGGGCTCCCGAGAGCGAGGGGACGGAGGAGACGGCGCTGTAGGCGCGGGTGACGCCTTCGGCCACGCGGGCCCAGGTGTAGCGGGCCAGGACGCGGCGGCGCCCCTGGGCGCCGTAGCGGGCGCGCAGCTCCGGGTCGGCCAGGAGCCGGCGGACGGTCGCGCTGATGTCGTGGTCGTCGTCGGCCGGGACCAGGACGCCGGTGACGCCGTCCACGACGGTGTCGAGCTGGCCGCCGACGGCGGTGGCGAGGACGGGCGCGCAGCAGGCCATGGCCTCGACCGGCACGATGCCGAACGGCTCGTACCGGGGCAGGGACAGCACGAGGTCCGCGCCGGACATCAGCCCCGGCATCCGCTCCCGGCCCACCCCGCCGAGCAGGGTCACCCGGTCGGCCACGCCGTACTCGTCGGCGACGGCGCGCAGCCGCTCGGCCTCGGGTTCGGCGAGGAGGAGGGCGGGCTCGGGTCCGCCCGCGATGAGGAGTTCGGCGTCGGGGACGTCCGCCAGGGCGCGGATCGCGCGGTCGAAGCCCTTGCGGGGCACGAGCCGGCCGACCGCGAGCAGCCGCCGGGGCGCGGACGCGGGCCGGCGGGCGTCGGGGACGGGGGCGAACTGCTCGGGGTCCACGCCGCAGGGGACGACGGAGATGTGCCGGCGTGACAGGCCCATGGCCTCCAGTTCGGTCACCTCGTCCTCGCAGGTCGCGATGATGCGGCTGCAGGCCCGTCCCACGGCCGTCTCGATCGCGATCCGTTCCGGCGGGCTGGTGTCGGCGGCGCCCTGGTAGCGCCTCTTCACGGTGCCGAGGGCGTGGTAGGTCTGCACGACGGGGATGCCGAGGCCGTCCGCGCCGGACAGCGCCGCCCATCCGGACATCCAGAAGTGGGCGTGCACCACGTCGGGGGGGTCCGCGGCCCACTGACGCGCGAGGAACTCCCCGAACTCCGGCATGTACGGCGGCAGTTCGTCCTTCGGTATGGGGGCCGCCGGTCCGGCGGGCACATGGACGACCTGGAACCCGTCGGGTGTGGTGACCCGCTCCGGCAGCCGGGGGTCGTCACGCCGGGTGTACACGACCACGTCGTGGCCCCGGCGGACCAGTCGCCCGGCGAGTTGGGCCACGTACACGTTCTGCCCGCCCGCGTCCGGTCCGCCGAGCGCGGCCAGCGGACTGGCGTGCTCCGAGACCATGGCGACGCGGCCGGCCGAGGGGTGGCTGGTGCTCATCGGGTGACCTCCTTGATCAGGCGCTCCCAGTCGTCCCGGAAGCGCCGCTCTCCGTAGCGGGCCTGTGCCGCGGCCCTGGCGGCCTCCCCTGCCAGCCGGGCGGCCACGGGATCCGCGAGGAATCCACGCATGGCGTCCCGGAGCACGTCGAGCCGGTTGGACACCACACCGGCGCCCTCCGGTACGGCCTCGCGCACCTCGGTGGTGTCGAGGGCGACGACGGGCATTCCCAGGAACATCGCCTCCAGCAGGGACAGTCCGAGCGACGTCCAGCGCACGGGATGCAGATACAGGCGGCAGCGGGCCATCGCCGGGTGCAGGCGGCCCTGGGGCAGGTCGCGGCTGCGGAGCCGGTCGGGCGGCAGTGCGAGGTGGTCGGCGAGGGCTTCGGTGCGCATGCCGAAGACGTCCAGCGGCACCGCTCGTGCGAACTCGGGCAGCAGGTCCGTTCCTGTGGTGCGGCCGCGCCGTACGGGGTCGTTGACCACGACGGCGGCGCGCGGCTCGTCGCCGGTCCACAGGTGTCCGGGGTCGATGATTCCGTGCTCCACGACCGTGGTGGGGGCCCGGCCGTTGTCCCACATCAGCCGGTTGAAGTGGGTGACGTGGACGAGGGTGATGTCGGACCGGTCGGCCAGCGGGTGCCGGGTGTCCGCGGGCGTGAGGTGCGGGCTGTTGTGCTCGACGTACACGGCGGGCACGTCGATGCCCGGGCGGCGTCCTGTCCACCGCCGGGCCAGGTCCAGCTCGTGCGGCCGTTGCAGCACCATCAGGCCGATGTCGGCCTCGCGCAGCTCGGTGGGGCTCAACTCCCTCACGGTGGGCGGCCAGTGCCATGTTCTGGCGCGCCCGAGCCCGTCCGGTCCCCGGTCGGGTGTCACGGGCACGAGGAAGGTGTACGCGCCCTGGACGAACGAGGTCAGCCAGGAGCCGTGTACGTGCCAGACGAGTACGTTCATGTCGTCTCCCCCAGGAGTTTGTGCACCGCGGCCACCACGTCCTGGGCGGTGACCTCGTCGAGGCACGGATGGCCGGATACGGGGCAGTGGCAGGCCCTGGTGTCCGCGCACGGCGCGTTCTGGTCCCCGAGGAGCACGCTCGGCACGCCGTACGGCGCCCACCGCTCGGCCGGCACCACGGGAGCGAACAGGGACACGACCGGTGTGCCGACGGCCGCGGCCAGATGGGCGGGCCCCGTGTTGCCGCAGACCACGACGCCGGCGTCGCGCAGGACGCCGGCGAGCGTGCGCGGGACGGTCCGGCCGCCGAGGTCCACGGCGAGGTCGCCGGCGACCTCGCGGGTGAGGGCGGTCTCGTCGGGGCCTCCGGTGACGACCACCCGGTGCCCGGCGTACACGAGCGACTCGACGGCTTCGACGCAGCGTTGCGGGCTCCAGGCGCGGGCGGGCGCGCTGGCGCCGGGGTGGAGCACCACGTACGGTCCGTTGCCGGTGAGGGCGACGGTGTCGGGCGGTGGCAGCACCCGCAGGCGGCCGTCGTCACCGGGGTGCGGCGGGAAGCCCATGGCGGCGGCCGTGTCCAGGGCGGCCTCGGCCTCGTGCCGGCCGGGCAGCCGCCGGTGCCGTACGTCGAGCAGGCGGCCGGGGTGGTCGACGCTGTCGGCGCCGATACGCCGGACGTCGGCCAGGCGCAGCAGCAGGGCGGTGGGCAGGGGGCTCTGGTGGAAGGAGGTGAGGACGAGCGCGGCGTCGAACGCCGCGCCCCGCAGGCGCCGGACGAGGCCCTCGACGTCGGCCTCCCGGACGGTGGGCGGGTCGAAGCCCTCCCAGGGGGCGTCCCACACGATCACGTCGTCGACGCCGGGCAGCAGTCGCGCGGCGGGTTCGCCGCGGGGGCCGCACAGCAGGGTGACGTGGGACGAGTGCGCCGCGACGGCGCGGACCGCGGGCCCGGCGAGCAGGACGTCGCCGAAGCTGTCCAGGCGTACGACCAGTGCCTTCACGGGCGATCACCCCGCCTCCCGGCGAGGAGCCGGCGGACCGCGGTGACCAGGTCGGGGGCGGTGTCGGGGGCCGTGCGGATCTCCGTCGGCCGGGTCGCCGCGTTGGGCACCAGCACGCCTCGGGCGCCCGCGGCGCGGGCGGCCTCGACGTCGGCCGAGATGTCCCCGATCACCACGCAGTGCGCGGGGGCCACGCCCAGGCGTCGTGCGGCCTCGACCACCAGCCCCGGGCGGGGTTTGCGGCAGGGGCAGCCGGCTTCGGACACGTGCGGGCAGTAGAGCCAGGTGTCCAGGCCGCCGAGCAGCGCGTCCGCGCGGTCGTTGACGCGGCGCACGTCGGCGTCCGTGAGCAGTCCGCGGCCGATGCCCGACTGGTTGCTGACCACGCCGGCCGGGATGCCGGCCGCGCGCAGCAGGTCCACCGCGTGCCGTGCACCGGGCAGCGGGCGCACACGCGCGGGGTCGCCGTTGTAGGGGACGTCCTCGATGAGGGTTCCGTCGCGGTCGAAGAGGACTGCGGCGAGGGTCCGCGGGGTCACTGCGGGCTCCTCAGGGCCGTGGCCCGCCGGTGGCGGATCAGTCCGTCGATCCAGTGGCGCGTCGCGAGCGGCGGGATGACCACGCTGGTGGCGGCCATGGTGGCGATCTCCCGTGCGGTGCGCGGTCCGGGCCGGATGCGGGCCAGGGCGAACTCGGCCGTGCCCAGTGCCCACAGGGCTCCCAGGACCCCGGCGGCGCGGCGACGGCCGGCCAGCGCGAGCCCGCATGCCGTGAGCGCCGTGGACGTCACGAGCGCGTGCCGGGGCAGGCGTCCGCGCGGTGCCCGGGCGCGGGCCCACCAGTCGGCGCCGTGCAGCCGGGTCATGAGGGCGTCGTCCGCGTTGCCGCGCTGGGCCCGCACCGACACCCAGGGATCGGCGGACCGCACCGGGTGGCGGGTCTGCCGTCCTCCCCGGTGCAGTGACCAACCGGCGTCCTGCATGCGCAGCGCCAGGTCGGCGTCCTCCCGGAAGGCCCGCGGGAACCGTTCGTCGAAGCCCTGGACGTCCACCAGTGCCGCCGTGCGGTAGGCCATGTCCGCGGTGGCCCAGGCGGCCTGCTCCAGTCCGGCCGTACCGCGTTCCCAGTCGGTGGGGCGGCGGTCCTCGGGCAGGGGTACGCGCAGTCGTCCCTGGACGCCGCCGGTGGCGGCACCGGCCGCGCCGAGGTCCTCGGCCAGGCGGCGGGACCAGTCGGGCAGTACCTGGACGTCGTCGTCGAGGAAGACGGTCCACGGCGTACGGACGCTGCGCCAGCCGGAGTTGCGCGCGGCCGCCGGTCCGCGTCCCGCGGTGCGCAGGGTCCGCAGCCGTCCGCGCAGCTCGCCGGCCGCTTCCAGGGGCAGCGGGCCGGTGGGCTCGCGGCGGTCGTCGACCACGACGATCTCCTCGGGCGGGCGGCCCTCGGCCAGGGCCAGCGCGTGCAGGCAGTCGGCCAGACAGGGGCGCCCGATCGTCGGGATGACGACGGAGTAGGCGAGCGGGTCCGTCATGCGAACACCTTCTTCCGCCGGACGGCGAACGGGCCGAGGGCGAGCAGGTCCACGGGCGCGGAGCCGAAGCACTCCAGGGCGTCGCGGGGGTCGTCGACCATGGGCCGCCCGGCCGTGTTGAGGCTCGTGTTGACCACGACCGGCAGTCCGGTCAGGCGCTCGAAACCGTCGATCATGCGGGCCACCAGCGGTTCGTCGCGCCGGTCCACGGTCTGGATGCGGGCCGTGCCGTCCACGTGGACGACGGCCGGAATGCGGGCCCGCCAGGCGTCGGCGACCTCGTGCACGAAGAGCATGTAGGGGCTGGGAAGCGGCCCGTCGAAGATCTCCCCGGCGCGGTCGGCGAGCACCATCGGGGCGACGGGGCGGAACTCCTCGCGGCCCTTCACGGCGTTGAGGCGCTCCAGGTTCGCCGCACGGCCGGGGTGGGCCAGCAGCGAGCGGTGCCCGAGTGCCCGGGGCCCGTACTCGCTGCGGCCCTGGAACCAGGCCACGATGCCGTCCCCGGCGAGTTCCGCGGCGACCGTCTCGGCGATGTCGTCGGGCTCCTCGTAGGGCACGGCGGAGCGGTCCAGCCAGGCGCGCAGCTCGGTGTCGCTCCAGCCGCGGCCGAGGGCCGCGGTCGGCATGGCCTCCACGGCCTCCTTCTGGTAGGCGACATGGAGTGCCGCGCCGAGTGCGGTGCCCGCGTCCCCGGCGGCGGGCTGCACCCAGATACGGCGGAAGGGCGTCTCCCGGTGCAGCCGGGTGTTGGCCACGCAGTTGAGCGCCACACCACCGGCGAGCGTCAGCACCTCCTCACCGGTACGGTCGTGCAGCCGGCGCGCGAGGCCCAGCAGGACCTCCTCCAGGCACGCCTGCGCGCTGGCGGCGATGTCGGCGTGGTCCTGCGTCCACGCGCCGCCCGCCGGGCGCGCCGGGACCAGGGACGCCCACGGCACGGGGCGGGCCCGGAATCCGCCGTGGCCGTCCAGGTGGACGTACGCGCGCAGCCGGTCGAGGTAGCGGGGCTCGCCGTACGAGGCCAGCGCCATCACCTTGAACTCGTCGCTGCTGCGCAGGAATCCGAGGTGCTCGGTGAGGTCCTCGTAGAACAGGCCCATCGAGTCGGGCAGCGACTGGGAGCCCAGCACGGTCAGTTCACGGTTGGCGTAGCGGCCGGCGAGGTGGGAGCCACATTCGCCGCGGCCGTCCAGGACCAGCACGGCGCTGTCGGGATACGGGGCGGCCAGGCCCGCGGAGGCCGCGTGGGCGATGTGGTGGGCGACGAAGTGGACCTTGCCCGGGTTCAGTCCCGGCAGGGCCTCGGCGAGGAACTCGGGGGCACGGCGGGCGTATTCCTGGCGCAGGTGGTCCCAGGGGTCGTGCAGCCCCAGTCGCTCAGCGGGGCGGGAGAGACGGGGGTCGTACGAGTAGGCGACCGCGTCCAGGTCTGCCGGAGTCAGCCCGGCCCGCTCCAGGCACCATCGGGCGGACAGTTCGGGCAGTTCCCAGGCGGAGAAGGGGACGGGCCGCTTGCCGTGCTTGCGTCGGCTGAAGCGTTCCTCCTCCGCTGCGGCCACGATGCTGCCGTCCACGACCAGGGCCGCGGCAGGGTCGTGGAAGAGGGCGTTGACCCCGAGGACACGCATGCGATGCCTCCGTGTGCGTACGGGTAAGGGCGGTGTCGCCTACGGGGCCGGTTCACCCGCGCGGGGCCGTGGCGAAGTAGGCGATGGTCTGCTTGATGCCCTCCTCCCAGGGCACGCGTGGTGTCCACCCCAGGAGTTCACGCGCCAGTGCCGTGTCGGGCCGGCGTCGCTGCGGATCGTCGACCGGGCGGTCGACGTAGACGATGCGGGAGGAGGATCCGGTCAGTTCGACGACGCGCTGGGCGATCTCGCGGACCGTGACCTCGTCGCTGCCTCCGATGTTGACGGGGCGCACCGAGTGGCTCCCCGCGACCAGCAGGACGCCCTCCACGGTGTCGTCCACGTAGCACAGGGACCGCGTCTGGCGTCCGTCGCCCGCGACCGTCAGCGGTTCGCCCGCCAGTGCCTGGCTGACGAACGTGGGGACGGCGCGCCCGTCGTGCGCCCGCATGCGCGGCCCGTACGTGTTGAACAGGCGCACGATGCCCGCGTCGGCGCCCCTCGCCCGCGCATGGGCGGTGACCAGCGCCTCGGCGAACCGTTTGGACTCGTCGTACACGCTGCGCGGACCCACCGGGTTGACGTTGCCCCAGTAGTCCTCGCGCTGCGGATGCTGCAGGGGATCGCCGTACACCTCGGACGTCGAGGCGAGCAGGAAGCGGGCTCCGTCACGCTCCGCCACGGCCAGCACGTTGCGGGTGCCCAGGCTGCCCACGTCGAGCGTCTCCAGCGGCAGCCGGAGATAGTCGGCGGGCGAGGCGGGGCACGCGAAGTGCAGGACGAGGTCGTACGGACCGGGGAGCCGCTGGGGGGATTCCGGCGCCGACACGTCGCACTCGACGAAGCGGAATCCGCGCCGCGCCCGCAGGTGCGTGATGTTGTCGCGGGCTCCTGAGGACAGGTTGTCGGCGCAGTCGACTTCGACATCCGAATCCAGCAGGCGCTCGCACAGATGACTGCCGAGGAAGCCGGCGCCGCCGGTCACCAGGGCACGGCGCCACGGGGAGATCGAGACAGCAGGCATGGATCTTCCTTCGTCCGCGCTCGGCCGCCGGGGCGCGGGACCACCGGGAGCACACCGGCACGCGGTACAGGAGGCTTTTTGTGGGCGTCGGCGGGCTTCGAAGAGCCGTCGCCGGTCGTTCCCGAGAGGTGGACGGGCTGGTCGCGCTGATCACAGGAGCTGCGGGACCGCCCTGGTCGGACGCCTCTTTCTGGACGCCGCACTGACCGGGGTTCCCGGGTCAGTTGTTTTCACACGTTGATTCTCACTGTGCGGCGATCCGGTGAGGTCCGCCACTCCCGCCGTGGGTCCGTCGACTGCCGAGGCGCCCCGGGAGGCTGCGGCGCAGCTGCTCTGACCTGCGCCGATGGCCGGGCGGGTGAGGGCCGTGGAGCAGAGACGTGATCACCGGCGCGTACGTGGGGCGATCACGGCCCGGCCGCGGCCGGGGCCAGAACGCTTCGGGTGGGAGCGGACAGCTGAGCCCGTCCCGCCGTCGGCCCCGCCCGTCAGCCCCGCCCGTCGGCCCCCGTCGCCTCTCCGGCCCCGCCCGGCGGGCCGCCTCGTCCTGCCCCGTCCCGGCCCCTGTGAGGAACCCCACTCGGCCCCCAAAGGGCCGGCCTCTCACGGAAGTTGATGCCCGGAACACCGACGCGGGAAGGCGGGCGTCGTCGGTCCGGGGCTCTCGTCTGTCACGATGGTCCGCGCCGTGACCGACTCGGTGGAACCGCCGCGCAGTGCAGCCGGTGATCCCGGTTCCCCCTGTCCCTCCTCCAACGCCTCGTTGCCGGGTACCGCACTGTGTCTTTCACCCCTGCCCCGCCCTCCCCTGCGCCGAAAACGGCCGCCGGCCCCGCCGCCCCCGCCTCCCGCTCGCCCTGGCGTGCGCTGAGGTACCGCAGCATGCGCTGGTGGTCCGTGGCCAACTTCCTGTCGAACGCCGGCACGTGGATGCAGCTCACCGTGCAGAACCTGCTCGTCCTGCAGATCACCGGCTCCGCCGCGGCCACGGGCCTTTCGATGTCGGTCCAGGCCGCTCCCGCGCTGTTCATGAGCCTGCTGGGCGGCACGGCCGTGGACCGCTGGCCGGTCAAGCTGACCGCCGCCGTCAGCCAGGCGCTGCTCGGCGCGGTCGCCTTCACGACGGCGGTGCTGGGGGCGCTGGACCAGCTCGACATGACGTCCCTGATGGTGCTCGCCGCCGTGACCGGCGTGATCGCCACCGTCGACGGACCCGCGTGCGCCATGCTGGGCAACGACCTCGTGCCGGTGGAGGACGTGCCCTCGGCCATCGGAATCGGCGCGCTCGTGCACAATGCCGGCCGGCTCGTGGGCACCGCCCTGGCGGGCGTCACGGTCGGCTTTCTCGGCACGGCTGCCGCGTACGCCGCGAACGGGCTGTCCTTCCTCTTCGTGGCCGCGGTCGTCCCGTTCCTGCGCCCGGCGCCCGGCGTCGTCCGCCGCGCCGCCGTGCGGCACTCCGCACCGGAGCACAGGGGTGCCGAGTCCGGCCCCGACATGTCCGTGCGCCAGGGTCTGCTCTTCTTCGCCCGTCGCCCCCGCCTGGTCGCACTCGCCGCGATCACCGGGATCAGCTCGGTCTTCGGCCGTAACTACGGCCTCACCCTGGCCGTGCTCGTGACCGGGCCGCTGGCGGGCGGCGCCGGTTCCTTCGGCACGGTCTCCACGGTGCTCGCCGTCGGCGGCATCCTCGGCGCCGTCCTCGGTGCCCGGCTGCGCCGGCCCTCGGTCCGGCTCGTCGGCACGCTCGCGGCCGCCGGCGCCCTCCTGCAGGCACTGGCGGGTCTGTCCCCGTCGCTGGCGGTGCTGCTGGTCCTGGTCCTGCCGATGGCGGTCGTGGAGTCGGTCTCCGACACCGCCGGGACCGCCGTGCTGCAGACAGACCCGCCCGCTCACCTGCGGGGGCGGGTGCTCGGGGTGTGGAGCAGCATCGGCACGGTCTGGGGCCTCGGCGGCCCGCCCCTCCTCGGCCTGCTGATGGAACTGGCCGGGGCCCGCGGTGCCCTGGTGACCGGCGGGCTGATCATCGTGGGCGCGATCGGAGCGGGCTTCGTCCTGCGGACCCGCCGCACACCGCGACCGGCCGCAACCCTCGCACCACACTGTGACATCACGGGCCGGGCGGCCCTGAGCACGGCCGCGTAACGCCCTCGGCGCGGCGACCGGCCCAGCCGCCCTGGGAGAAGCACGGTTTCCAGCGTTGTGCCGGTGCCTCTACTGTGGCGCGGTGATGACTCAGGTGATCGTTGTCAACGGCGGCTCGAGCTCGGGGAAGTCCGGGATCGTCCGGTGTCTGCAGGCGGTTCTGCCGGATCCGTGGCTGGCCCTCGGGACGGACACGCTGGTTGACGCGATGCCGGCGTCCATGCAGGCGTCGGATGGCGGAATCGAGTTCGCCCCGGACGGGGAAGTGACCATCGGTCCGGAGTTCCGAACCCTCGAAGCCGCATGGATCGAGGGGGTCGCCGCGATGGCCCGTGCGGGTGCCCGGATCATCGTCGATGAGGTCTTCCTCGGCGGGGCGTCCTCACAGCGGCGCTGGCAGAAAGCACTGGGCGAACTGCGGGTGCTGTGGGTCGGCGTCCGGTGCGATGCCGCTGTGGCTGCAGCCCGAGAGGTGGCACGAGGCGATCGGACCATCGGGATGGCTGCGTCTCAGGCAGAGGTGGTCCACAAGGGCGTGACCTATGACCTGGAGGTGGACACCGCGCATGCGGAGGCGATGGAGTGCGCACGGACCATCGCGGCACAGGTCAAGTGATCGACGGCCCGGTTGCCTGCCGCTGTGGCCGCGGCTCTCGTGGTCCTCGCCGTGGCCCCGGGTAGCGGGTGATCCCTCTGGGCGAGGAGCCGCCTGGGGCGGATGCCGTACCGGTCGTCGGCATCGCGCTACCGGTGCTCGGGGTTTTCGTAGTCGCGGCGGCAGCCGGCGTCCCAGGCGGTGCGCTGGTTGCCATAGGCGGGAATGCCACCCAGGTCCTTCAGGGCGCGGGCCAGGTGCAGCAGGTTCCAGGTCATGAAGGTGGTGTTGCGGTTGGTGAAGTCGTTCTGCGGTCCGCCCGAACCGGGGTCGAGGTACGAGGGGCCCGGCCCCGCCTCGCCGATCCATCCGGCGTCCGCCTGCGGCGGGATGGTGTAGCCCAGGTGCTGCAGACTGTAGAGGACGTTCATGGCGCAGTGCTTGACGCCGTCCTCGTTGCCGGTGATCAGGCAGCCGCCGACGCGGCCGTAATAGGCGTACTGCCCGGCTTCGTTGAGCAGGCTGGAGCAGGCATAGAGGCGCTCGATCACCTGCTTCATCACGGAGCTGTTGTCACCCAGCCAGATGGGGCCGGCCAGTACGAGGATGTCGGCCGCCAGGACCTGTCGGTACAGCTCGGGCCAGGCGTCCCTCTCCCAGCCGTGCTCGCGCATGTCGGGCCACACACCGGTGGCGATGTCGTGGTCCACGGCCCGTACGACGTCGACGTGCACCCCCTGTCCGTCCAGGATGGTGGTGCTCCGGTGGATCAACCCCTCGGTGTTGCTCGTCTCCGGCGACCGTTTGAGGGTGCAGTTGACCACCAGGGCGCGCAGGTCGTCGTACCGCGCCGGAGGTGCGTCGGTGTCGGGCGACGGAGCGGTCACACGGTCCTCCCAGAGTTCTGCCGCCGACCCGTGCACGGCGGCTAGTCCGCTTCGCCCAGCGTGCGGGCCGCCTGCGGTGGCCGCCACCACAACTCTTCCGAATGGCCCTGAGCGGTCCGGATTCGACCTCGGCACCGAGCAGAAAGGCCGCCCCTGCTCTCACGTCTGTCATGCCGGGTGCTCCGCGTGTTTCATAGAGGTGTGGCCCGCGGTACGCGACCATACGGACGCGGCCCCGCACATTTCCAGCCGGCGGGCGCCATAGCGCGCTGATCGTGTGGGTCGATGCCCTCGACACCAGCAAAACCAACGACGTAAAGAGCGGCAGCCGGCAGAAGGAACACCAAGACAGGAAGAAGGACGGGCATGTCCGGCAGTGAAAGCGAGAATCCGGTAATCCCTTCACCGACGCCCACACCGACGCGGCGGCCCAGGACGAACCGGGACTGGTGGCCGAATCAGCTGGACCTTCAGGTTCTCCACCAGCATTCGCCCCGATCCAATCCGATGGACGAGGACTACGACTACGCGAAGGAGTTCGCGACCCTCGACGTCGACGCGCTGAAGCGTGACGTCTTCGAGGTGATGACGACATCCCAGGACTGGTGGCCTGCCGACTACGGCCACTACGGGCCGCTCTTCATCCGGATGAGCTGGCACGCCGCGGGAACGTACCGCATCGAGGATGGCCGCGGCGGTGGCGGCAGCGGCGCACAGCGCTTCGCCCCCCTCAACAGCTGGCCCGACAACGCGAGCCTGGACAAGGCGCGCCGTCTGCTCTGGCCGGTCAAACAGAAGTACGGCCGGAAGATCTCCTGGGCCGATCTTCTGGTCTTCGCCGGAAACTGTGCCATGGAATCCATGGGGTTCAAGACGTTCGGATTCGGTTTCGGGCGACAGGACATCTGGGAACCCGAGGAGATCTTCTGGGGGCCCGAGGACACATGGCTCGGAGATGAGCGCTACAGCGGCGACAGGGAACTCACCGGTCCTTTCGCCGCCGTGCAGATGGGACTGATCTACGTCAATCCGGAGGGGCCGAACGGAAACCCGGACCCGATGGCCGCCGCCCGGGACATCCGGGAGACGTTCGGGCGCATGGCGATGAACGACGAGGAGACGGTCGCACTCATCGTCGGCGGCCACACCTTCGGCAAGTGCCATGGCGCGGTCGACGCCAGTTACATCGGCCCGGAACCCGAGGCCGCCCCCATCGAGCAGCAGGGCCTCGGCTGGCGGAACACATACGACGGCGGCACGGGCCCCCACGCGCTCACCAGTGGCCTGGAGGGCGCATGGACCACCGAGCCGACCATGTGGGACAACGGGTACCTGGACAATCTCTACGGGTACGAGTGGGAGCTGACGAGCAGCCCCGCCGGTGCCCACCAGTGGACTCCCACGGACCCCGCGGCGCGGAACACCGTGCCCGACGCCCATGATCCGTCGAAGCGGCACGCCCCCATGATGCTGACGACGGACCTCGCGCTGAAGGTGGACCCGGTCTACGGCCCGATCACGAAGAGGTTCCACGAGAACCCGGACGAACTCGCGGTGGCGTTCGCCAAGGCGTGGTACAAGCTGCTGCACCGCGACATGGGACCCCTCTCGCGTTACCTCGGCCCGTGGATTCCCGAGCCGCAGCTGTGGCAGGACCCCGTTCCCGCGGTCGATCACGAACTGGTCGGGGACGAGGACATCGCCGCCCTCAAGGGCAGGATCCTCGCCTCGGGCCTTTCCGTCCCCCAGCTGGTCACCACCGCCTGGGCGTCGGCGGCGAGCTTCCGCGGCACCGACAAGCGCGGCGGGGCGAACGGAGCACGGATCCGGCTCGCGCCGCAGAAGGACTGGGAGCTCAACGCCCTCCCCGAGGTGACGGAGGTACTGCGCACGCTCGAGGAGATCCAGCGGGACTTCAACGCCTCGCAGACCGGCGGAACGCGGGTCTCCCTCGCCGACCTGATCGTCCTCGGCGGGTGCGCGGCCGTCGAGCAGGCCGCGAGGGACGCCGGGTACGACGTCACGGTGCCGTTCGCACCGGGGCGTACGGACGCCTCGCAGGAGCAGACCGACGTGGAGTCGTTCGCCGTGCTGGAGCCCAAGGCGGACGCTTTCCGCAACTACCTTCCGGCGGGCGAGAAGCTGTCGCCGGAGACCCTCATGCTGGACCGCGCCAACCTGCTGACGCTGACCGCCCCCGAGATGACGGTGCTGATCGGCGGCATGCGGGCCATGAACACCGGCTTCAAGGGATCCCCCCACGGTGTCTTCACCCACCGGCCGGGACTCTTGACCAACGACTTCTTCGTCAATCTGCTCGACATGGGCACGGAGTGGAAGGCGTCGGCTACGGACGAGAACGTGTTCGAAGGCCGGGATCGCGCCACCGGCGAGGTCAGGTGGACCGCCACCGCCGTCGACCTGATCTTCGGTGGGCACTCCCAGCTCCGAGCCGTTTCGGAGGTCTACGCGGCCCGGGATGCGGGAGAGAAGTTCGTGCGTGACTTCGTGGCAGCGTGGAACAAGGTGATGAATCTCGACCGGTTCGACCTCGCCTGAAGCCACCGGTATCGGTCGAGAAGCGCTGGGGCGGGGGAAGGCTGGAAGCAGGCGGGTGCTTGCACGCGTCAGGGCAAGCGGTCAGTCGATCGTGGAGGTCGACGTGTCGCCTGCTTCCGTCGACGTACGGCTGGCCCACGAACCCGTACCGGCAGCCGTGGATGCGGACGGTCTGATCACCGCCTGGAGCACGGGAGCCCGGCGCGACTTCTGGGCCCGGCCCTCCACAGCCGGCCGATGGATGACCCGCTACGCGACGGCCGCGCGCAGCCACGCCTCGGCCTGCTCGTCATCGTCCGGCTCCCTCGGGAAGACGGAGGCGTCGACGACCAGCCCGGCGACGATGGCGTCCCGGTCCTCGGCGGTCGTGAGGTAGTTGTGCACGATCCGGGGCGCGGCATCCGGGCGCGGTGAGCGCAGGGTCACCGCGCCGCGGCTGGCCGGGGCGAGCACGCACGGGCCGAAGGCGAAGCCGTGCTCGGTGACCGGGCCGAGCCCGTCCTGGTGGAAGCGAGCATCAGGTACGGCCGTGATCGACGAGCCGGGTCAGGGGCTGAATCCGATGGTGAGGTGCGCGGCGGGGCCGGACTGCGCCGTCACGGTGAGCATGCCGTGGCGGTTCCGGTGCGTCAGGGGGGACCCCGCGGTCAGGGCGGCATAGCGGCGCAGGTCGAATCCGTGCCGTGTGGCGTGGTCCAGAAGCCGGGTACGGGCCTCGGGATCCGTCCCCAGCCAGCTGCGCGCCGGAGCCGACACGCTCAGGGCCCGGGGGGCGGTACTCACGTTCACATTGAACCCGGGGAGTTCGTCGAGGGCCGGTCTCCCGAGCAGGTCGCGTACCGCGTCGGCGAGGCACTCCCGGCCGGGGTCCAGCTCGCGCGGCGTCAGCAGGCGCAGGTCCGCGACGGTGAGGCGGCCCACCCGGTGGTAGCGCTCGACGGCGCCGGTCGTCAGGTCGATGCCCACCAGGCGGAGCCGGGCCTCGGGCAGCGGGAACGGCCGGGCACCGATGAGCCGTGCCACCGCACGCTCGACCGGGACGGCGGCCGCTTTCGGAACCTCCGCGTAGAGCTTGAAGCGGTCACCGCGCGTGTCATGCCGGCCCGCCAGCCACGCCCCCCAGGCCACGGGATGGCGACGGTGGGCGTCCAGCAGAAGCGCGGGGAGCCGGGCGTCCGGTGGTGGCAGCCCGATCCGCTCGAGCCGTTCGAGACCCGCCGCGAGCCTGGTCCCGGGAGGGCGGGCCGGGGAGACGAACTCCGTGGCGTAGCGGTCGGTGTGGGGCGAGGCCGTGGACACGCTCAGCTCCACCGGGAACCGCTCGGGGGTCAGCAGGCTGCGTCGCCACCGGTCGTCACCGGGGGCCTGCATGAGCGGTTCCAGGAGTCTCGGCAGCCACCGGCGGGCTCCGGGACCGAGCAGCGCCAGCGCCCGGCGCAGGGCGGGCGGCAGCCCTTCGGTCACGGGGGCCGCACCATGACGAGCGAGTCCGTCGTCGTCGTGTAGTCCGTCGCGGACGTGGTGCCGTCGGCACGTACGAAGGTGAAGCGGTAGGAGAACTCGCGCTTTTGCGGGTCGGGCAGTGCGAACCAGGCGTGGTGGGTGGCGGTCAGCGCGGCGTCCAGTTCGATGCGCTGCTCACGTTGGTAACCGGCGGCCGGGTCGGCGTAGCGCAGGTCCACGAAGACCGTCCGGACGGCGGCCGGAGTCCAGTCCGGGACCAGGTCGATGTCGAGCTGCCCGGGGTAGGGGTCGTTGACCGCCAGGCGTGTGGCACCCGTGGTGACGGGATCGCAGGTGGTCACGGAGCCGTCGGTCATGGTGTGGACGAGCTGATAGGTGTAGGTCAGGTCGGCCGGGTCGGCTGTGCGGACCTTCCACTCGGTGGGTGGATCGGTGGGCCGCACCGTGCGGGTGTCCCGCAGTTCGCTGCCGTCGGGTTCCTTCCTGGTCAGCTCGACGCGTGTCTCCCGGACCAGCTGGGCGTCGATGTCGTGCGGCGCGATCTCCACCCGGAGGAAGCCCAGGAACCGGTGCGGATCGATGGACAGGGCGTACTGGTCGTCGGAGCCCTCCCGCACCACGGTGAGCTCTCGCCCTCGCCAGCCGGACTCCGCGGCGAAGTGGTACTCCAGCCGGTAGGCGTACGTGGTGTCCGCCGCGCTGTCCCGGAAGAAGGTGACGGGCTCGGGATGCGGGGCGGCAGCGTCCGCGAGGCGGTCGAAGGAGCGTACTCCGCCGGGGTCCTCGGCCCTGCCGTAGCGGATGGTCACGGCGATGCTCGTCAGGCCGAGCGCGGCGAAGTCCACGTCGCCGACCAGTTGCACCGTGAGGGTGCGGAAGAAGGGGTCGTCGAGGTCGACGTCGATGACGTGCGGCGGTCCGTTCAGGTCCGCGGCGAGCGTGCCGAGGAATCCTTGGGGCGCGTAGGTGCGCTGCACGGCCTCGGCCCGGTCGTAGCTGAACGAGACCTCCTTGTCCTCGATTTGCAGCCCGTAGCGCAGCCGGAAGGTCACGAGCGCGGGATTGACGCCGCCGGTCGCCGCGGGTGCGGCCCCCGCCGGGAGCGGCGACGGTGCCGGGGCGTGCGGGGCGGCCGCGGGAGAGGCGGCGGCTGTCTGCGGGGGCGCCGCGGGTGCCGGCGGGAAGTGGGGGGTGAGGATCGCCGGGGGCGCCGGCGGGGAGGGGGCGAGCGGTGGGCCGGCCGGCTGCGGGAGCACGGGGGCGGGCCCGGCGGGCTGCGCCGGCGGACCCGGAGGGTGTACGGCGCCCGGGGAGCCGGGTGTCGCCGGGGTGACCGGCCCTGCCCCGGGCGGGGTGACCGGTCCGGCCCCCGGCGGGGCGAACGGTCCTGTCCTCGGGGGTATGGCTCCCGTGGGGGACAGGGGCATCGCCCCGCCCGCGGCCGGGCCGAGGCCCGGCGTGGGCGCCCCGGCCACCGGGCCCGCCGGACCGCCGGCCGGCCCCGCGGTTGCCGGGCGGGGGGCGGGAGAGGGCAGGTCCCGTGGGCTGAGG
This sequence comes from Streptomyces durhamensis, assembly GCF_000725475.1. Lineage (NCBI taxonomy): Bacteria > Bacillati > Actinomycetota > Actinomycetes > Kitasatosporales > Streptomycetaceae > Streptomyces > Streptomyces durhamensis. Next base: position 160,898 of record NZ_JNXR01000020.1, read on the forward strand.
GAGGGTTCGAACCACTGGGCGAGCACGTGGTTCATGAACGTGTCCAGCGCCCACTGGATCTTCTGGTCGTTGTCCGCGCCGGTCGTGAACTCCTTGACGTCGATGTGGATGACCCCACTCTGGCGAAGCCTTTGGAACGCGGCTTCCAGTCCCACCCGGGCCCAGTAGATCTGGGCGTCGATGCCGGCGGCCAGTTCGCTGTACACGCGGTGCATGTTGGCGGTGATCGTGACGGACAGGGCGGGCCGCAGGGCGGTGAACCGCAGTCGGTAGATGACGCCGACGGGGGTGCCGCCCGCGGCGAAGACCTGCTTCAGCAGACTCGCGCCCTGCGCGCTGAGCCGCAGGCTGAACATGGCCGTGTTGTCCCCGTACAACGAGGGCACGGCCGATCCGAGGATCGTCTCGACGGCGCGGAACGCCCCGGGTGGGAGCGTGTTCACGGTCCCACCCGGGCCCTGCACGTCCAGGGCGACGCACTGGACGTCGCCCTCGTCGTACGGGACCTGGGACAGCCGTACCGTTCCCGGGGCGTGCTCGGCCAGCCGGCTCCGCAGCAGGGACTCCGCCTCCGGGTCGAGCGTGAGGGCGGTCTGGATCATCAGGAAGCCGCCCCCGACGGAATCGGCGTCGCCCGGCGTGCCGCGCCAGGTGATGAGGGTGAAGACGGGCCCCTGATCACCCTGGGCCAGGGTGACGGGGGCGGGGAGATACCAGAACTGGTCGGGGTCCGCGTGGTCGGGAAACACCTCCACGCCGTCGACGAGCCATGATGTGGTGCCCAGTTGCAGCATGAGGCAGCCCTCCGGTCGTGGCGTCAGGCGCCGGGAACGTCGAGGACGGGCAGATCGGTGTCGGTCCACGCTCCGACCCGGCTCAGTCCGCTGGTGTCGACGTGGACGGCCCGGTAGCGGTATCCCGGTGCCCCCGTCACGTCGAACTCATGGACGACCGGAGCCGAGTTACGGGTGAAGGAGTAGGAGGCGGTGACCGTCTCCGTGCCCGGCTGGGCGAACTCGACCCGTACCTCCTGGACGCCGGCCGTCTCTGCGGCCTGTGTGTCGACGCGGACGACCACGGCCTGGTGGGCGGGCATGTCGGCGGTGACGATCAGGCTGGCGCGCCCGGTCGAGGATTCCGGGACGGTGCTCATGTGTCCGTCGGTGTGGAGCACGGTGACGCGGTAGGTGACCCGGCGCAGGGCCGGGTCCCGCAGGCCTACGGTGAACTGCTGGGCCCCGGCCTTCTCGCTGGTGAACTCCAGGGACGCCTCCTGCCGCAGTTGGTGGGCGGGGTCCTCGTACAGCAGGTCGACGAGGAGCGCGCTCACGTTCGCCCAGACGACCAGGGGGCGAACGGTCAGGGTGTAGGTGTCGGGGAAGGGGTCGCGCACCCGCACATCGGTGTCGTCCGTCTGCGTCCACTCACGCACCACGTCCGGGCGGCCGATGCCGTGGTAGGTGAGGCGGTAGGCGTAGGTGCCAGGCGCGGAGCCGACGATGAAGAGCGGCCACTGCCACAGCGGCTGCTTGGGGTCGAGGTCGAGGACGTACTCCCCCGACACCCCGGAGGCCGCGTCCTGGTAGCGCAGTTCGACCGTGACGGCGCGCCAGTCGTCCCAGGGGATGCCGTCCTCGCGGATCAGTACGGGGCGGAAGGCGAAGGTCTCGCCGGGGCGGATCTCGGCGATCTCCGTCTCGGTGGTGTCGTGGACCGTCAGCTGGTCCGGGAGGACCCAGCCGGTGGGCTTGGCCAGGTGGTAGGTGATGTCCACGGTCACCGGTGCCACCATCCTGCCGTCCGTGAGCCGGCTGGGCCAGTCGGCCTCGCCGGTGTTGTTCTGCGGATCGAGGAGGACGGTTCTGGTGTCGTCCCCGTAGCGCAGGTCGACGGCCACCGAGGTGAGGAACCCGGAGGTGAAGTCGACGCGCGAGACCACCTTCACGCTGCGGCGGCTGAACCACGGGTCGTCGACCGACACGCGCCGGGTGAAGTCGCTCCGCGGGCGTCCGGACGCGGCGATCAGTGCGGCGATGCCGCTCAGATGTCCCTGCGGGTAGACGGTCCGGCGGACGGCGGTGCGCTCGCCCATGCGGACGTTCAGGCGCTTTTGCACCTCCTCGACGGAGGTGCTGCGACGGTAGGTGTAGGTGCCGGCGAGGGACAGGCCGCCGGTCATGGCCACACGGCCGAACTCGGTGGCGAGCGCGGCGGCACGGTCCCAGCCGTCGGGGGCCGGCCGGGGTGCGAGGGCGGCCTCGAAGAAGGAGTCGGTGATCATGTCGTAGACCGCGGACACGGCCCGGTCATGGCCGGCGATGACCGACTTGCCGGCCTCGCCCTCCGGCACGAACAGGTCGTCCTGGATGTCGATGACCCGTTCGTCCCTGAGTTTGTCCAGCTGCTCGGTGATCTGCGACGAGAGGAACACGCCCGACACGCCGAAGGTTTTGTCGAGGCGTTCCTTCAGCTCGTCCCAGCGGATGTTGAGGGTCACCGTGTAAGCGGGCCGCAGTGCCAGGAACTCCAGCGCGTACACGACGCCGATGGGGGCCACGGCCCCGTCCAGGCAGCTCGCCAGCAGGGTCGCGCCGCGGGCGTCGAGCACGGCCGAGAAGGCGGCCTGGTCGGCTCCGTACAGACTGGGCTGCGCCTGGTGGATGATGCGCTCGACGAAGTGCGAGTCGTCCGGTGCGGCGCCGGTCTCGCTGTCGAGGAGAACCAGTTTGACGGTGCCGCTCTCCAGCGGCACGGGGACGGGCCGGCGCGGCCGGTCGGGCAGGTTCAGCTGCGACTGGATCTGCCCCGCGACCTCGTCGAGGGCGCTGTCGAGCCGGTCGGCGGGCGGCCCGAGGACGACGTCGAAGTTCAGCAGTGCCCCGGTGGTCTCGTCCTTGTCCCCGCGGAACTCCAGCAGCGAGAAGACCGGCAGCGCTGACCCTGCCTCGCTGCGGACGGCGATCGACGGCCCCATGGGCAGGTAGTACCACTGGAGCGGGTCGGCGTGGTCCGGGAAGAGGCTGAATCCGTTCACCATCAGGAACGGTGGTGCGAGCGAGAGCATGGCACGGCTCCTAGGCGGCGCCGGGACGGCGCGGCAGCAGCACGTTGGCGTCCGCCGTCGTGACCGCGGTGGTGGTGGCGCTGGTGCCGTCGGTGAAGTAGTAGGTGGCGGTCCAGGAGAAGTCCTTCGTGGCGGCGTCGGCCAGGGAGAAGACCACGGGTGGTGGGGTGCCGCCCTTGCGTACCAGGGCGCTCTTGACCTGCTCCTGGGCCGGGGCGCCGCCGTCACAGGTCAGCACGACCTTGACCAGGTCGACGGTGGCCCAGTCGACGAGGTCGGGGGAGACGATGACGCTGATCACCGTCCCGACCATGTCACCGACCTCGACGGTCGCCTCTTCGGTCACGGTCTCGGGGATCTCGCGGACACTGCCGTTCTTGTAGCGCACCAGGCCGCTGTACGTCAGCGTGCCGGAGTGGGCCTCGCGGACCTGGATCGTCCATTCCTTGTAGGGATCGGCCGCGTTCAGCAGTTTGCTGTCGGCCCAGCTGTAGCCGCACTGGGGGTCCTCGTAGCGGACGTCGACGAGGATGGAGTCGATCGTGGCGGCCAGGTCGCCGACGGCGACGATCCTGACCCTGCGCATGTCGTTGAAGGGCGAGCTCAGGTAGATGCGCTTCCCGGTCGTCTCCTTCCAGTCGTCCTGGAAGGTGTCGCCCTTGGTCCGGTAGTCCACCCGGTACCGTACGGGCCGGTCGCGCTGCTCCGAGATGACGTGGGTGAGGGTCTGCTCGGTGCTGTTCTGCTCGGTGAACACGACCTGGTCCGTGATCGCGGGCCCGTTGGCCGGCGTGTACTCGATGCTGACGGTGGCGGAGTCCACGGACTTGAAGTCGAGGTTGCCGGGCAGCACGTGCAGTTCGAGTACGCCCAGGTCGTCGGCGTTGATGGTCAGGGGCCCGGTGTGCGGCGCGAGGGGTGCCTGGTACACGGTCGACGTTCCCTTGTAGTTGACCGTGAAGGAGTGCTGGTACTCCCGGGAGTCGCCCTTGACGTAGGCGGCGAACGTCTCGGTCTGTTCGGGCTTGTCGAAGTGGTAGTCGCCGGTCTCCAGCTTGTCGCCCTGGTACTGCACGTGGACGTCCACGCTGTGCACCGGCCGGCCGGCGCCGAAGTCGGCGTTCACCCGCACCGGGACGGAGAACGAGCGGAAGAAGGGGTCGTCCAGGTCGATCTCGCGGTAGTGGTCGGCCCACAGCACCGGGCGGCCCTGCTTGTCGACCATGTTGGTGATGTTCGGCAGCGTGCCCTGGGGATTGAACGGCCACAGCACGGCCGTCTGCTCGTTGATGGTGATCGTGAAGTCGTCGACGTGCAGATTGGTGTACTCGCGGTGGATCGTCTCGTAGTCCTCCAGGACGGAGCGGTCACCGGTGTAGCCCTCGACCTGTTCCGTCATCCGCTTGGTCGCGATGTCGAGCACGGTCCGCCGCACGCTCTCCTCGATCCGGGCCACCAGCTGGGCGTCCGCTCCCGTGCCGGCGTCCACATGGGTCTCGATCACGTCGGTGTTCGTCGCCACCTCGGCGATCGTGTTCGAGTAGGTGTCGGCGCCCCACCCCGCGTCGTCGGAGGCGTTCTGGACGAAGGAGCGGAACTTGGTCGACGAGAAGTGGCCGTATCCGGTGACGGCGGGAAGCTTCACCCAGCCGTTCATCCCGTAGGCCACCTGGACGATGCCGCCCTTGCCCTGGAGAGCCTCGGCGAACAGGGTGGCGCCGAAGTCCGGCAGCTCGACGGTGAACGGGGTGACGTTGTCGCCGTACAGCGAGGGCCCGAGCGGGTTCCACACCTTGCTGACGAGAGTTCCGCCCACGTCGGACAGGTTGAGGTGGGCCGTGCCGTTCGCCCAGGTGATGGTGCCGAGGCCGACCCGGTCGGCAAGGCCCTGACCCACCTGGGCGCGCAACTGGTCGAGGATGACGGCACGGGTGGGGTCGTCCAGCGCGAACTGGGTGTCGAAGGTGGCGAACCCGCCCCCGGTCTGGCCTGACGGCTGGACCTTCGGCTGCCGGTACTTGAGGTACATGAAGACAGGGTTTCCCTGGGCGTCGCAACGGAAGGTCGGCTGCTGCGGCACGGCGTAGAAGAGCGCGGGGTCGGCGTGGTCGCCGTAGACCTGTACGCCGGCGATCATCTGGGCCTTGTCGATCTGGAGCATGGTGGCCTTCCTGGGCCGGGGACCGGCCGGTGCTCCGGCTAGATCCGGACGTGGGGGGTGGTGGAACGGACGGTGCGCTTCGGGACGGTCGCGCCACCGCCGTCGGTCTCCGACACGTCGACGACGAGTTCGCCGTCGAGGTCGTCCCGCCCGCTGGCCACCCGCCAGGACGCGGACCACGCGGGTGCGGTCAGGGTGAGGCTGCGATGGTCGGGCAGGCCGTCGCCCGCAGGCTGGTACCAGGCCTCGATCGCGACGGCGGCGCCCGCGTCCCGGCCGGGGGCCTCGCAGGTGACGGTGACGACGCCCAGGGCGCGGTCGTCCACGAACCAGCCGGAGGCGTCGGGTGCGGCGGTGCGTTCATAGGAGGATCCGTCGTCCCCGTGGACGGTGAGCCGCAGGCCCTCCCCGGCCGGCAGCCGGGCCGGGGCGGTGGCCGGGGCGGTGACCGAAACCGTCCAGGGCGCCCCGGCCGCGTCGGTACCGGACAGGTCCAGCCGGCGGACCGGGGGATCCCCCACGGGGGCCGTGACCCGGAGCGGCAGCACTGCTTCGGGTGGGGCCGGCACGGACTCGGGGCGCTTCGCCGGAGCGGAGACCGTGAAGGTGTGGCGTTCCGCCGAGGGCGCGGCGCTCAGCGCCTGGCCGACGTCCAGTTCACGCTGGACCCGCTCGGTCTCCAGCGTGGCGTCGAAGCGGACGAAGAGCTTGCCGGGAGAGCCGGAGAGGGCCTCCTCCACCAGCGGGACCAGTGCCGGCTCGACCGGGGCGGTCATGAGCGTCGTGTACGGGGGCGCGCCGGACGACGCGGACTCCGCCAGTTCGGTCTCCGCTCCCCCGTCGTCCCGCGCGTTCAGGGTGACGCCGTGGACCTTCACGCCGCCGATCGCGATGATCAGCTCGCCTGGCGCGACCTTCAACTCCTCGGCGGCCTGCGCCAGCAGGGCGGCCGTCTCGTCGCGGTCCGGCCACCAGTGCGCACTGATCTGCACGGACGCGGAGGCACCCGCCACCACCAGGCTGGCCATGGGAACGCCCTGCGGCGAGAGGTCCAGAACGGGGTCTCCTGGCAGCAGACGGACCGTCAGAGGGTCATGCCGGTCGACGAGGAGCCGGGGAGAGGAGTGCGAGGACATTTTGCCTCTTTTAGGTGGATATGCTCACAATCGAGTGTAGAGCGCGTTCCGCCTGGTCGCACGGAAGAAGGTGGAGAATCGTGCTCCGGCTCCCCGCACTCCTGGCCCGGCCGACCTGGTCGCTGTATGCCGACGACCAGCTTGACCAGGCGTTCTACGCGATCGCAGCGGTCCCCCGGCTGGCCCGGGGACCCGACGGAGCCGCCGTTCTGTCACTGATCAAGTACCGTTCCGGCACTGACAAGTTGAACGGCGGAATCATTGAACTGCAAACGGACCTCGCGCTGCGCCCGGAGGAACGCGACGAGGCCCTGGCGGCCGCACGCGCCCACGGCGGCGACACAGCAACGGTCCGGGCGGCGGGCGGACCCCAACTCGCCACGCCCCTGTGGCTGGACGGGACGGCCTCCCTGCAACTTCTCGATCCCGCCGCGAAGTCCGACGAACGGACGGTGCGCACCCAGCCCTCGCTGTCCGGGAACAACCCGGCTGTGTTCCAGGCGGCGCTGACGCAGGAGGGCGCCACCGTGCAGTGGGACGCGCTGCGCTCCGCACGGCCCTCGCTCCAGGCCTCCTACCGGCTGCGCGCCATGGCGAGGATTCCCGACGGAACGGTGCACGCATACGCCCGCAGCGCCGACGTGAGCGCCCTGTGGGCGCAGGCCGCCGCGCTCCCCGACCCGCGGGGAGCACTGGTCCAGGCCTCCGCGGCCGGCGTCGACGTCCTGGACTGGCCCGCGGACGGCGACCCGGAACTGCGGGAAGCGTTCATCTCCTGGGGCTGGGAGTGGCTCGCCCCGTGGCTGCCGCCGCACGGCACGCCGCCCACCAGCGACATCGACGCCGTGTTCACCGGGGCGGCCGGCCTGCCGTGGCCGTTCGACGCCGCCGGCACGCTGGACCCGCCCGACCTGACCCGCGACGAGGGCTGCTTCCTGGCTCTCGACCTCTCCGACCCGATCTTCCAGCAACGACGCACCGTGGTCCGCTGCAACGCCGACTTCACGACGGGCACGATCGCGGCCGTCACCGCCCGGATCGCCTACGGCGACCAGCGCCACGACGCCGTCTTCACCGACAACGACACCGTCGACCAGGTCACATGGACGGTCGACCCGGCGCTCGGCAGGACGATCGCCGTGCGCCCGGTGGTGTCCTTCGCCGCCTCCAGCGCCACACTGGAACTGCCGGAGCTGCGCACCGACAACCAGTTCGTGCTCCTCGGCGTCGACGACGTCGGACGGCTGACGGTCGACCTGAGCGGCGCCGCCCTCGACTGGTCGACCGTCCACCACGTCGAGGCCGGCATCCGCTACCAGGACAGCGACCATGGCGTCGCACTCGTCGAGGACACCCTCGAACTCGACGCGTCCCGGCCCAGTCAGCGCTACGAGCGGACCGTGTACGCGCCCGTGAACCGGCCCTACGACCTGCGGCTGGTCTACGCCCTGACCGACGGGCAGACCGTGGTGCGCGACTGGTCGCCGCAGACCGGCAGAACCGTCCTCGTACCCGCCCCCTTCGACCGGTGGCTGACCCTGCGGCTGCGCGCGGCCGGCTGGTCCGGCGGCATCAGCGCCTTCCAGGTCGACCTGGAAGCCGAGGACGGAACGGGACGCACCAGCAGGAACACCGTACGGCTCACCCCCGAGACCGGAACGGCGGACTGGCGCACCGGCCTCGCCCCCGCCGCCACCGGGCGGTTCCGCTACCGCGTGACGACCCTCTACGCGGACGGGCACTCCACCGTGGACCCCTGGAAGGACGACGAGGGTTCCCGGACTCTCGATGTCGGGCCGGCACCGTCGCGGGTCCTGGATGTGACGGTGGTGGCCGACCTCGTGGACTTCACGGTCGTCAAGCTCGTGAAGACCACCCTCCGCCATCCGGTGCCCACGGGTGAGCCGGCCACCCACGAGATGGTGTTCGCCCCCGGCCGGGCCACCAGCGAGTCGTGGCAGTTGCCGCTGACCGACGACGGCGGCGCCGGCGCCGGCGGCCCGGACTACACCGTCACCTCCACCTTCTACCTGCGGGACGGAGACCACCGCAGCACCCCCGAGACACCCGGGACCGACCCGATCGTGGTGCTGCGGCTCCCGGCCTGAAGCAGCTGTGCGAGGAGAGCACGTCATGCTGAATCTGCTCAACAAGTTCGTGGTTCCCGAGGTGAGTCACGTCGACATCTACCAGGACGACGAGGACCCGCTCCAGTTCTGGATGATTCCGCAGCGGGTCCGGGCCGCCCTCGGTCCGGAGGACACCCCGGAACTGTCCATCTTCGCCTTCGCCAGGGACCTGAGCCTGATGGCGGGTATCGACACACCGCTGCCGCCCGGCGAGACCGAGGGCGGTCTGATGACCCTGACCGTCGAGTGCACGGTGCAGCAGGAGGACCAGGAGAAGATCCTCGCGTACCTGCGCAGCCAGGTCCTGTCGGGAGCGCTTCACCTCGCGCGTCCGGTGGCCTCCGGCGGGGAGATCGGCACCGAGTGGCGTGGCGCCGTGAGCGGCGATCCCAAACTCGCCTACCCGACCTGGATCGAGGGTGACGTCCAGTTCTGCCTGCCCTCGGCCCTGGGGCCCACGTTCGTCAAGCCCGGGGACAACAAGGTCAAGCCGTCCCTGACCGAGTCGAACGTCGCCAGCTTCTCCATCGCACTCGGGCAGGAGGGCATACGGCTCTTCCGGGAGACGATCAGCTCGGGCAAGCTGCCCGCCCACGTGGCCTACAGCCTACAGTTCGTCGCCCGTGTCCCGTCGATCACGGTCACCATCACCGGTCACGCCGAAGCGGTGCACCAGGAGTTGAAGGACCTCGCCCCCATCGTGGAGACCGAGAACGGCGTCCCCGTCCGCACGTTCCCCCAGGTGACCAGCCTGCAGCAGTTGCAGGACACATGCGGCAGCCTCCACGTCGAGTACACGAAGTTCGACTTCGCCCAGCAGGACGACAAGCTGCGCGAACAACTGGAGAGCTTCGTCCTGGACATCACGACGTCGTACCTGAAGAGCATGTTCTGCCAGCCCCTGATCACCGGTCAGCTGGACAAGGAGAAGCTGGGCACCGACCCGATGCAGAACTTCAAGCCGCCCGGTACGCCCGTCAGCGGCGGCAACCAGCTGTGGCTCAAGGAGTTCGAGCAGACGGGTGAGACGGACTTCGGGATGACCTTCCACGGCAACATCGCCCGGCCCTTCTCCACGTATCCCAGTGCCGCGCTGGTCTCCATGGTCACCCAGCCGCAGTTGGAGAAGGCGTTCATCGAGGCCGACCTCAACACGCCCATCTTCCATACCCTTCAGGTCCCGGTCCGGGTGACCGCCGACTTCGAGCACGACCCGATCGCGGGCATCCAGGTGACGCTCGACTACCGGCAGACCGACGACCGAACCGGCGAGGTCAAGGCCTTCTCTCAGACCTACGACTTCCTCAAGGGAGGCGAGACGTACTACTTCCGCACCACCCTGGCCAAGGACGCCCAGGGAGCGCCCAAGGACACGTTCACCTACTCCAGCCGGCTCCACTACAAGGCCGCACAGGCGTCCACCGACATCCCCCCGCAGCCCACCCGCGAGAAGAGCCTCATCATCGGCTACGACCGGCTGAGTTGTGTCGACGTCAAGGTGGTGGCCGGCACCGTGCCGTGGGCGACGGTCCAGTCGGTCCAGGTCGACCTGCGACTGCCCGGCGTGTCCCTGCCGTCGGCCACGAAGACGGTCATCCTCAGCCAGCAGGCCGTCGAGGACAGCTGGTTCAGCTACACCGGCGGCCAGACCTCCCCCGAATACGAGTACAGCTGCGAGTTCCTGCTGGTGAACGGCAGCCGCATGACGACCCCACCGCAGCGCACCTCCGCCTCACGGCTGCTCATCGACGCGCCTTTCGAGGACCGCATGAGCGCCACCTTCGTGCCCCAGGGCCTCTTCCCCCCGCTGCAGTCGATCGTGCTGTCCACGAAGTACGCGGACGAGGCCGCCTCGTACCACACCGAAGGCACCTACATCTTCACCAACAACACCACGCCCTGGCGCTGGGACGTCGACCTGCCCTCCGCGAAGAACCGCGAGTTCCAGTACAAGGCCGACATCACCTACGTCGACGGGACGACCACTGCCGGGCAGTGGCAGGCGGGCCAGGAGGGCACCGTCCAGGTCGGCGAGGTGAAGACCTCGCTGATGGATGTGACGGTGACCGCGGCCGCGCTGGACATGGCCAAGTGGAAGCTCGTCGTCGTCAAGCTGCGGCACGAGGACACGGCCACCCATGAGGTGCAGGAGCAGACGATCAAGCTGACCCCGGCCAATGCCGGCCAGGACCAGTCGTGGAAGGTCGCCCTGAAGGACCCCACCGCGACGACCTTCACCTACGAGCTGGACGGTTACGGCGTCGACGGAACCCACAAGACGGTGGCCGCCACGACGAGCAGCGAACAGCTGCTCGTGGTCGAGCTGTGACGGACGGCCGTCCGAAGGGAGCTGCGTCATGAGCGACGAAGCGGGAGCCCCGCACCTCGAGACACGGAACCTGGATCCCGGGCTCACGGGCGCCACCGGACAGACCCTGACCGCGACCGGTGAGACCTTCCAGCCCGGTCTCCTGAACGACCTGATGGCCCGGCGGGCCGAGCCGGAAGCCGACCAGATTCCGCTCGTGCCCACGGCACCCGAGGAACCCGGCGAGGTCCTGCAGGGGGCCCACGGCGGCTACTTCGTGCCGGTGGCGACCCTGCCCGCCCGCTCGAAGCGGTCGCGGACACCCGCGGTGTTCCTGGAGGCCGACGACCTGGGCAGATGGAGCCTGCTGGTGTGGATCGACCTGGTGCGGCCGGACACCGCTCCGGCCGACGCCCGGCCGATGCCGCTGAGCGACCTCACGGCCCTCCTCACCACGACCGATGAGCAGTCCACCGTGACCTTCGCGTCGGTGACCGACCTGCCGGCACCGGACCCCCATGTCGTGCGCCGCCTCGCCCTCGCCGCCGAGGTGGATCCCGCCGTAGCCGCCGACACGCTGCAGAACGACATGAACGCGGCCATCGTCGTCAACGGCACCCTGTCCTACCGGGTGTGGAACGCCGAAACCCTCACCGGTGAGGTACTCCCGGACCTGGCCCCGGAGGAAGAGGACCAGCTGGAGGTGGCCAGCACGGCGATGCTGCTCGGCCCGGGGGGCGGGGGGATCGCCGCCTACCTTCCGACGTCCGACAAGCCCAACCGCCCGATCTACTACCACTGGAACTTCAAGAGCGGCGCCGACGCGGACCAGGGGCTCGACCCGGACAACGTGTGGGTGGACAGTCCCGCGGGGCTGTGGCAGATGTCGCCCCTGCCCAACCAGTACTTCGTCCTGCCCAGCGAGTACCGGCTGGCCTTCGATCTGGAGCGCGGCACTCCCGCCATGAGTGTGCTGCTGGTGCGGCCGGACGCGGCAGCGGACGCCGCCGCCGGCCCGGACCAGGCGTGGAAGATCAGGGTGCGCTTCAAACTGGTGCCCTGGCTGGAGCCGCAGTCGATGGAGCGCCTGCGCGCGGCCGTGGCCGACGTGGAAGGGATCGCCTACCCGCAACTGGTGCTGGGCGGCTACGCCGGTGCCACCTTCGACGAGTCCTCCTGGCTCAAGGACCTGGGAGGCAGGACACTCAGCACGGAGGCCGGGAACACCACGATCGACGCCCGCGGTTTCGAGCTCGTGCAGGACTGCTCCATGGAGTACTACACGCTGCTGGCGCGGTTGCTCGCACCGGCGTCCGGCACGGCCACCGGGATCGAGGGCCGGGTCGTGCTCAGCCTGCGCAGGTCGCCCGACGACGACACGGCGAAGGAACAGCGCGACGTGCCGGTGAGGATACGGCTCGACCAGCCCGACGACGGTTTCCTCACCACGGAACAGATCACCGCCCCCTTCCCGGATGCCGCCAGCTGGCCGGCCGGCTGGACTCCGCCGTTCTACGCCAAGGTGCGCTCCCCGAGCGCCGTGCGGGCCGACGTCTCGGGGGTGGTGGCGGCCTTGCTCGTGAACGACCCGCTCACCGGCGTACCGGTCGACCGCGCCCGCGCGGCGGCCACCCCCGCGTCGTTCTCCCTGGGCGGGCCCGACGCGGCGCCGGTGCAGCCCCCCGCCGAGGCTGCGCCGGCCACCCCCGCGGGCGCGCCCGCGTTCCAGCCGCCCGCCAACCCGCCGGTGGGAAACGGTGAGGTGCTGCTCCGGCTCACCCAGACCGAGGCCGAACCCGTCGATCCGCGCCTGGTCAGCTCGCTGGCCCTCGACTACACCGGGGTCACGGTGAAGATCGATCCCGCCGTCATGCTGGAGCGCGTGCACGAACTGGGCACGTCCACCGGCCTGGTGGCCCACGTGAACGTGAGCAGCTACCAGCTCAAGCACCCGGAGACCCTTCCGCCCGAGCTGGCCGACGTGTTCGGCATCGACGTCGAGATGAGGCGGGGCAGCGCCGAGGCGGTCACCGTGAGCCTCACCCGGGACGCGCCCGAGGCGACCAGCGACATCCCGTTCGGGTTCTCGGACCTGGTCGCGGATCTGCACCCGGACCAGCCGAAGTTCGAGTACCGGCGGCGCAACGTCGCGACCAAGGGCACCGGGCCCTTCTCCCCGTGGGAGTCGGTGGTGGGACGGAACCTGCTCGTCACTCCGGTGACCTGAAAGCAGTCACCACGGTGCCGGAGCAGGACACGCAGGAACAGGAGAGACGCGATGACAGTGACCAATGCCGACGGCTCCACCACCGTGGACAACGGGGACGGTACGTCGACGACGACGTGGTCCGACGGCACGACCGAAGTCGGCTACGCCGACGGTTCCACCATGCGCACGTTCCCGGACGGAAGGGTGCTGAACACCTACCCGGACGGAACGCGCACCTTCAACGACCGGTACGGCACACCGCTGGATCCCGACACCGGCAACCCGCTGCCCGCCCCGCCCGTGACCGAGCAGCCCGTGGTGACCTGCGGGGAGGTCGAGAGCGGGGTCCACGTGATCACCGGCGTCCTGGAGGCGGCGCTGGTCCTGGCGAACGCCGAGGGCGCGCTGGCCCTCGTCGAGCCGATCAACGCCATGTTCGCGCCGATCAGCATGGCCCTGGAGATCTGGCACGCGCTGGACTCCGCGCCCCGCGCCTACGGCACGATGGGCTACTGCTACGGACTCATGTACGGCGCCCTGGACATGGGCGAGCCCGTCTATCCTCAGGGGCCCTACTCGCTCGACTCCCCGGAGACGGTTCAGGAGAAGCAGACACGCTTCGCCGAAGGCGTCCGTACCGCGGCCGGGCAGCTGGCCGACGGAGCCGCCGGCTCGGCCCTGCGGAACCGGGTCCTTTTGCGCACCGCCTACCTGGGCAGCGACCCGCGCCGGACCCTCAACGAGATCTGGGTCACCGCCTGCCGCAAGAACGACGACGAGTTCTACGCGGACCACCTCACACTGATGTGGCCCGACACCGGAATGACGGAAGCGTGACGGCGACGGCACGCTCGGACCAAGGAGGTGCCCCGTGACCAGGCACCGTGTCGCGGTGATCGCCGCGCTTGTCCTGGCGGCGGCCGGCCTCGGTACCGCGCAGGGAGCGACGCCCCAGGGACCGGACTCCTGTGTGGAGGGGTATGTGTGGCGTCTGGCGACGCCCGAGGACCACGTCTGTGTCGACCCGGCGGTCCACGACCAGGTGGTCGAGGACAACAGCCACGCCGATGAGCGGCGCAGTCCCGACGGCGGTCCCTACGGACCCGCGACCTGTCTGCAGGGCTGGGTCTGGCGCGAAGGCACCCCGGACGACCTCACGTGCGTCGATCCGGAGGTCCGCTCGCAGGCCTGGCAGGACAACAGTGAGGCCCCCGACCGCTGGACCGCCACCGCGCGGTCGGACGGGGGCAACGCCCATCCCTTCCTCTACCCCGACACGACGTACACGATCGCCGGGCGGCCGGCTGCCGCGAGCCCGACGCCGAACGCGGACGCGACCGGAGGCGGGCTGGTGATCGACGCGCAGGGTGCGCCGGTCGAGGACGCGACGGGCACCAAGGTCGCCCGCGCCAACGACACGGACTCCCAGCGGTTCCAGTTCGTGCGGCGCGGAGACCTGAAGGCGCACGAGAACGCCTTCCAGGTCCGGGACCGGGCGTCGGGCCGGTGCCTGACCGTGGCCCAGGCCGGGCAGAACAACGGCAACCGTGTCGTCATGGGTGACTGCGACTGGTCGGAAGGCGCCGTGTGGTCCTTGTGGACGCAGAAGGACGGGTACTGGCAGCTGCGTTCGCGGCACAGCAACAAGTGCCTGACGGCGCACAATCCGCTCTTCATCGCGCCGGCTCCCGGCGCGTACCTGGAGCAGTGGACGTGTCTCGACGGGAAGAACCAGGGGTGGCGCCTGGTGCCCGTCCAGTGACGCCCGCCGGGGTGCGACGGCGTGTCCAGAAGGGGGTGTCCCATCGCTCCTCCGCGCGATAGCAGGTGGCTCGGGCGCTCAGGAACTCGTCATGCACCGCGCCCACCAGCGCCGCGTAGCGGCCCTGGGCCCGCGGATCGCCGTCGGCCTCCTCGGTCAGTGCGGTGGCTGCCGCGATCCCCGTCGCCAGGGCGTAGGTGATGCCGCGCGCGGCGACGGGATCGGTCACGGCGGCCGCGTCCCCGGCCGCCACCCAGCCCGGACCGGCGGGGGGCAGCGTGCGCGAGGTGCCGGCAGGCAGCACCCGCAGAGCGTGCGGTGCGGTGGTGCGGTGAGCGGCCGCCCGGGCACGCACGTGCCGGGTGGCGGCCAGTGCGGCCCACCAGCCTTGCGGTGTCCGCAGTCCCGCACCGGCCACCAGATCCGCGTCCGTCACGGCCATGACGACGTGCCGCCCGCACGGCAGGGGCGCCGTGTACCACCAGCCGAACGGCGTGGACTCCACGAGCGACGTGCGTTCGGGGCCGTTCCGCGCGCCGTACGGGCCGTCATGTCCCGGCACGGCGACCGGCACCTCGGCCGCCACGGCCACCAGGTGGTCGGTGTGCACCACCCGTGCGCCGAGCCGGCGGGCGAGCCGCGCCCGCGCTCCTGTGGCATCGACGAGGTACGGGGCGGTCATCACCGTCCCGGACACGGTCGCCTGCCACCGGCCGCCGTGCCGGGCCACCGACCGGACACCGCCGGCGTGCAGCCGCACGCCCGCCGCACGGGCCGCCCGGCGCAGCGCCGCGTCGAACGGTGCGCGGTCCACGTGCCAGCCGGTTCTGTAGGGCCCGTGGAGGAAGTCGGAGGCCGTCAGGGCCGGCCCGCCCCAGGACGACTGGTTGCCGTAGCAGGGCGCGTGGCATTCCGAAGGCAGCCGGTCCAGCACGCCGAGGCCCTGCAGCAGGGGCCGTGCCAGGGGTGACAGGCTCTCAGGGACGCGCCGTCCCGCCGCCGGGGCGGAATGGACGAGGACGACGTCGGCGCCCCGTGACGCCAGGGTGAGGGCTGCGGCCACCCCTGCGGGGCCGCCTCCGGCGACCAGGACGTCCGGGCTGTTCCGCGGCCGGGTCATGGTGTGCCGCCTCCAGCGCCCGCTCGGTGCCCTGTCCGGGTCAATGGATGCCGCCCATGCCCTGGATGCGCAGTCGCAGCGGGCTGTCGGGTTCGGGCACGGGCTGGATCGTCGACAGGCTCACGCGCGTGTCCGGAGCCCCGGTGTCGGGGAGCGGGCAGCCGGCCTCCACCCAGTCGTGCACGATCTGCCGCACCGTCCGCGAGACCGGCAGGTCACGGGCGAGCCGGGTGGCGTCCGCCGAGGCGAAGAACTCATGGAGGAAGTCCGCGGCGGCCGCCGGGGCCGTCGGCGGGCCGTCGTCGCCCGTGCCGTCCGTCGTGTTCGCGGGATGTGTCAGCGCCGCGAGCAGCGCGGGGGCCGGCTGGAGGCACCACCAGGCGACCGGCCGCTCGACGAGCCGGTCCGGGTTGCCCGGCTGGGGGCCGACCAGGGTTCGGCTGTCGGAGAGGAGACCGTCCGGTCGTGTCCGTACGGCGTCGGCCAGGAGGAGGACGGCCTCGAGCGGGGAGTAGGCGCGCCGCTCGGCCGGTTCCTCGGCGAGCGAGCGGATCCACTCCCGCCACACCTCGGTCTCCTCCTCGTCGAACACCTTGTACATGGGGCCGTTCCAGCGGAAGAGGCGGAAGAGGGGGCTCCCTGCCGGATCCCCGGGGACGATCCACTCCGAGGCGGTCAGCGCCGCGAGGAGGCCCTCGGGATCGGCGAACCAGTCGTTGAGGTAGCTGCCCGCGAGCATCCTCTTCTCGTGGTTGAGGGCGGCCCGTGGAGCCTTGTCCCTGATCATGCGCAGCAGGCTCTCCTCGGGCGTGGGCGGTGACTTCAGGTGCGCGACCAGTTCCTCGCCGAGGTTGCCGGTGACCGCGAAGGCCACGTACCCGTTCCAGATGCGCTCCCACTGGCGTTGGACGGCCTCCTCCCCGCCGAGGGTGTGCAGCTGGTCGAGGTAGCGCATGACGGCGTCACGCGCGCGGGCGCCGTGTCCGTCCGCTGCGTTGTCGATGCCGATGTGCATACGGAAGAAGCGGGAGTCGATGCCGTGGTGGTCCATCAGTTTCGCCATGGGCACGACGCCCAGCACCTCCCACTCCAGGAACAGCGTCATGCCGAGCAGTTCCGGGAAGAACGCCTCGGGATGGCAGGAGATCGCCAGCTCGAACGCCGGGACGGTGAACGCGGAGTCGAGCAGGTCGGTCCTGGTGGTGAAGGCGTAGGAGTCCACAGGCGGCAGGTGGATGCCGAGTTGCTGCAGCAGGGTCTGGTAGAGGGTGGAGTGGTTCAGTGCCGGATTGCCGTCGCCCACCTCCTCCTTCCAGATCGAGAACAGCAGGCCGCGGACGTCGTCCATGGGTTTGGCCTCCGTGAGGTGCCGCAGCCACACCCCGTCCAGGAGGTTGAAGGGCGCCATCTGTTTGACCCGTTCGAGGACCGAGTCCCGGGTGCGGAACACCTGCTCGACGTCCGGGTCGGCCGGATCGTACGCCTCGGCGTCCTGCGCCAGCCGGCTGTAGATCAGGTCCAGCCGCTCCTCCAGGCTCTCCTGCGTGTAGCGGAACGGCCGCAGCGTCTGGGGTGCGGTGGGATCGTGCTGGACGGCCACGGCCTCGGCGAGGAACGACTGGGCGAACGCCCGGGAGGCCTTGACCTGGTCGGGGAAGCGGTCGGGATGCTGCAGTGCGTAGAACCATTCGCGGTGGCTGAGGCCGACCTGGTCGGCGCGTTCCGTTTCCACCAGGACACGGCTGCCGTCGGGTGCCTGCCGGGCCACGACGAAGCCGAGCCGGCTCCACTGCCCGACCATGTCCTGGGCACCGGCGTGCGCGCGCATCCGTCTCCACCGGTCGTCCACCCTCTTGTCGTAGGCGGTGTCGCTCTCCCCGGCCATGCGGGCCGGCTTCGGCTTGCGGACGATCTGCTGCCCGACGCCGCGCGCCCACGGCCGGCGGTACGGGGTCGGGCCGATGCTCCGGGCGGCCTGCTCGCCCGCCGCGCGGACCAGGGAGAGGAAGAGCGTCTCGGGATAGACGTCGTCGGGCCGCTGGGCGGGCCACCAGTGGGTGTTGCACTCGTAGAAGTCGGCCTGCCACGGCAGGGCCATGTGTTTGGTCAGGTCGCCGGGCTCCAGGTCCTCCCGCACCCGGAAGGGGCCCGCCCAGAGGTCCGGGTCCTGGGCGATGTACGTCATCTCGATACCCGGGTAGAACGGCCCCCCGCTGCATGCTTCGAGGGCGGCCCGCACCAGGGCGTGCGGCTCGTCCTGGGGGGCGGGCTCCGCCGGGTCGGGCGCCCGGCCCGTCCAGTCGGGGGTGAAGTCCCCCTCCGCCCAGCGGCGCATCCTCTCGTACTGTCCGGGCAGCAGGGACATCCATCTGCCCGGCCTGCCGTCCAGGGGTTCTCCGTCATCGCCGGCGAGCTGGGGCATGTACACGGAGGTGGCCTCGGCGACCCCGGCACCGGGGCCGCGCAGCCGCCGGAAGACCGACCGGCGCAGCTCGGCCGTCCCGGGGCCGTTCGACGCCAGCTGCCCGAGGAACGCGGGGGCGAGGAAGTGACCGGGCTCCCCCTCGCCGTGGCCGCGCAGCGCGGCGGCGTTCACCCACTGGTAGTCGCTGACGCGGCGCAGGATCGGATGGATGTCCCGCGTGAAGGAGACGGAGTCGGGCTGCTCGTACCGCTGGGCCTCGGCGATCACGTCGTAGAGCGTGACGAGGTTCTCCGTGTGGGGGGAGAAGTCGGGCGGTGTGACCAGGACCCAGGCCGGCTGTGCCCGCAGCGGCTCGCCCCCGTTCCGCAAGGTGACGCTGGCGTGGACGGGCCCGTCGGACACGTCGTCGTACCAGAAGTCGTTGTTGGCGAAATGGACGACCGGGTTGTCCGGCCGGGTGGTGCCGGAATGGCCGAAGCCGCCCAGGACGAGCAGCCGGCCGTCGTCGTCGGTGCGCAGCTCTCCCAGCGGTACCGGTCGGCCGAGGAACGTGCCGGTGTCGAATCGCCCGCCGGGGCCCGACCGGCCCGGCCCGGTGACGGTGCGGGGGCCGGGTCTGACGGCGAGCCGGGAGCGGGCCTCGGGGTCGTCGACGTCGACGGCCTGGTTGCGGCGGGCCCTCGGGTCCCGTGCTCCCCCGCCTTCCGTCCCGTCCTGGTGCCGCCCGACGAACTTGAACCAGGCGGCCTTGGTGTTGGCGAGCTCCACCGTCCAGGAGATCTCGGCGTGCTCCGCGGTCAGCTCGCCCAGCACGGTGCCGTCCGCCGCGTAACCGTAGACACGGAAGCGTGCCGCCTGCCGCTTGACGCGGCCCTCGCCGTCCTTGAAGCCGCCGGCCGGCTGCGGGGGGACCCCCGGCACCTCCGGGCCGATGAAGAATTCCGCCGGGCTGTTCCCCACCCGGGCAATGCCGAGGGACGGATGGATCTCACACCGTACGACGTCGTCCAGATTCACAGGCAGCAGTTCACCGGACTCCTGCGGCCGACACGAAGAGCGGCCTGCCCGGGGCACGGTTTGTCACCTGTGCGGTGCAGTGGCTCAAGAGGTTGGCGGGCGCCCCGGCGACTAGAATGGCAGGAGGGATCCCGAAGCCGGACACCATCGTTGCGAAAGAAGTGGTCGTCGTGGCCGATTCCAAGGACGAGGCAGCCCTGCGCGCCGAACAGTCCGCGAAGGACACGCAGAAGCAGCGCAAGCAGGACATCCCGAGCAAGCAGAAGGAGAGCCAGACGCCCGAGAAGGCTCCTGCCGAGCCCGTCGCGCCGGCGGAACCGCCCGCTCCCGAGCCGAGGAGGTACGGCCGGGGCTGACGCCTCCGGAAACGAGGACGCGACCCCGCACAAGGACGCGGTCCTGACCCGGGCGCCGAATCCCGTGGGATACGGCGGCCGGGTCCGCGCGTGACGGTGCTGGACGCCTGACGGCCGGAAGGGCCGCGGGCGCAAACGCTCTGTCCGTGGGGCGGTCTTCCGTCAGGCGTGGACGTCGGTCACACGGTCGGACCGGGAACACACTCGTGGTGTCCTGCCGCGGCGCGGCGGCAGCCGCTCGGCGAGCAGGCGTGTGAACCGGGGCGAGGGCTCGACGCCCAGTTCGTCGTTCAACGAGCTGCGGAACGCCGCGTAGTGACGCAGCGCTTCGCACACATTGCCCTCCGCGAGATGCGCGGACACGACGGCCCGGTGCGCACTCTCGCGCAGCGGCTCGGCGCGTATGCCGGCCCATGCCGCCTCCATCGCCAGTGCGGTTCTGCCCTGCTCGATCAGGGTTTCCGCCAGCGAGTCGAGCGCGTGCAACCGCAGTTGCCGCAGGCGCTCGCGCTCCAGCAGCACCCAGTCCTCGTCCCAGCCCGGCAGGAGGTCCTCCCCGACGAGGAGTCCGAGCGGGGGATGGCAGCACGGCGGTGGGCCGCAGCCCGCGACGACGCTGAGGGCCGTGCGGGTGAGGGCGTAGACGTCCACGCGCAGGGCCGGGGTGACCAGCAGTACGTCTGCGCAGCAGCGGACGAGCGGGGTGTCACCCCGCGGGAGTTTCCACAAAGTGGTCCGCAGGCTGCCCCTGGCGTGCTCCTCGGTGACCTCGGGCCACAGCGTGCCGGCGAGGACCGTGCGGGACGCCCTCTCGCGCAGGCTCAGGAAGGCCAGGAGCCGCTGGCCGTTGCGGCACAGCTCGACGCTCTCGGTTCCGAACTCCAGCCGGAACTGGCCGAGCAACCGCAACCGGACGGAGGGAGACACGTTCATGATCGCCTCACTCACCGTGGTCTCGCGTGAGCGCGCCTCTCGAAAGCCGTACCGTCCCGTCGGCGTTGCTCCACAGCTCGCTGGGATCCGTCGGTCCGGCTTCGGGGTCCACAACCTCACAGGAGGCCTGTCCCCACCAGTCTCAGCCCCGGCTTCCCGCTCCGCAACCCACCGCACGACCACGCCGAGGGGCGACATACCGCTGGTCACCGGGGTGCCCTCCGCCAAGCGGCGCGCACCGCGGCAGCGGCCGCGATGACGGCGGGGTGACGCCGGGCTGACGGCGGTTCCCTAGCTTCGGTCACGGCGGACGCGCGGATCCGCCTCACCGTGACCGGCTGGAACTGACGAGGGGAAGCGAAACATCATGGTCTCTCTGGCCAACGTCCAGTTCGGCGAGGAGAACGAGGACGTACGCACCGTGCAGAAGGCTTTGATCGCCCGAGGCCACACGATCCCCGACGGCGCCACCGGATACTTCGGCGAACAGACCAAGGCCGCCTACCAGGCCGAGCAACGCGCACAGGGCTTCACGGGATCCGGCGCCGACGGCATACCCGGCTGCGCCTCCCTGACCGCCCTCGGCAAAAGCATCGGCTTCCCCGTCGACTGCGCCGGCGTGTCCGCCAAAGGCGCGGGACGGCTGAGTCTCGCCCAGGTCACCTACCACGACCCCGGCGACGACTTCGGTGAGGCGGCCATGCAGCGCTATGCGCGCAAGGCGTGCGAACTGACCGGCATGGACCCCCGGTTCGGGGTTCCGGCGCTGACCACCATCGCCCACCGCGAGTCCGCGTACAACGCGCCCGGCCAGCGGGTCAACACCTGGGACGTCAACGCACACGGCAGCAAGGCTGCCGACGGTCACGCGCTGAACTGCTCCCGCGGCGCCACCCAGTGCATCCCGGCCACGTTCGCCGCCTACCACCAGGCGGGCACGGCCACCACGCCCTACGACGTGGTCGCGTGCATGTGCGCGACGATCAACTACGTCCGCGACCGCTACCACGTGGACCAGTCCGGATCCAACTTCGCCGCCCGGGTCCAGCAGGCGGATCCGAACCGCCCACCCCAGGGATACTAGGAGCCCGTCATGGTGGCCCTGTCCAACGTCCAGTTCGGCAAGCAGAACGAGGACGTGCGCACCGTACAGAAGGCCCTGATCGCCCGCGGCCGCACGATCCCCGAGGGGGCGACCGGATACTTCGGCGAACAGACCAAGGCGGCCTACCGGGCCGAACAGCTCGCCCAGGGCTTCACGGGAGCCGACGCGGACGGCATACCCGGCTGCACCTCCCTCACGGCCCTCGGTCACCACGCCGGCTTCAGCGTGGACTGCCAGGGCGCGTCCGCCGGCACAGGACGGATAGCGTCGCCCGTGCCGGGTCACAAGGTCACCTTCGAGTTCTACGAGCGCGGGCCCTACGCCTGGAAGCCGGACGGTGTCGGCCGGCACACCGGGCAGGACTTCGCCGCCCAGAGCGGCACCCCTGTGGTCGCCGTACGCAACGGCAGCATCGCCTGGTCCAACGGCGAAGGCGGGGCGTACGGCCAGTGGATCGGTCTGGCGGCGGACAACGGTCACGTGTACACCTACTGCCACCTCTCGCAGCGGCAGGTGGCGGCCGGCCAGAAGGTCAGCGCCGGGCAGCAGCTCGGCCGGGTCGGCACCACGGGCAACTCCACCGGACCGCATCTGCACTTCGAGATGTCCAAGGGCCCCACGTGGGCCTACGGCAGTGTGGCGAAGCCCTCCTACTGAACCTCCCCTGAACGCGCGGCAGATCCTGTCCTGCCTCAGCGCTCTGTGACCGCCGTGATCGCGCGGAGATCGCGGGTGACGGCGAGATGGGCGGCGCACAGCCGGCGGCGGGAACGCGATTGGCGCAGGGCGCCCGCGCGGGAGGCGGCGATCAGCGGCGGCACGTCAGCCGTCCGCCCCGGGTGCCCAGCCGGGCGGCCCGAACAGGTACCCGGCGCGGTCGCGCCAGCGCCGCGCCGCGCGGACGTCACGCCAGGCGGCCGCGAACTCGTGGAAGGCCACCCGCACCGGGTTGTGGGTGCCGATGTTCTTCGTCAGGCCGTACACCACCCGCACGCCCTCCGGTTCGAACGTGCCGAAGAGCCGGTCCCAGACGATGAGGATGCCGCCGTAGTTGCGGTCCAGGTAGATGTCGTTCGAGCCGTGGTGGACGCGGTGGTGGGAGGGCGTGTTGAAGAACCACTCCACCGGCCGCCACAGCCTCTCCACCCGCTCGGTGTGCAGGAAGAACTGGTAGACGAGGCTGAAGGCCTGCTGGAGCAGGATCATCCACGGCGGGATGCCGAGCAGCGCCAGCGGCAGCCAGAACGGCAGGCCCGTCATCGGCGTCCAGCTCTGGCGCAGGGCCGTGGAGAGGTTGAAGCGGAGGCTGGAGTGGTGGACCACATGGCTCGCCCACAGCACCCGCACCCGGTGGTGGGCGCGGTGGAAGGCGTAGTACGCCAGGTCGTCGCCGAAGAGGAGCAGGACCCACGTCCACGCGGAGGACGGCGACAGACGCCAGGGGGCGACGGCGAAGACCGCCGCGTACAGCACGATCGTCACCGCCTTCCAGGGCATCGCGACGACCTGGCTTCCGGCGCCCATGGACATGCTGGTGACGGTGTCGCGCAGCTCGTAGCCGCGTTCGTCGTCGTCCGGGAGGAAGCGGTAGGAAAGCGCCTCGACGACGACCAGGAGCACGAACGCGGGTATCGCGTAGACCACGGCGGGGATCATGTCAGCGCACCACCTCGCGCGGTGTCGCCGGCACGCTGCGGGACAGCAGCTCGCGCGCCAGCCGTTCGGCCGCCTCGGACTCGCGAGCCGCGATGTGTGCCGCCAGCCGCTGATGCGCTTCGACGTCGAGGAGTTCCGCGGTCCGCAGGTCGTCCGGCACGTCGGCGACCGGGAACGTGCCGCCCACCAGGCTGTTGAAGGCCAGCAGGTAGGCGACGTTCCCGGAACCCTGCACGATCAGCCGCCACCAGGCGACGTCCGCGTCGGCCAGCTCGGTCAGGTCGGGCCCGGTGTGCGCGTACCGGCCCGCGGCCTCGACGATCCTGCCGGCGGTGTCCTCGGAGCACCGGATCGCGCACAGCCGTGCCGCGTCGGCGCCGATGCACGCCCGCATCTCCAGGGCGTCGCGGGCGAGGTCCTCCACCGAGGGCCCGGCGTCGGCCGCCGCGATGCCCATGGCGAGGTCGAGACCGGCGGTGTGCCGCCAGTCCAGGACGAGCGTGCGGCCGCCGTGGCTGACCTCGACCAGCCGCGCCTGCTGGAGCCGCTTGACCGCCTCCCGGACGGCATGCCGGTTCACCCCGAACTCCGCGGCCAAAGCCCGTTCGGCGGTGAGCGCGGCACCGGCCGGCAGTTCCCCGCCGAGGATCCTGTCGCGCAGCACGGCGAAGAGCTGGTCGGAGACCGCCTCGCGCCGGATGAGTCCCTCATTCATGGCGCTCAGGGTGACGGCGACCGGCTCGCTGGTCAACTGGTTGGACCAGTATTTCGGTTCCCGGTGCTCACCGCGGAACCGTGCGCCCGCCGTCGGTCCGCGCGGCTGCCCACACCGCGATCTGGGTGCGAGAGCGCAGGCCCAGCTTGTCGCGGATCTTGTCCAGGTGCGTGGCGACCGTGTGGATCGAAAGGCCCAGCCGGTCCGCGATCTGACGGTTGGTCAGCCCTTCCGCGACGAGTCCGGCCACCGTGGACTCCCTCGCGGTGAGCAGGATCCGCTGGCCGGTGGCCCGGACATGGCCGCCCGTGCGCTCCTCGCCTCCTCCCGCGCCGAGCGCGTACGCGACCAGCCGCTCTCCGCGCAGCCCACGGGCACCGGCGACGGCGGCCTCCTGCGCCGCCGCCGACAGCCGTGTCCGGGCCCGCGCCGCCGCCTGTTCCATCCTGTGCCGCCACGGAGCCTCCGGCTCGGTGTCCAGGCGGCGCCGCGCCTGCGCGCTCGCCTCGTACAGCCGCAGCGCACGCTGCATGTCGCCGCTCTCCGCGGCCACGAGGGCCAAGCCCTCCACGGGGTACAGGGCATGGAAGCTGGCCTCCGGGGCGATCCGCAGCACCTCGGCGAACAGAGTCTCGGCGCTGCGCAGACGCCCCAGGGCCAGCCGTACGGCACCCGCGGTGTGCAGCGCGGCCGCGGTCCGGGGCCACGGTGCCTGCTGCCTCAGCACGGGCAGGCACCGTGACATCAGTTCGTCGGCCTCCAGTTCCCCGCCGGCCTGGAGCAGCGCCCAGGCCAGGTGATGGGTGCACCAGGCGGTGTCCTGAGGGCTGCCGGAGGAGGCGACGATCTCCAGGCACTCCCTCAGGTCCGCGACGGCCTCGGCGAACTCCCCGCGGCACAGTCGCGCCGCCGCCCGGGCGTCCAGGGCGTTGGCCAGTCCTGCGGCGTCCCGGCGCATCCGCTCGCTCCGCACCGCCTGCTCGCCCAGGCGCAGCGCCTCGTCCGGATCGGCCTGCTGACAGGCCACGCGTGCGGCGAGCGCGGGCACCTGCCCACCTGGCGCCCGGCCCCCGGCTCCCCGCAGGAGGCCGGTGAGCAGCGCACGGGCGGCCGAGGGCTGCTCCTGCTGGTAGTGCACACGCGCCAGCTCCAGGGTCAGCCGCGCCCGTACGGCGTCGCCGTGGCCGGCGCCGCAGGCCAGCACCGAGGCGAGGTTGTCCCGCTCCACCGCGAGCGGGCTGCCGGCCTGGTCGGCGAACACCTCCCCGCGGCACCGCCCGGCGAGCTCGGTCAGCCACGCGAACGCGCGGCGCAGGGTGGCGTGCAGCTCGCCGGATGCGCGCAGACGCTCCAGGGCGCAGACGCGGATGGCACTCAACTGCCGGAAACGCGTGGGCGTTCCCTCTCCGGGCAGACGGACGACGAGCGACTTGGCTTCCAGGGCGCACAGGATGCGGAAGACCTGCCGCCGGGCTATGCCGTCACCGGTGCAGACTGTTTGCGCGGCGGTCGTGTCGAACCCGCCGACCAGGACCGAAAGACGCCGGAAGACCGCCTGCTCGGCCGGATCCAGCAGCCGGTGGCTCCAGTCGACCGCTGCGGCGAGCCCGCTGTGGCGTGCCGGCCCGGTTCTGCTGCCCCCGGTCAGCAGGTCCAGCTGCGAGAACTGGTCTTCCAGCCCGGCCAGGATGTCGCTCAGCGCGAGCGCGCCGACGTGGCGGGCCACGAGTTCGACGGCGAGCGCCAGGCCGTCGAGGCGCCGGCAGATCTCGGCCACCAGATGGCCGTTGCCGCGATGGAGCGTGAATCCCGGGGAGTCGCTCGCGGCGCGGTCGACGAAGAGCCGTACCGCCTCGGACCGCAGGAGGGCTGTCACATCGTCTCCGGCGTCGGCCGGCGGCAGGGACAGCTCGCCGACCCGGAACACGGTCTCTCCGGGCACCCTCAGCGCCTCCCGGCTGGTGGCCAGGATCCGCAGCCGGGGGCACCGGACCAGCAGGGTCGCCGCGAGCCGGGCGCACGGCTCCGCCAGATGCTCGCAGTTGTCCAGAATCAGCACCCGTGAGGTGTCGCCGATCGCCCGGACCAGCACGTCGACGCCGGTCCGGCCCGCTCGTTCGCCCACCCCCAGCGCGGCGGCCAGGGTCTGCGTCAGCAGTGCGCCGTCCTGGAGCGAGGCGAGTTCCACGAGGTCGGCCCGTGCGAAACGCTTCGGTAACCCCTTCGCGAACTCGAGCGCCAGCCGCGTCTTGCCCACGCCTCCGGCGCCGGTCAGCGTGAGCAGACGCGTGCTCCTCAGGAGGGGGCGCAGGTCCGACAGCTCGCGCTGCCGGCCGACGAAGGAGTCGAGCGCCGACGGCAGGACGCTCCCGCCGGCCGTCGGGACCGCGGGCGCGACGCCCGCGGCCGCCCGCCGGCGCAGCGCCCGCTGCCGGCAGGCGCTGGAGCAGTACCGAGCCGGCCGGCCCCCGTGCGGCCGCACGATCAGTGCCGCACCGCACAGCTCACATGTTCGACTCCGGCCCATCCCCGATTCCTGGCCGTACCGCCCCGGAACGAAACCATCGCCTTCGGCCATGTCTCCCTGCGAGAGCCGCGCCGGTCGGCCTCGGCCGGACCGGAGCGCCCGCCGTGACGCGTGCGATGGCCGGCACCGTGGCAGGGCCGG
This sequence comes from Streptomyces durhamensis, assembly GCF_000725475.1. Classification (NCBI taxonomy): domain Bacteria; kingdom Bacillati; phylum Actinomycetota; class Actinomycetes; order Kitasatosporales; family Streptomycetaceae; genus Streptomyces; species Streptomyces durhamensis. Next base: position 187,662 of record NZ_JNXR01000020.1, read on the forward strand.
CCACCGCGGGTCTTTCCGGTGCGTCAGGGAGTGGCGGCGGGGTTGATGCCGAGGACGACGGTTCCGGTCACTCCCTTGCCGAGGTCGCTGCCCGCCTGGGTGAGGGTCAGGAGGGTGGCGGACCCGCCGTTGCGGTAGATGCCGTCCCGCGCGTTGAGTGTGCGGGTGGCCGTGTTGTTCCGGTAAGGGGACAGGGCGGCGATCCTGGTGTTGTACGTCTCCGGGAAGTAGAGCTGGCCCGTGTGGGACACGTGGCCGCCGTGGTACGTCCCGCCCGACACGGTGCCGCCCGCATGCGTCTTGACGTGGATGTGGAGGGCCCGGCCGACGTACCAGCCGGGGTAGACGGTGGTGAACTCCGCGACACCGGCGGAGTCCGTCAGCTGCACCCCGCGCAGGAAGGTGGTGTCCGGGGTGGAGCCTCCGGCCACATATCCGGAGTAGACTCCGAGGGCGTCGCAGTGCCAGATGTCGACCGCCGTCTGGGGCAGCGGGGCGCAGGTCGCCGCGTCGACCACCGTCACGCGGAGGGTCAGCAAAACGCCCGCCTTCCCCTCTGTGATGTTCTTGCGGACCGTCTCCAGGTCCAGGTAGTACGGCCCCTCCGTCTGCTCGGGTGTGAGGACGCAGGCGACGGCCGGCCGGGCCGCGGTCCGGTGCCCGGTGGCGGCGGTCGCCTGCGTGGCGGCGAGACCCAGCGCGGCCACGCCGAGGGTGGCGCCGCCCAGGGTGGCTATGACGGACCTGCGCGTGGCACCTGCGGGAAGGTCCGACGGCTCCGGGCCGCGCTGCGGTTCCGCGGTGTTGTGGTGGGGGATGTCAGTCATGGGGTGAGCATGGCGCCGGTGACGAGGGACGGGATCGCACGGACGACCCACGAAGCCACCGCGTTACGAAACCCACCACCGGTGGCGCGTGCGCGCCGTACACCGAGGCCGCGAGCGGGTCCGGTCGTTCGCCGCTCCCGGGCGGCCACCCCGTCGACGACGCCGTGCCGGGTCAGGTGCGGCCGGCCACACCGCGCCGTCAGGTGCGCGGGGCCGGCCCGGACTCATCCCGCGTAGCGGACGGCGAGGGTCCGTACCGTCTCGGCGATGCGGTCGCGGAGTTCGGCCGGTGCCATGACCTCGACGTCGCCGCCCAGCCGCAGGAACTCCCCGTGGGCGTGGTCGATCGACTCGATGGGCACCCGGGTCTCCGTCCATCCGTCGCCCGCGGGCGTCACGCCGAGGCGGCGGGCACCCTCCGGGGTGAGCCGTACCAGCGCCTCCCCGGTGTGCAGCCGGGCCCGGAAGCCGGCCAGATAGCTCTTCCAGTGCGCGGCCAGGCCGAAGCCCGCCGGGAGAGTGAACTCCTCGTCCAGACAGCGGAGTTCGACGATCTGGTCGACCCGGTAGGTACGGATGCCGGACGGCCCGCCGGCGACCAGGTACCAGCGCCCGGCCTTGAGGACGAGCCCGTACGGCTGCACCCGCCGCTCGATCTCCTCGGGCGCCCGCCAGCGCCGGTACCGCAGGACCACCACCCGCAGCTCCCACACCGCTGCGGCGACCGCGGCCAGGTGAGGCGTGCGGTCGGCGTCGTCGTACCAGCTGGGGGCGTCGAGAAGGAAGCGCTCCTGGATCCGCCCGGCGTGCTCGCGCAGCTCCGCCGGGAGGGCGGCCCGCAGCTTGAGCTGGGCGGTGGCGAGCGCCTCGCCGAGTCCGAGCTCGGCGGCGGTGCCGGGGAGCGCGGCGAGGAACGCGGCCTGGGCCTCGTCCGCGGTCAGCCCGGTGAGGCGGGTCCGGTAGCCGTCGACCAGCCGGTAGCCGCCCGCGTGTCCGGCCTCCCCGTACAGCGGGATGCCGGCGCCGCCGAGCGCCTCGACGTCCCGGTAGACCGTCCGGACGGAGACCTCCAGTTCCTCGGCCAGCTCCCGGGCGGTCATCCGGCCCCGGTTCTGGAGCAGCAGAAGCAGGGTGACCAGTCGGCTCGCGCGCATGGCGCCCAGTATCCACTGACAGTGGATGTCAGTGGATAGTCCCTAACCTGCGGCGCATGGACGACTTCGACTTCCTGCACGGCTCCTGGGACGTGGCCAACCGCCGTCTCACCACGCCGCTCGGCGCCGGCCCGGGCAGCTGGGTGGAGTTCCCCGGTCACGCGGTGGTCCGGCCGCTGTTCGGCGGTGCCGGCAACATCGACGAGATCACCTTCCCCACCCTCGGCCGCCAGGGCGTGACCCTGCGCCTGTTCGACCGGGAGGCGCAACGCTGGGCGATCCACTGGTCCGACAGCCGGACGGGCCGGCTCGATCCCCCCGTGACCGGCGGCTTCACGGGCGACCGCGGTGACTTCCACGGCGACGACACCTACGCCGGCCGCCCGATCCGGGTGCACTTCACCTGGTACCGCCTCGGCCCGGACACCGCCCGCTGGGAGCAGGAGTTCTCCGCCGACGGCGGCCGCACCTGGGAGCTCAACTGGACCATGGACCTCACCCGCACCGGGCGGCCCGGCGCATGAGGATCGTCGAACTCCGGCAGTACACCCTGCGTCCGGGCAGCCGGGAGACACTGATCGAGCTGTTCGAGCGCGCGTTCGTGACCGGCCAGCAGGCGGCCGGCATCACCGTCGGCGGCCGTTTCCGAGACCTGGACGACCCGGACCGCTTCGTCTGGCTGCGCGCCTTCCCGGACATGGCGCACCGCCGGCGCGCGCTGGAGGCCTTCTACAGCGGCCCGGTCTGGCGCAGGCACCGCGACGCGGCCAACGCCACCATGGTGGACAGCGACGACGTCCTGCTGCTGCGCGGCCCGGGCTTCCAGGCGGAGCCGGGCACCCGCGAGGTGGTCGCGACGATCTGCCGGCCGGCCGAGCCGGCCGCCTTCGACGCGTACGCCGCCCGGCACCTGGGCCCGGCCCACGCGCTGCACCGCACCGAGCACGCCGAGAACGACTACCCGCTTCTGCCCGTCCGCACCGGGGACGACGTCCGGGTCTGGTTCGGCCCGGCCGAGCCACCCCCGTGGCCGACCGCGCGGCTGCGCCTGGCACCCGTGACGACGTGATCTCGCGCTGCCGGGCGGCGGGCGTCCGGCGGGTGAGGGTGCCGCAGAAGTGCTGCCGCGGTGGTCCGTTGCCCGGTCGACCTCGTGTCGGTCACGCGGGTCGCGGACGTGGGTAGACTGCTGCACCGCCCTTGCCCGGCGGGCCCCTGCCCGAGTCCCCCCACCTCAGCAGCCGGAGTGACCGCGTGACCAGTCGGGTTCTTCTCGTCTCTCCCGCGATGAGTGCGTCCTCGCGACAGGCCCGCTTCGACGACGGGGACCCTCTCGACGAGGGCGGCGCGGCGCGGGCCCGGGCGGCGGCCGGGGCGCTGCCCTCCGCGGTCCGGGTGCTCACCTCCCCCAGCGCGCGCTGCCGGGAGACGGCGCGGGCACTGGGTCTGGAGGGTGGGCCGGCGCGTGAGCTGGCGGGTCTTGATGCGGGCCGCTGGCGGGGCCGCACCCTGGAGGAGGTGGGGGCCGCGGAGCCGGAGGCGGTGGGCCGCTGGCTCACCGACCCGACGTGCGCACCGCACGGGGGCGAGTCCGTGCGGGACCTGTGCGGGAGGGTCGCACGCTGGCTGGCCGACGCGCAGGCCGTGCAGGGCCGTACGGTCGCCGTGGTCGAGCCGGAGGTGGTGCGGGCGGCGGTCGTCGACGCGCTGGACCTGCCGGCTTCGGGCTTCTGGCGCCTGGACGTGCCGCCGCTGACCGTGACCGAACTCAGTGGCCGGTCCGGGCGCTGGAACGTGCGGCTGGGCCGTCCGCTCACCGCGCCGGACGCCGGCTAGGGCCTCTCCGCCGGGTCTTTCGGATCTGGCCGGCGTCGCGGGGCCTGGGGCCCGGCACACGTATCTGCCGCGTGTCGTCACTCTCCGACCCCCGAAGGCGACGTCGCCCGGTCCTGGAGCTCGCGCCGGCGGCCGTCCCGGGCTGCGCGACCCGCGCGGCAGCGCACTGCCCGACGGCCGACCGGGGGTTCAGTCCGCCGGGTCCCGGTGACGGCGCAGCAGCGCCGCTATCGCGCAGCGCAGGCAGGGGGCGTCGGTGCCGCCCTCCGCGCGGTCGGGGCATGCCGCGGGCGCCTGGTGGGGCCGTCCCGGGCAGTCGTCCCACGAGGCCGCTATCAGCGTCTCCAGGTCGTGCAGGAGCCGTTCGGTGCGCCTTGCCTGCTGGGCGAGCACGCGCACGCGGGCGCTCTGGCCGCCGACCTGCCGTCGGCTGGCCACCAGTTGCTCGTATTCCCGCAGGGTGAGGGCGACCGCCTCGCGGCCGCCGAGGGTGATCCGGCGGGGCTGTGGGGGTCTGGCCACTCGGTTCCTCCGCTCCTCGCCCGGGTGCACCGCGCCGGCCGGCCGGGCTCCCGGGCCCTGCCGGTGATCCCGTGCGCGTCGGTGTCCCGGAAACGCCAGAGGGCCCCCGGATGGTTCCGAAGGGCCCTCTGTTGTCCGGAAGGAGTCAGTGCGCGGCCGGAACCGCTCGCCCGCTCGCGGCCTCGGCCGGCTTCGGGTTCAGCAGACGCTCGGCCAACTCGCCGAAGACCAGACCGAATCCGCCCCACAGAACGCTCTGGACCGCCAGCGCGGAGAGCCGGAACCGCCACAGCAGGGTGGCCGGGAAGTCCTTGGGCACCTCGTTGACGACCGGCAGGAACCGGTAGGCCAGGGCGACCACGACGGCGAACGCCGCCACCGCGGCGACCGTCGCCCACCAGGTGCCCAGGCGGGGGGCCAGGCGCTTGCCCAGCAGGGTGGCGGCGACCGCCAGCAGGACGCTGAGCAGCATCATCAGGAAGTACAGGGTGGTCCGCTTGCCGATGGTGTCGGGGCTGCCGACCGACGGCGGGTTGGCCGGGTACTTCAGGAACGGCACGACGTACACCGCGAGCAGGGCGCAGCCCGACAGCAGCAGTGCCGTGGCGCGCGGGCTGAAGCGGCCCACGCGGCCGAGGGCGAAGCAGAAGGCGAGCGCGGCGATGCCGCCGAAGGCGACCCCGTAGACGAGGACGCCGGTGGCGAGCCCGGCGGTGGACTGCAGGGAACGGGAGACGACCTCCATCTCGTGCTCGTGGGAGTGGGCCTCCTCGAAGCCGATCGCCTTGTCGACGGCCGGCTCACCGAGGAAGTACGCCACGACGAGGGCGAGCACGCCGGCCGCGAGGCCGGCGAGCATGCCCCGTACGAGGAGGTTCCGTACGGTTGCGGAGTTCATGGGCGTGCGGTGTCCCCTCGCCTCAGTGGCAGGGGAAACCGAGCAGGTGACGGGCGTCGTGCACCCACTCGTGGACGTCCGTGCCGTTGAACACGGAGGTGGCGCCCTGCTCGGCACCGACGAAGTACAGCAGGACCAGCATGAGGATGCCGAAGAAGACCGCCCAGGGAGCAATCGCCTTCAGGGGCAGCGTGGCGGGAACGACGGGGGTGGTGGCTGTCGGCTGGGCGACGGTCTGCGCCATGGCAGGACCTCCTCTGGGAGTTCGCGTCCCATCTCGGTGGTGCACAGGACGACGGCCACGGGTCTGACTCACGAGACGCCTCGGGTGGCGACTCGCACACAGTGGCGCGACCGTTCCGGATTCCCACCGGCTTCCGTCTCGCCGTCGTCGATATCGGACAGACCGTACCGCGTGCCGCGCACCCCGCCAAGACCGCCTCCGCCCGGCGTGATCTTCCTCTCCACCAGGCGGTTCGGCATGGACGGGTGGTGGCAGAGGGACGAGCCGGGGGCACGGAAGCAGGCTCAGGGCCGCCGCACCGCGGACCTCCCCGGCGTCACCGCGCTCCCGCGCCTCAGGCCGGCGCTGTGCCGCCGCGCCCGCTGCCGGCCCGGTGGGACACGGACCGTATACGGGGGATCAGGGCCGGGACTTCGGCGCGGTAGGCGTCGTAGGCGGCACCGAACCGACGGGCCATCAGGCCGTCCTCGACGCGGACCCGGCGCAGCAGCCAGGGGAGGGCGACCGCGAGGTACGCCACACGGACGCCGAAGCCGCAGGCCAGCATGGAGCCGATGACCAGGCCGAGCAACCCGGTGTAGATGGGGTGGCGGACCAGCCGGTAGGGACCGTCCGTGCGCAGCTCGTGGTGTTCCCGGAGCGTCGGCACACTGGCCCACATGGTGCCCAGCACCCAGCGGGCCCACAGCAGCAGGGCGGTCGAGGCGACGGCGAGCAGGACGCCCGGCAGCGCCAGCTCGGGCTGCCAGTACCGCAAGTGCCGCCAGAAACCCTCGGAGCGACCGACCAGGGCGAAGAACACACAGACGCCCGCGACCAGCAGCATCCGGCGCGGCAGGGTGCGGCGCAGTCCGCGCACCCAGTCGCGCGCCCCGGACCGGCTCCGCACGCCGAAGTAGACGGCGCCGGCGACCCAGGCGGCGACGAAGACCAGGACGCAGACGTCGGTGATCAGGACCAGTGCCGAGTGAAGAGAGCCCATGCCTCAAGCCTGCTCCGCGTACCCGCGGGTCACCACCGCCCACGGGTCGATGGAGAGGACGCCACCGGTCTCCACCGGTCTCCACCCACGGATGGAGAAACCGGTCCCCGCGGCCGCGGAGCCGGGCGCCGGAGCCAAGTTCCGTGCGGGCCCGGGAAGTTCGGGCGTGTCCCGGGTGGGCCGCTGCTAGCCTGCGCCCAGGTGCTCGGGCGGGACAGGGGAGGAGCTGAACGCCGTGGTCCATGCGTTCGCCGTGTACCGGGACGCCATGCGTGAGGCGTGGGGAGACTGGTGGCTGGCCTGGCCCCTGCTGCAGAAGGTCGCCGTCGGGGACGTCCTGCACGACTCGCGGGGGTCCGTCCGCGCGGCCGGGACACTGGCCGACCACAGGATCCGCTTCGAGGAGACGCCGCCCGAGGCCCGCGGAGCCTTCCTGTACGACGCCGGGGGCGGGATCGATGTCCGCTTCAAGGCGTCCGGTGCCACGGACCCCCTCTTCGCGGCCCTCGCCGACGCGGACGCCGGAGTGCTGCTGCGGTTCGCCCGGCAGCGGGCCGCTCTGGTGGCGTACCGGGGCCTGACCGGGAGCGGGATGGCGGACAGCCGGGCCCTGGCCGGCGCGCTCGTCCGGCGTTACTGGGCGGGCCGGTGGGACACCGGGCTGCTCGCCGTGACCGAGGTGGTCCGGGCGGACGCGGCCGTCGTGCTGGTGGCCGCCGGAGCGGGTGCCGCCGCCGAGCTGCGCCTGGCCACGTCCGTGGGCAGCGGTCCGGTGCAGCTGCTCGACCTGGCGGGCTCGGCGCAGCTGGCCGGCAGCCGGCACCTGGGCTTCCAGTGGATCGGCGAGGCGCTCACCCCGCTCTTCCGGGTCGTACGGCTGCGCGGCACCTGGCTGGGCGGGGTGCGCGAGGAGTACGGGCCCGTGCAGCCGGGGCGCGGCCTCGACGCCGAGCCGGTACCGCCCCTGCTGCTGGAGCAGGCCGCCGACGACCCGGCGGCCGTGCTCGAGGCCCCGCGGCAGCTCCTCGTGGCACCCGAACCGGCCCGGGACCCGTCCTGACCGGCGCTGCGCCGCTGTCCGTCCGGCGCGCCGCCGCGCGGCTGCACGCCGTCGCCGGGCTGGAGGAGGAACTGCACCAGTGGCAGGCCGCGAGCCGCGCCGGCGGCCCGCTGGAGAAGCACCACAGCCAACTGGAGGCGGTGGCCGCGCTGCTCGGCGTGGGGCTGGCCGACGTACGGGCCCGGCTCGGGGACGGACGCGCCGGGGACGTGCCCGGCCGGGTCCTGGACCTGCACCATGTGTGGGACTTCTACCGCACCCGGTTCCTGCTGCGCCGCGTCCGCGACTACCGCCGCCTCCTCGGCGTCGCCGACGAGCTGGCGTGGGAGTGCTACGGCCCGGTCCTGGGGCTCGCCGGTGCCCGCCCCAAGGAGCCCCCGCTGGTCGGCTTCAGCCGGGCGGCCGCGCCGCGCGCCCACCGCCGGGGCAGCGCCTACCACGATCTGCTGCCCCGCGGCGGCATCCACACCGCCAAGGGCCGCGAGGCCGCCGCGCGGCTGCCGTTCCCGGTCATCGACGTGCCCTGGTCCTTCCGCTCGCACCTGCCCGGCCTGCTCACCGTGGCACACGAGGCCGCGCACCACATCGACGACGACTGCGGTCTGGGGGACGAGATCCGGCGGCGGGTCGCGACGGCCGGCCTGCCCCCGGAGCGTGCCGCCCACTGGGAGCGGTGGTCGGGCGAGGCGTTCGCCGACGTGTGCGCCGCCGTGCTGTGCGGGCCCGCCTACGCCGCCGTACTGGCCGAACTGCTCGACGCCGGGGACGACGTGGACGAGCGGGACTTCGACGGCGCGCATCCGCCGCCCGGCGCCCGGCTGCGGCTGGCGGCCGCCGCCGCCCGGCCGGCCGGGCGCCCGGGCGCGCCGGACGACACCGGCGACGGCGCCGAGGCCCGTGCCGTGGCCGGGGCGCTGACGACGGGCGGCTGGTCCGGGCTGGGCGGGCTGACACTGACCGAACTGCTCGCGCCCGTACGGCCGCCCGGCGGTGCGGACGTCTCCGAGGGGGCGCGCCGGATGCTGGCGGGCGGCCCGTCCCGCTGCTCCTCGGCGGCCGGGGTGCTGGCCGCCTCCGCCCTCGCCTTCCAGCAGGATCCCGCCGCGTACGACCGGCGGGACGTCGGCGAGCGGGCCGTGACCGAGGTGCTGCGCCTGCGGTCCGCCGGCACCCGGGCCGCGCCGGCCGCGGATCCGTCGGCCGCCCACCGCCGTCGCTCGCGGGCGGAGGCGGGCGGTGCGCTGCTGGCCGCGCTCGACGCGACGGCGGCCCCCGGGGAAGCGGTGGTCGGGTGAGTGCCTGCCACGACCTGCCGACCCGGTACCCCAAGTCCGCCGGTTCCCGGATGAGTTGAGCGGCGCCGGGCTACGCTGACCACAGCGCACCGACCGGACGGGGGACGGTACATGGGCATGCAGTGGACACCGGCGGTCCTGCACCGGCCGCAGCGCGGTCGGGTGCAGTGCTTGCTGTGCCCCTTCCGCTGTGCGCTGCAGGACGGCGAGACGGGTCTGTGCGGGGTGCGCCGTCGGTCCGGGGACCGGCTGGAGACCGCGACCTTCGCGTCGTCGGTGCGGCACTGGGACGCCGTCGAGCGCAAGCCGCTGTACCACTACCGGCCGGGCACTCCCTGTCTGACCCTGGCCGCACCCGGTTGCACCTTCGCCTGCGACTACTGCATCAACCACCGCATGTCGCAGTACGGCCGTGCGGACTCCGTGCGCTGGGACGCCGAGCCGGTGGACCCGGCGGAGGTGACCGGGGAGGCGGCGGGACGCTCGGGCTGTGTCGCGATCTCCTACACCGAACCCTCGCTGGCCATCGAACTCACCGCCGCACTGGCCGAAGCGGGCCGTCCGCTCGGGGTGGAGGTGGTCTGGAAGAGCAACGGCTTCCTGACCGCCGAGGCCGTCGAGCTCGCGGCGCGCCATGTGGCCGCCGTCAACGTCGATGTGAAGACGCTGGACGAACGCGACCACCGTGAACTCACCGGCGCGCGGCCGGGGCCCGTGCTCGACGCGCTCACCGGGCTGCGGGAACGCGGCGTCTGGCTGGAGGTGTCGACCCCGCTGATCCCCGGGCTCACCGCCGGGCCCGGCACGTTGCGCCCGATCGCCCGGGCGCTGGCCGCGCTGGACCCCGCGATCCCCTGGCACTTGGTCCGGGCCACGCCCGCCCACCGCCGCACCGGTCACGCGCCCACGCCGGTGGCCGACCTGGAGGCCGGGGTGCGCATCGGGCACGAGGAGGGGCTGCGGCACGTGTACGTCGAGCGGGCCCTGGGCGCCGACGGGCGGGCCACCCGGTGCGCGAGATGCCGTAGCACCGTGGTGGCGCGGGACGTGTGGGCCCTGGGCGAGAACGTTCTCGAGGACGGCAGGTGCCCGCGGTGCGGCGCCGAAGTGGAAGGACGATGGTGACACCATGATCGAGTACCGGATGGTCGAGCACATCCCCGACCTGATCCAGCCCGAGGAGTACGAGCAGCATCCCGAGGGGCGCCTGGTGCGGATCAGCATCCGGGTCGACGGCGGGGGCGTCCAGGTGCTCGGTGACGCCTTCCGGCCCGAGGTGCTGGAGCAGTTGCTGCAGACACTGGGACCGGACGCGATCGAGCAGATGCTCTGCGGCTGACCGCGCCGCGCCCCACCCTGAACCGCCGGGCGCGGCGGCGGCCGACCGCGTGCCCCCGACGTCTCACTCGTCCGACAGGAGCGCCGTCAGGGCCGCCCGCAGTTCCTCCGGGGACGGCTCCGGCGGCAGTACCTGGCGGTGCCGGGCGGGCTCGCGCCAGGGGATGTGCGGGTAGTGCACGCGCAGTTCGCGCAGTCCCGGTCGCGGTGCGGGCCGCAGGTAGGGATGGGACAGCAGCACCACCCGGGGCGGTCCGGACAGGTCGGCGGTGAGCCGGGCGGCCACCACCTCGGCCTCCCGGAACGCCGTGGGCGCGTCTCCGGCCGTCAGCGGACCGGCGGCCCACACATGGACCAGGTCCTCCGGGCCCTGCAGGTACCGCGACCGCCAGGGCTCGGCGAGCGGCACCAGGGCGCAGGGCCGCCCCAGCCTGAGCACGGTGGCGGCCATCAGATGGGCCGCGAGCCGCAGCACGGAGCCGACCTTGCCGTGGGTGGCGGGTGTGTCGTCCAGCACCAGCACCAGGCCGTGCGGATCGCGCGGCAGCCGGCCGCTGCTGGTGCGGTACAGCAGCTCGTCGCGGGCGTGCCGGGCCCTGAGCAGCTCGGTGGGCAGGGCGAGTTGGGTGGGCAGCAGCCGGTCGGCGGGGCCGTGCCGGGCGAGCCCGGAGCGGCCGGTGCCGCCCGCGCCGCCCATGGCGAGGCCGGTGTCACCATCCAGCAGCCGCAGGCCCAGCAGGGCGCGCTGCGCGGGTCCGGGCGGGGTGAGGGAGAGCGGCAGCCGGCGCATCCGGGCCGGCAGGGTGGGGTCGGCGGCCACCGCCTCGGGGCCGAGGATGCGCAGCAGCGCGACCAGCCGGTCGTCCACGGTGCCCAGTGCCGCGGTCAGTTCGGTGAGGATGGGCGCGGACCCGCGGGCGGGGATGGAGGAGCCGGTCAGCGCCCGGCCCAGGGCCTGGGCCAGATCGGCCGGGGTGACCTCGGGCGGGGCCAGGTACGCCGGGTCGGCGGGCAGGTCCGCGACCAGCAGCAGCGCCAGCCCCGCCAGGGCGGGACCGGGCCAGCCCAGTTCGCGCAGCGCGTGCAGGCCGCGGTGGTCGGCCAGGATCCGCAGCCGGGGCGGGGTGGTGCCGCGCAGCAGCGCCAGTACGTCCGCCAGCAGGTCCAGCGGCACCCCGAACCCGTGGACGGCGGCGAGCACGGCGAGCCGTACGAGTTCCTCCTGGCCGTTGGGCGCAACCGGTGCGGCGGCCGTGCGCGGGCCGCCAGTGAACAGCTCCCACAGGACCGCGGCACCCGAGTTGTAGGTGGCCGCGAGCTGGTCGCCGACCGGTGACCAGCGCAAGGTCCACAGATGCCCGCCGACGCCGTCCGGCGGCACGAGCACCCGGATCCGGCGCGCCTCCTGCGCGTCCCAGACCTCTGCCACGGAGTCCTGGTCGGCGGACGCGAACGCCAGCAGCCGGGAGTCGGCGCACCAGGACAGCGCGGGCGCCCAGTCCCGGCCGCCGGCCTCGCCGAACGTCTGCCGCCGCTGCCAGGCGCCGGTGTCCCAGACCACGACCGGGCCGCCGGCGCTGCCCGGTGTGGCGGCCAGCCGGCTGCCGTCCGGTGACCAGGCCACCCGGCACACCATGGCCTGCGGGTCGGGCCAGTCCAGCACCCGCACCCGGCGGCAGCGGCCGGTGGGACCGGTGCCCCAGACGATCACCCGGCCACGGGTGCCGGCCGCGAGCAGCCGGCCGTCCGGGGACCAGGCGGGCCGGCGCACCCCGTCCTCCACGGGCAGCCGCTGCGGTCCGCCGCTGTCCTGGGCCAGGTCGTGCACCAGCACCTGCCGGGGAGCGGCGCCCGGCTCGGGCGCCGCCCAGCGCAGCGGGCGCACCGGATGGGCGGTGACCGCCTGCCCCGCCACGCGTTCGGCGAGCACCCGGCCGTCGCGCGGGTCCACCAGCCGGTTGACACCCTGTTCGTAGTGGGACGCGAGCACCAGGACCGGGCCGTCGCCGGCCAGGCAGGCGGCGTCGTACCAGCCGTGCGGGAAGCTGCGCACGGCCGCCTCGCCGCGCGGCTGTGTCGCGTCGGCGGCGTAGGCGAGGATGCGGCCCGGCCCCGACTCGCACCAGTGCCCGGCACCGTCGGGCGACCACACGAGGGCCGGTGCGACACAGCCCAGCCCGGCCTCGGGCAGGCGCAGGGCGCGCAGCACCCCCGGCGGCCGCTCCCCGGTGCGGGTGTGGACCTTGCCGACGGTGACGCCCATGGCGTTGGCCCAGCGGCGCAGCGCGGCCGGGTCCCGGCGCCGGTGCGGGCGCGGTACCGCGCCGGACGGCTCCCACACCGCGATCGTGTCCGCGTCGAGCCGGGCGGCGACCAGCCCGCTCGCCGACAGGCTCAGGTCGCCGGGGCCGGTGACCCGGCCGGGCAGTTGTCCGAGGACGTCGAGGCGGGGGCCGAGGACGCGCAGCCCGTCCAGCTCGGAGCCGGCGATCAGCAGGGAGCCGTCGTGGCTGAACGTCAGCGCGTTCATGCGGTACGGCACGAACTCGCGGCGCAGTTCCCGTCCGGAGCCCGGGTCCAGGAGCCGCAGGCCCGCGTAGTCCTCGACGGCGATGGCCCGCCCCTCCGGGGAGCACGCCACGCGGCGCAGGCCCTCGAACAGCCCGCCGAGCGTGCCGGTCATGGTGCCGCCGTGCGGTTCCCACAGCTGCGCGGACGTGGCCGTGGCCACGCACAGGGTGTCCTGCCGGCCCGGGATCCAGCACACCTCCACCACCGGGTCGACCCCGCGCAGCCGGGTCACGGTGCCTTCGGCGCGGTACAGCAGCAGGACGTCGCCGGTCCGCAGCCCCGCCGCGAGCAGCCGGGCGTCGGGCGACAGGGCCAGGGCGGTGATCTCACCTTCGGTGTGGAGCTGCGCGGGCAGTTCCACGGGCTCCCCGGTGTCGGCGTCGAGGAGGATCAGCCGGCCCGCGCCGAGCAGGAACAGCCGGTCGCCGTCGGGGGTCCACACCGCCGCGTCGGTACCGGGGTGCGGGTCCGGCCCGGGCGGGGCGCCGGGCCGGGCCAGCCGCCACACGACACGGCCCTCGTCGTCGTAGCGCAGCACCTCGCCGCCGTGCGGCACGACCAGTCCGGTGCCGTCCGGCGACAGGCACAGGCCGCGGGCGTCGGCCGCCGGCACGGTGAGGATCTGCTGGGCGCTCCAGGCGCCGGCCGGCGGAGTGCTCACAGGCCCTCGCCCAGCTCGGCCGCGGCCCGCTCGTACATCTGGGCGGCGCGCTGGAAGTGGCCCGCCTGTTCCAGGAGTTCGGCGGCCTTGCGGTACTCGCCGCGCAGGGAGTGCTCCATGGCGACCTGGTTCAGCCGCCGCCGTTCCACCTCCGGGGTGCGCGCCGCGGCCGGTGCGGCGGGCTCCGGTTCGGGCATCACCTGGGCCAGCCGGTCCAGCAGGTCCCGAGCGGACTCGGACAGTCCGGTGGCGAAGGCGGGCGGTGCGGGCATCCACAGCTGCCAGGCGGGCCGTACGTCGGCCAGCCGCAGCCGCCAGGCGCCGTCGCGGCACAGCACGGTGATGACGTCCGGGCCGAGGCCGAGGACCTCGTCGCGTGCGGTGTCCGGCAGCGGCGGGTTGAGGACGCAGCCGCTCTCCAGGTACAGGGCGCCCGGACCGGCCTGGTGGACGGGGATGCCGAAGGGCAGGGCCTGGCACAGTCCGGGCGGCTCGGTCACCAGGTGGCGGCCGGGTCCGAAGGCGACCACGGCGGTCTCGTGCAGCGGCCGGGTGCGCAGGAAGCGGCGCAGGGCGTCGAGTTCGCCGTCCGCGACCAGCACGGCGTCGACCCGGTGCGGGGCGCGTGCGCTGGTCACCAGGCGGACCGGCAGCGGCGGCCCGAGGGCGGGTACGGGCACCGGTGTGCGGACGGGCGGGGCGGCGGCCGGCACCGGGTGCGCGTCGAGGAGTTCACCCGCGGCCGGTTCGCCCAGCGGCCGCCACTGCCAGGGCGGCCCGGCCACGGCGCGTTCCACCACGAGGTGCCCGCCGGGCGGGACCTCCGCCAGCAGTACGGCGTCGTCCAGCGGAAGCCGCAGCCGCACGTCGACCAGGAGCCGGCAGTCCGGGTCCGCCGCCCGGCAGGCCACGGTTCCCGGCAGCCTGCCGCACGCCTCGACCAGTCCGACGGGTACGGAGCCGTCCGCGGCCCGCAGCCGCAGCAGCAGCCAGCCCGTGTCCGCCCGGGCGCCGGGGCCGAGCCGCTCGACGGGTGTAAAGGTGGTCGCGACGCCCGTGGCCAGACAGCGGCGCAGCAGCCAGCGGCCCAGCGCGCCCGGCGCGAGGACGGCGACCTCCTTCAGGCCGGGCGGCGGGCCCGCCACCGGGCTGTGGGCGGCGAGTTCGGCGAGGGACACCGGGTCCCATTCGGCGACGGTGGACAGCTCGCCGATGGCCCGCGGGACGCCCGCGGCCGGCCGGTCGGGCCACAGCAGGCCGTCGGCGTCGGCCTCGCAGACCACACCGCCGTACCCGGCCGCCAGCGGCAGGCCCGGCTGGTGCCCGGGGGTGAGCAGCGCCCACACGGACTGGTCGTAGGGCGGCCTGCGCAGGCCCGGCGGGCCCAGTTCCGCCGTCGCCGCGACATGGCCCAGGGCGGCGCGGGGGGACGGGAACCGGACGACGGCCGACCAGCCGGCCGGCTCGCCCCGCTCCCCCGGGTCGGTGGCCGGGGGTTCGCCGGGCGGCGCGGGCGGTGTGTCCTGGCCGTGCGGGGACACGGGGATCACGGTGATGGGGCGTGCGCGGTCGGCCGGCGCCGGCACGGGCTGGGCGGATGGCTGGGCGGGAAACACGAAGGGGAACTTCTTGCGCCGCCAAAGAGTACTCATGGGTCCCCCGATGGATGGATCTGCCGATGCCGCTCGCCTACGCCTGTGCCGGGCCCGGCGGCGCGGGTCCGGTGGGTACGCCGGTGGTGTCGCCGAGGGTGCGGGCGGCCCATTGCTGCCAGCGGTCGGCGCAGCCGGTGACGCCGGCGCGGTAGGAGGCGGCGAACACCAGGGCGCCGAGGTCCGGGCGGCGGATGTGGTCCGCCGCGGTGACCGCCCACGCCTCCACCTCGGCCCGCTCCCGGGCCGGGCCGAGCGAGCCGATGCGCTCCGGCACGTCCGCCAGGGTGCGCAGCAGCGCCTCGCTCTCGCCGTACGCGCGGGCCGCGGCCAGCTGCCGGCCCAGCCGGCGCCGCAGCCGCTCGGCCGCGGTCCGTGGTTCCGCGAGGGCGAACAGGTGCTCCGCGGTGGCGTAGGACCGCGTGAGGGTGACCAGGGTCCAGCCGGCGCGCAGCAGGTCGCCGCCCTCCTCGAAGCACTCGGCCGCGGCCTCGAACCGGCGTGCGGACAGCAGGCATTCCGCGGCGCGGCTCGGCCGCCGGGCCCGCCGCCAGAGGCCGGCGGCGCGCTCCGGGTCGCCGGCCTGCTCCCACAGCTCGGCCGCCTTCAGCGGGTGGCCGGCGTCGGCGTGGCAGCGGGCGGCCTCGGCGTAGTCGCCCGCCTGCTCGTAGCAGCGGGCGGCGTCCGCCAGGAGGTCGGGCGATCTCGTCATTCGTAGGCGCGCTTCGGTTCGTGGTACTGCTCCCCGTCGTCCGGATCGGTCTGCGCGGACTGCTGCCGGAGCTGGGGCTCACGTTCCCGCTCGGGTACCTCTTCCGCCACGCCGGGCCTGCGGTCCAGCACCCGGCCGATCGCGTACGCGATCTCGTCGTGGGCTGCGTCGTGGTCCTCGATCCGGGTGGTGCGGCCGATGTCGTCCACCTGGAACAGCTCGACCTCGCCGGTCTCGGCGTTGTACCGGAACTCGACCCTGACCCGCATCGCTCAGGCCTCCATCTCGAACTGGATGTTGAGCGTGCCGTCCGTGTCGTCGACCTGGATGTCCTGCACGCCGTGCTCGCGCGCGTAGGCCACGATGGCGTCGCGGTAGGCCACGGCCAGTACCTCGTGCACCGGGCGCAGGAAGCCGGTCCGGGTGTCCCGCAGCTGGGCCTCGGCGTCCCGTTCGAGTTCCTCGCGGCGCCGCTCTGCCTCGGCGGCGGCCCGGCGTTCGGCCTCCGCCCGGGCCTCGGCGTCGATCTCGTCGCGCTGGCCGGCCAGTCTGCGCTGGCCGGCGAGCCGCTCCTGTTCCTCCTGGCGGGCGGCCTGTTCCGCGGCGTCGCGGTCGGCCCGTTCCTGGGCCTGGGCGCGGGCGGTGCGCTCGGCCACCGACTTGCTCAGACCCGCCCAGCTGTCGTCGTAGTACCGCGCGGTGTGCTCGGCGGTGGTGTTCACGTCGACCGTGCCCTGCAGGGTGCGGGTCACCTCGGCCTCGGCGGTCACGACGTCGCTGAGCCGGGCGGTCATCTCGATCTCTCCGGTGTCGAGGTGGTAGACGACCGTGCCGCCGTCCATGTCGAGCCGGTAGGCGCCGTCCTGCCAGGTCCAGCGGGTGTCGGCGCCGAGCGCGTCCTCGAACGCCCGGCGGGCCGGGGCGCCTAGCAGGGTCCCGAACTCCTCCCGGAGCGTGGCCTCGCCGGCCACCTCCGCGCTGGCCCGGCCCGTGCGGCGCAGCTCTTCCTGCCACATGCGGGTGAGCCGGCTGGAGGCCCGGACACGGACCCGTCGGGGATTGCACATGCTGGGGTACCCCCTCGTGTGTTCCCGCCCTCACTCGAACTGGTCGAGCAAGGCGTTCACTTCGGCAATGATACGAGACAGCTCTGCCTCGGTCTGGGTGTTCACGGGGGGATGCTCCCTCAACTCCCGTGACAGGTCGGCGAGTTTGTGGAGTCCTTCGACGACGCTCCATTCGCTGGGCCGCCGGTCGGCGGTCAGCGGCGCGCCGACCTCCCGGGCGTCGAGCAGGATCTCGTGGTCGGGGCGGCGCCGTCGGGCCGGCTCCCCGCCGTGCTTCTCCACCACGGCCTGGACGGCCTCCTCCACCGTGGTGCGGTCGGCCGGGTCGGTCCAGATGTGGGCCAGCGGCCACAGGTCGACGGGCTCGGCGGTGCGCGACTCGCGCAGCAGCGCGGCCCCGGCGACCAGCTTCAGACTGCGCACCAGCCGGCGGTCCGAGAGCCGGACCCCCTGGATCAGCAACTGCCTTACCAGCTCGCGGTGTTCGCCGAGTACGGGGTCCAGGTCGACGTCCCTCAGCCGCAGGGTGAGCCGGCCCAGCCGGTCGACGGTCACCGCGCCGGAGGTGCGGTGACCGGCGGACGGGGCCGCGGTGCCCGTGCCCCGCGCCCGTTCGGCCGCCTGGACGGCGGCGGTGAACCGGCGGGCCTCGTGCTCCCAGCCCACCTGGAGGAGCCGTTCGAGATCGGTGCCGCCCACCGGCTCCACCTCCAGCCGGATCAGGAAGCGGTCCGAGAAGGCGGTCAGGCCGGGGTCGTCGGGTATCTCGTTGGTGGCGCCCAGCAGGCTGATCAGCGGGGCGTTCTCGGCTCGGGCGCCGTTGTGGTAACGGCGTTCGTTGAGCAGGGTGAGCAGGGTGTTGAGGATGGCGCTGCTGCCCTGGAACACCTCGTCCAGGAAGACGAGTTCGGCGGTCGGCAGCATGCCCTCGGTGCGCACCTGGTAGGTGCCCTGCCGGAACTGCTCGAAGTCCAGCGCGCCGAAGATCTCCGACGGTTCGGTGAACCGGGTGAGCAGATAGCTGAAGTGGTGGGCCTCGATGTGCCGGGCGAGGGCCGAGATCAGCTCGCTCTTGGCGGTTCCGGTGGGCCCCAGCAGCAGCGCGTGTTCCCGGCAGACCACGGCGAGCTGCAACAGCCGCACGGCGCGGTCGCGGCCGACGAACTCGCCGTCGAGCCGTCGCCGTACGTACTCCAGGTCCCTGATGGTGTCGACGGTGTCCTGGCCCCAGCTCACCGTGCCTCCTTCCGCGTGTCCCTCGTGACCGTCACGGCGTCAGCGCCTGCCCGAGCGGCGCTGTTCGCGGCGCTTGCGCTGCAACTGGCCGACGATCTGGCCCAGTTGTTCGGGTGTCGGCGGTACCGGCGGATCCTGGAAGTGGGCGGCGACGAAGGCGTCGCGGAAGACCGAGTGGATGTCGTCGCCGTTGCGTCCGCGCAGGGCCGACGCGATCAGCTCGTCCACGCCGCCGCCGACGTCGATGCCGAACTTCGCCGCGTGCAGGTTGATCATCTTCAGCCGGGCCTCGTCGTTGGGCAGGTCGATGGCGATGCTCTCGAATCGGCTGGGCCGCAGCAGGGCCTCGTCGATCAGGTTGAGCCGGTTGGTGGTGCCGATCACCAGCGTCGGTACCTCCGGCCGGAAGCCGTCCATCTCGGTGAGGATCTGGGCGACCACGGCGTTGCCCGCGCGGGTGCCGCCGTCGGAGTGCTCCGAGCGGCGCGAGGCGATGGAGTCGAACTCGTCGAAGACCACCACCGAGGGGGCGTTGCGGCGCGCCTCGGAGAAGATCTCCCGGACGTTGCGCTCGCTCTCGCCGACGTAGGTGCCCATGACCTCCGGGCCGGACACGACGAGGATGGTGGCGTTCATCCGGTTGGCGATGGCCTTGGCGAACAGGGTCTTACCGGTGCCCGGCGGGCCGTGGAAGATGAAGCCGCGCGGGATCAGCTTGGTGCGCAGGTGGTCGTGTTCAGGGGGCAGCCGGTGGTGGCCCATCACGATGTCGATGGCCCGCTGGATCTGGGCCTTGACCTCGTCGTAGCCGGCGATGTCGTCGAAGCCGACGTCGGGGACCTCGAAGTTGCTGGACATCTGGGCCTTGAACGCCCGGATCGTGGCGTACAGGTCGCGGGCGACCGGCGCCGGGTGGTCCTTGTGGACGCTCACCGCGTAGCGCATGGCCTGGCGCAGCAGGACGGGGTTCATACCGGCGACGTGCTTGTAGAACTCGATGGGGTCGTACCGCTCGAACCGCTCGGCCTCGTCGACCGTCACCAGGGCCCGGCCCAGCGGCTGTTCCTCCTGGTCGTCGCGGAACCAGACGGTACGCGGGACGCCCGTGATGGTGACACGGGTGCTGAACCGCTCGGCCAGCACCTCGGGCACCGACAGCGAGGGCGCGGCGAAGGCGAGCATCACCCGCTCGGGCGCCCCGTGCAGCAGCTCGGTCACCTCCCGCGCCTCCGGCGAGAGCTGGCCGTCGGAGCCGCCGGCGAGCAGATCGAGGTGCTGGACGACGAGCACGGTGTCGTCGTTGAGTGCGCGCACCAGCTCGCGCAGCCGGGCCAGCAGGCGCTGGCGCGGGTTCTGCTGCACCGGGATGAGCTGTTCGCCGGGCGGCGGCTGCTCCTGCGGGTCGCCGTCCTCGCCCTCGGGGGGCTCCTCCAGCACCTCGGCCCGCAGTCCGGCCCGGGAGGCCATCTCCCGCCACAGGTGCGGCACCACCGGTTTCTCCGCGACGACCAGCACCGACAGCCGGGCCCGCAGCAGCGAGGCGACCTGGGCGATGTCCCGGCCGTAGGCGAGGACCGTGGACTGGTCCTCGTGGAGTTCCCGGGGCTGCGGGTGCCGGTACACCGGCTCCTCGGGTGCGGGCTGTTCGCGGGACGCCTCGGCGGTGCCGTCCGGGCCGGGCCGCTTGGTGAGGTCGGGCGCCGGCACGGTCGGCGAGTACGCCGGCGCGTACAGCGGCGTACCGTGCGGCAGCTCCGACTGGAGCAGCAGTTCCGGTGAGACGGTCTCCCAGCTCAGCACGTCCCAGCCCGGCGGGAGCGGGAGGAGCAGCATGTACGGCCCGGAGGCCAGGGCCTGTTCGACGGTGATGTGGGGCGGCTGCCGGCGCAGCGCCGCCAGGGACGCCTCGTCCGGGGCGACGACGGACATACGGCGTACGGACGTGGTCATGCGGTACTCCCCCCACTCGCTTCGAGCCGTTCCACCTGCCGGTACAGGCGTACGCCCGCCAGGTACGCGGTGCCGATGCCGGAGCGGGCCCGCAGCAGCCGCCGGTGCGAGCGCTCCAGCCGGGCGAGCGCGGCCCACCAGTAGGCGACCGGGCGGGCGGCGGCCAGGTCGGGCGGCACGGTCAGGCCGGCGCGGGCCCGGCGGACGAGCGAGAGGTGGGCCTCCGTGTGCCGCAGCAGGGCCGCCTCGTACACGTCGATCACCAGCTCGCGCTCGCTCATCCGGAGCTGGTCGAGCAGCCGGCCCCGCCACAGGGCCTGGGCCGGGGAAGCGGGGGCCTCGCAGTAGACGGCGGTGATCAGACGGCGGCCCTGAGGGTGGGTCAGCAGCACGTCCTCCAGCAGGAGCTCGGCGTTGCTCTCGCCGACCGGGTCGGGGCGGTCGAGCAGGGCGGTGAGCGGTGAGGCGGCCCGCAGCCGGCCGGCCAGCGCCGGGTCGGCGATGTGCGGGAGTGCGGGCGCGACCACCGTGTGGTGGGCGAGCACGTCCCACAGCGAGCGGGCGGGCGGCACGGCGCGGACGGCCTCGGCCGCGAGCTGGGCCTGGGACCGCGCGCCGACCGCGGCGGCCAGCAGCAGGGCCCCGGCCCCGACCGGCCGCCGCTCGCGGGAGGCCAGGGCGTCCAGCCGCAGCCGGGCCGCCGACTGCGCCGCCAGCCGGACCACCGCCGCGGTGACGTCGGGCGGGGGCGCGGCCAGCTCCTGAGGAAGGGTCAGTTCTCCCTCGGGGGGCGCCGGACGGGCGGCCGGGCCGCCGTCAGCGGCCGTCGCCCACGACAGCACGCGCAAGGCGGTATCGACCGCGGTCATCTTTCACCCACTGTTCGCATTCGCGCACCGAGTCGCCGGAGCGTGCGTAGAAACGCAGCAGCCGGTCGTCGCCGCTGAGATTGATCAGTCCGGCCACCTGCCAGGGCTGGCGGAACGTGCCCAGGTGCAGATCGACGTCGATGCTCGACAGACCCGAGTCGTTCCCCGAGAACAGATGCGTGTGGTACCAGCCCATCAGCTGCCGGTCCTGGCCGGAGGCGGTGATGCGCTGGTTCACGTCGCGGAAGGAGTCCCCGGTGAAGGTGAAGTGCAGCGCTCCGGCGCCCGAGTGCTCGGCCGGGGTGACCTCGTTGATCTCCACGAGATAGCGGTCGGCCGACGCCTCGCCGTCGTCGCCGGCCCGTTGCGGTAGCTCCGCGCCGAGGACGCGCAGCACCTTGCCGAGCAGGAAGCCGCCCTCCTCCAGCCGGCGGGACAGCTTCATCTCCTGCAGATGGCCGTGGATGTCCTCGGACAGCAGGACCGTCACCTGACCGAGATCGGCGGCGTCGATGCCCAGCTCGGCCGGGTCGATACCGGGTACCGGCGGCTCGGCCACCTTGCGCACGGTGAAACTGCGCCTGCTCTCCCGGAGGTTGAGGTCCATGGTGCCCTCGACCTCGGGGGTCGAGCGGCCGAGTGCCAGACCGCTCAGGGAAGGGTGGTCGATGCAGAAGCCCCAGACCTGTTCGTCGGGGTCGAGCTGCTGCACCACGTGCTGCAGGACCGGGCCGAGCAGTTCGCGCACCGGGTACTCGCGGTCGATGACGGTCTCTCCGCCCTGGGAGACGATCACCCCCAGGCGGCCGATCTGGCTGCGGAGGTTGTGGATCGTGCGCGGGCCGTCCACCAGCCGGGGATCCGGCCTGCGCACATACCGCAGATGCATGATCAGCGGCTCGTCCGGTTCGCCGTCGGGCAGGTCCCGGCGCAGCCCTTCGACCATCAGCGAGGACAGGGTCATCTTGCCGATCAGGTCGAAGGCCGTGCCCTTGTAGAGCAGCACCATGGCCGTGCCGGCGCGGTTCTCCTCACTCATCCGCGCTCGCCTCCACGCGCTGGACCTCCAGGAACCGGGAGCGGTCGGCGCGCTCGGTCAGGCCCGCCCGGGCCAGCCAGGTGGTGCCGCCGATCTCCTTGATGCGCTCCTGGCCCTCCCAGGAGAACGCCCAGGCGGCGGCGTCTCCGTCGAGGTATCCGCCGCGTTCGATGATGTCCTGCACGAGGCTGTCGAAGTCCATGGCCATCCGGTAGTCGTGGGGCAGGATCTCGTAGTTGCGGTAGCGGGCCATGTCGATGAGCATCTGGCACAGCGAGTACATGCTCAGGTTCGGTGTGTAGTCCGTCATCAGCGGGCCGAGGCACACCGCGCCCTTGCGGTCCTCGTCGCGGGCGATGTTCGGGTGGAACACGTCCGACCGCCAGCGCACGCGCGGGGCCTGGATGGGGAACTCCGAGGGCATCCAGACGGTCAGCTCGTGCTGGTCGATGCGGCGGGGGTCGAGCGGCCAGGACTCCAGGTCCTCGGGTGGTGCGAAGCCGGGGACGTGCAGCTCCACCCGGTACTCCACGGGGAGCTTGTCGTCGTCCATGGCGACCAGCGTGAACTCGTCGTGCTCGGCGGCGAAGTCGACGATGTCGTCGCGGGCCCGGGCCAGTGCCTCGAAGCGCAGCCAGCTGTCGACGCCGGCGGTCGACTCGGCGGACATCTGCAACTGGCCGCCGTCGCGCACGCCCTGGTTGTAGAGCGGCTGCTCCGGGTCGAGGCGGCGGGCCTCGCCGCTCTCGTCGCGGAAGTCGACGACGGCGCGCAGCAGATGCCCGTTGGCGTCCTGGGCGACCTCCGGACGGTACTGCGCCCAGACGGCCGGGACGAGTTCGCTCGGCAGGGTCGTGTTGGGCACGTACGGGATCTCGAACTGCTGGCCGTCGGGGCCCATGACCTCCAGGCGGGTGTAGAGGGTGGGCCGGAAGTCGTACTCGCCGTAGAGCACTTCCACGTCGGGTGCGATCCGCGCGGCCCGCTCGCGCAGCTGGTCCAGCCGGTCCGGGAGCATCGCGGCGATCCGGAAGGCGGCCTGCCGGTGGCCGGCGTACAGCTGGACGGCGTCGGCGTCGATTAGTTCGCGCACCAGCCGGAGCAGTTCGGGGTAGGCCTCGCTGCCCACGAACTCCACCGTGCGGTACAGCGTCTCGGCGTTGCCTGCGGTGCCCCCCTGCTCCCGCTCCTCCTCGTCGAGGAAGGCGCGGATCTTCTGCAGGACCTGGTTGCCCGGCCAGCGGCGCAGCACCGTGACCAGCAGCTGGTGGACGCCGTCCCGCTGCACGGCGCCCAGCTCCAGCGCGCGCACCACCTGCCGCCAGTAGGCGACGACCTCCTGGCCCGCGTCCCAGCGCGGCCGGGCCTGCGGCGGGAAGTCCATGTCCTCCAGGACTTCCTCGGCCTGGTTCTGGGTGCGGTAGAGCTCGGCCAGCAGGTCGACGAGCTCGCGTTTGATCTCGGGGGGCAGCTTGCCCGCTTCGTAGGTCATCGGGGTGTTCCCTTCCCGTCGGCCTCGGCCAGTTCCAGGTAGCGGATTCCGCGGGGGCGGCCGGCCCGCAGGACCGGCAGGATCTCGCGCGGCGCCACGCCGAGGTCGGCGAGCCGGGCCCGCGGGGGCGCGTCGGCGAGCCGGGTGGACTCGCGCGTGGGCGGGGAGCCGGGCAGCGGCGCCCAGGTCATCACGGTCTCCTCGGGGGCCAGATGGTCGGTCAGGTCGGCCGGGGTGGACAGCACCGTGTCCGGGACGGGGGCCACCAGGTCGGCGGGGATGCGGCTGTGCAGGGGGCAGTCGGGGTCACGGGGCACGGTGACCGGGGTCGCCGTACCGCCGGCGGCGTCCACCCGGATCACGCCCGGGCCGGTGGCGGCGCCGCACAGCAGCCGTACCGCGGTCACCGCCAGCCAGGAGCCGATCAGCGCGGACACGGGCGCGGAGGCGCCGGCCTCGGGTACGACGGCGTCGGCGCAGGCCCACGGGTCGTCCTGGGTGGCGCGGTCCCGGGGGGTGAGGCCGCAGCCGAAGCAGGGCCCGGCCGGCTCGTACAGCCGTACCTCGCCGCCCCAGGCGCTGGTGCCGCCGTCCAGCAGGGCCGCACCGGCCAGTTGGCAGCGGCCGGCGAGCTGGAGGCGGGCCGCCAGACTGTCCAGGCAGCTGACGACCAGCGAGGCGTCCCGCAGTTCCGCCAGGCCCACCCCGCTGACCAGGGGCGCGGTGCGGGCCTCGACCCGGGTCACCGGGGACAGGGCGGCCAGCCCGCGGGCCGCGGTGGGCGCCTTGGGCCTGCCGATGTCGTCGGCGCGGAACAGCGGGGCGCGGCTGAGGTTGGACTCGGAGACGTCGTCGGGGTCGCACAGCACCAGGCGGCCGACGCCGGCCAGGGCGAGCGCCTGCGCGCACTGGCTGCCCAGGGCGCCCACCCCGCACACCACGACGGTCGCCTCGGCCAGCCGCTGCTGGTCCCAGCCGTTGATGAGGGCGTGCCGGTCGAAGCGTCCCATGTCAGTTCCGCCTCAGGGTGCGGAAGTTCATCGGGCACTGCTGGACGGTCAGTTCGCTGCGCCACTGCTCGAAGCAGCCGAGGCCGCGTGCCGGGTCCTGGTGGACGGCCTTGCGGCAGCCGGGGTCCCCGGGCGAGCAGGGGCAGACGACCACCGTCTCGAAGAGCCGGAAGGTGTGGGTGCACACGAAGCAGGCGTTGCGCTGCCGTGGGTGCCCGAGGACCGTGTCGCCGGGCATCAGCCGGACGGTGTGCAGGGTGTCCGGCCGGGGATCGCTGGTGTCGACGCCGCGGAAGAAGGCGGCCTGCGCCCCGGGGTCGGACGGGCCGGCGGGCGGGGCCTCGCCGCTGCACGGCAGGTTGCGCAGGTGGTGGGTGACGTCGGTCAGTCTGCCGTCCTCGGCGTGCCGCAGATAGACGGTGTCGTCCAGCCGGAAGGTGTGGCCGCACACCCGGCAGGGGGCGCGGCGCGTGGAGCCGGGCCGTCGCCAGGTGCCGAGCCAGCGCGAGTCCAGGGTGGTGGAGGCCGGGCCGTCGGCGCCGGCCACCTGCGGGTTGTCGCCGCGCTGCAGTCCCCGCTCGAAGGCACTGGCGACGCCGGCCGGGGCGGAGGTGGCGGCGGGCGTCTCGGATGCCGTCATGCGGCGCGGTCCCTGCGCGAGCACTGGTGCACCTCGTCCGGGTCGTGGCCGCCGAGCAGGAGGGACACGCGAGCGGCCGCGCAGGCCCGGTCGACGGCGGCGGAGTGGGCCAGGGACTCGTAGAAGCCCCTGGCGAAGGCGAGGGCGGCCTCGTCGGGGAGTTCGCCGCCGGTGCCCACGACGGTGGCGGCGCAGTCGAGCAGGCCGTCCGCGTACGCCGCGGACCAGCAGGAGTTGAGGACGACGCAGTCGAGCGGCGCGTGCAGTGCGAGGGCCGCGGCGAGCGCCCGCACCGGGACGGGGGCGGAGGTGCCCGTCTCGTCCTCGAAGAGCAGCCGCCCGTCGTCCGTGCCGTGTCCGGCGAAGTGCACGAGGTGCGGCCGGACCGCCTGGAGCTGGGGCAGGATGTCGGACACCCGGGCCGCCGGGTGCGCCTCCACGGTCAGCCGGCCGGCGGAGCGGGCCGCCGCCTCCCGGATGACGCGCTGCTCGGCGCCGAGGCGCAGCCGGGCCTCGTCGAGCGGCGCGGACAGCAGGCAGAGCACCCGCAGGCCCCCCGGCGCGCTCCGGCCGGCCAGGGCCGCGAGCTGCTCGTGCCCCGGGAACAGGGCCGCGGCCGCGGAAAGGAGGTGGCCGAGCGTGACGCCCTGGAAGCGGCCCTGGTCGACGGTCCGGCAGACGGTGCGCCACCAGGAGGCGGCGGGCGTCTGGGCGAACGAGGGCAGCAGCGCGGGGCTGATTCCGAGGTCTTCGAGAAAGGCGTGACTACTGAGGGCGTCCGGAAACAATTCGCCCAGTGTTTCGAATGCGCCGGCATCGCGCAGGTGTGTCCATGCAGGACTGGCCATCTGTTCGTCCCCCGAGCCAACTACCGTCACGTATTGGGCCGTTGGTGAGAAGGGTACGCGCAGTGACGCTCCGCGGGTGTAGTTTCGGATTCCGCAGCACACTTATCGGGGGCGGGTTTGATCGAGCGTCTGGAAATGATCACCTGTGGTGGCCGCGATGCCGGAAAATCGATCTTCGAGATCGATTTTGATCGCCAGGGAGAAACTTCCCGGAACGGGTTCCGGGAACGCCACGGACTGCTGGTGCACGGCGGCGGGGAGCGGGTCGTACAGCGCATCGCCCACACCGACGCGGCGCGCCAGGAGCTGGAGCGGACCGTGAGAACGGCCGATGTGCTGGTGCGCCGGCTCGGCATCACCCGCTACCCGCCCGAACTCAGCCGCGTCGTCGGCTACCGGCCGGACGGCCGCGCGCCCTACCTGGTCGCCACGCGGCGCGGTGGCCCCCTGTCCGCACTGGGCGACCGGTTACCTCTGGAGGCGGGCCAGCTGTGGGCCGTCGTGGACGGCATCCTCACGGTCCTGCGGCAGCTGAACGACCTGCGTCTGGTGCACCGGGACATCCGGCCCGAGACCCTGTGGTGGGACGGGACCACCGTGCAGCTGGCCGACTTCGGTCTCACCCTGGACGAGGGCGAGCCGCGCGGCGCGGCGGCCGGGACCGACCCCTGGCGGTCCCCGGAACAGGCCAAGGGCCAGGGCCGGGCCGACTGCCGGGACGACGTCTACTCCGCCGGCGCCGTCATCTTCCACCTCGCCACCGGCGAGGAGGCCACCACGGCCGCGGACATGCGCGACCGGGTGCGCTGGCTCGACGCCAGTCAGCGCAAGCTGCTGGAAGGGGTGTTCACCGACGAGGCGCGCCAGCGCGTCAGCGGCTACGCGCTCCGGCTGCGCCGTGACACCGACGCGGGCCGCAGCACCGGCCCGGGACCGGGCGCGTCCCGCCCGCCCCGGCTCGCCGAGGTCGAGCAGCAGGCCCGCCAGCACTTCCACGAACTGCGCGCCCGGCAGCACGCCTTCAGCCGGCAGCAGCACAGACCGGCGTACCCCCAGCCGCCCGCCGTTCCCCCGCGCGACCGCCCGCTCATGCCCGCCGGGCGCCGGCGGGTCGTCGTCCTGTCCGTCGCCCTGGCCGCCGCGCTCCTCGGCGTGCTGATCGCCGTCCTGGCGCTGACCTGAGGGGAGGAGTGACATGGCTGCAAAGGTGAGGTGCCCCATCTGCCTCGACATGGTCGACTGGGCGAGGGCCGACACGGTCACCCTCAACGCCGACGGCCGGCCCGAACAGCTCGTCCGGGGCGAGGGCGAGGACGACGTGCGCTGGAACCACCGCCGGCTCAACGCCTACCGGCTGTGCGCCGGCGGCGGTGAGCCGCACGTCCTGCCCGGCCGCTACGGCGACTTCGGCGAACCCCTGGTCATCGGCGTGGTCGGCGAGTCCGCGGCCGGCAAGAGCCACCTGCTCGCCGCCATGCTCGGCATGCTCTCCGACGTCGACCGGATGGCCCGCCTCGGCCTGGTCGTCGGCGGGCTCGACCTGAAACTGCACCAGCGCTATCTGAAGGACGTCGTCCGGCCCTTCCTCGACCAGGGACAGGGCCTGGCCGGAACCCCGGCCCAGCCACCGGAGTTCACCGACGCCCTGTGGATCCACAACAGCAACTCCGGGCGCAACTTCGCGGTCGCCTTCTTCGACGTCTCCGGCGAGTGGCTCGCCGACCACGACGCCGAGGTGCCGTTCCTCGGCGCGGTCAGCGCCCTGGTCTTCGTGGTCGACCCGACCCGCATCCGCGGCCTGACCACGGCCACCGGCAGCGTCACCGGCGACCCGTCCTTCGGCGTCGTACTGGACAAGATCGGCCGTCTGCACGGGGTGGACGGCTCCCAGTTCCTGCCGCTGCCGGCCGCCGTCGTGGTCGGCAAGTGCGATCTGCTGCGGCACCACGAACCCCTCGTGGACCGCTGGTTCCAGAACGCCTCCGCCGACGAGGAGCTGCAGCTCGCCACCCTGGAGCAGGAGAGCGAGGACGCCTACGCCTTCCTCAGCTCGCGCGGGGCCGCCGGCTGGCTCGCCCCCTTCGTGCGCTGCGCCCGCTCCACGCTGCACTTCGCCACCGCGACCGGCCACAAGGCGGTCGAGGCGGACGGCGTCCAGCGCTCCCCGCACGGCAGTTTCGCGCCGCGCCGGACCCTCAAACCCATGCTCGCCCTCTTCGCCATGTGCGGGGTCCTCGATATCCACGACCTCGGCCAGGGAGCTGTCCGATGACGACGGTCGACCAGATCCTCTTCGGCTGGGCCGAACGGGACCACGAAGGCAACGCCGGGGTGCGCCCGGTCGCGCACTCCGGGCTGCGCACCCTCGACCGCTGGGCGAAACGGCTCCAGTACGTCTGGGCCACCCAGGACGGCCAGGGCGAACAGCCGGAGGACTCCGCCAGCCTCGTCCACCTGGTGTTCGACGACGAGGCGGCCGTCCTGCGCAAGCTGCCCTCGCGCAACCCGCACGGCCGCGGCGGCGCCACCCTGACCCACGTCCTGGTGGGCGACCCGCGCGCGATCGACGCACAGCTCGCCCTGGGACTGCACGACTGGCCGGGCTGGCGGGACCGCGAACCGGACGGCACCGCGGCGGACCTCGCCCCGCTCGACCTCGACGACCTCAGGGAGGCGGCGCGGCCCGGGCTGGCCGCGCTGCGCGACCGGGTCACCGAGGTCCCGGCCGAGCAGCTGAACGCACTCGTCGCCCGGGTGCTCGCCGAGCCCGCCGAGGAGTTCAGCGTCCTCACCCGGCCCCAGCTCGCCCTGCCCACGATGACGGCCCTGCTCGACATCGCCGGGCCGGTCGCCGGCCGGCCCTGGACCTTCGCGAGCCGGGAGTCCACCGACAAGGGCGGCCATCAGCCCCGGGTGGTGTTCCTCGGTGCCCGCCCGCCCCAGTCGATGTACATCAACCAGCGCCGGCGCGTCGACGTCACCGAGCCCCCGCCCGACACGGACAGCGCCCGGTTCGCCGCCCAGCTGGTGGAGCTGTACCGGGAGGCCGGACCCGCGGCGCTGGAGCGGATCCGGCCGCGGCACCCCCTGCACACCGCGGACGACGTGGACGCCTGGCGGCGGTCGGTGCCGGTCGTGGACGGCCGGATCGCCGACCCGCGGGTGCGGCTCGACATCTTCCTCGACGACTCCCTGCTCGAACGGACCGTGGCACGCGCCGCCCTGGTCCACGAACGGGCCCGTATGACCGGGGAACTGAGGAAGCAGCCCGCGGAGTGGCTCATCGCGGCGCTGCACCGCTGGCGCCGCCTGGAACAGCGGGCCACCCGCCATCCCGAACTACGGGACCTGCTGATGAGCGAGGCCCTGGAGGCCTGCCTCGCCGGCCAGGGGCCCGACGAGCTGGTGGAGGCGACGCGGGAAGCGGAGCCGGCGCCCCCGGCGGTGGCCAGGGTGTTCGGCCGGCAGGTGCCGCCCCGGGGCCTGGACCTGAGCCGGGCCGGACACCGGCGGCTGCTGATCGTGGCCCTGGCACTGCGCATGTCCCCCGACACGCTCGACCACGCGGACCTCTTCGCCGCCAGCCCGGCGCACGAGCTGCTGGACCTCGTGGTGCGCTACTCCGACCGCTACCCAAAGGCCATGCACCTGGTGCTGCGCCACCTCGCGGACGCCGGTCAGAGCCCGGTCGCCGCACGACTGTGGTACGAACACGGCCTGCTGCTCGACCCGGTGGACCGAATCGCCGGCGGCGACCGCGCCACGGAGGCCGACTGCTTCCGCCAGCTGCTCCTCGCCGCGCACGGCCCGCGCCTGGACCACACGGCCGCCGCGGCCCTGGTGGAACGCGCCGGGGTGCGGGCGCCGCTGGGACTGTACGCCGCCGCGCTGGAACTCGCCGCGGACGACGGGGCCGAGCAGCGGATCCGGTACGAGCTGTCGGAGCAGTTCCTGCGTGCCGAGGGCTACGCCGGTCCCGGCCCGGCGTCCGGGTACGGATCCCGCCCGCGCGGGCCGGTGCTCGGCGGCAGAACGGCCGGGCCGGGTGCACCGCCCGGCCACAGCGCCGCGGGGCCGGTCCCGGGGGCGGCGGAACGGCCCTGGCAGGGCCCGCCGCTCCCGGGCGAAGGCTCCTCGCCGCCGGCCGCCGCGGGTGCGGGGTCGTATCCGTCGTCCTCCTCCCCCGCGCAGGCGCACTCCGAGTGGGCGCATCCGGCCGCCCCGGGCCGGCCCCAGGCGCCCGCCGCGCACCCGGGTGCGGACCACCATGCCCCCGAGGTCCTCCCCGACCCCGCCCGCTGGGACCCCCTCGCCCCGCCCCAGGAGCCGGGCGACGCGCCCTTCCCGCACGCCGGCGGCCCGCAGGTGCCGTCCGAGGGCCCCCGGCGCAGGGTCCCGGGTCTCGGTCAGCTCGACGGCGTGACCGTGACCATCGTGTCGGCGCTGCTCTTCGTCCTGCTCTGCATGCTCGGCTACATCCTGCTGACCTGGATGCCCTGACCTCCGCACACCCGC
Organism: Streptomyces durhamensis; assembly: GCF_000725475.1. Lineage (NCBI taxonomy): Bacteria > Bacillati > Actinomycetota > Actinomycetes > Kitasatosporales > Streptomycetaceae > Streptomyces > Streptomyces durhamensis. The sequence continues at coordinate 218,080 of NZ_JNXR01000020.1, forward strand.
CGCCCCCTCTCCCCACCGACCGCAGGACGAGACGAATGACGCCGCATGACATCCACTGATCAGGCCACACCGCCGAACCCCGGGTCGGTGCCCGCGCAACGCACGGGCCCCGATGCGGACCTCGACCGCATCGCCGGGCGGATCCGCGCCCTGGCGAACCGTGCCCGCGCCGACGGCTCCGACACCCGGGTGCTCGACCATGTCGTCGCCGACCTGGAACGGGGCGGTGCCACCCTCGCCGGGACCGATCTGGTCGCCGCCTACCCGCCCGAGGTGCTGCTCCCGGACGCACCCGCGAAGGGCCGCGGCGGCCTGGAGGGCTGGCTCGGCGTCGTCCGCGACGTGCTGGTGTTCGCGCCCATCGCGCTGACCTGGTGGCGGCTGCGGGGGGCCCTGGACGCCTACGACGCGACCCGCAGCACGGACCCCTTCCTGCTCGGCTGGGCACGCGGCTTCCCGCAGGGCAGCCCGCCCGGACCGACCACCGTGACCCTCGGCACGTCCGCCCTGCACGTCACCCTGCTCATCCTGGTCGTCGTCGCGCTGACCCTGGCGCTGCACGCCCTGCAGCGCAGCCGGGAACGGCGGCTGTCGCGGGAGGAGGAGCGCGGGCAGCTCGCCAACGAGCTGGCCCTGGCCACGTTCCTGCTCGCCACGCCCGCGCGGCCGGCCGGCAAACCGCTGGACAGCCGCAGCGCGGAGCGGCTCGCCGCCCAGCTCAACGCCGGTACGCAGCAGCTGGAATCGGCGCTGCGCAGGACCTCCGAGGAGATCACGGCGGTCCTGGAGACCGGGCCGGGCAGCAGGATCCAGAGCGCCCTGGACGGCTGGACGAAGACGGTCGACGAACTCACCCGGCTGATCCGGGGACTCACCCCGCCCAGCCAGCTGGCCCAGGACCTGATCCGGATCCGGGAGCAGACCGCCGAGGACGAGGCGAAGCTGCGCGCCGCCATCGAGACGCTCGTCGGCGATCTGCGGCGCGCCCAGGAGACGACCGGGCAGGAGATCCACCGGCACGACCTGGCGGTCGCCGCGGTCCGGGAACTGGCCCGCAGCCTCGGGGAGACGCTGCTGGTCTTCACCGAGCGGGCGGAGAACCTGGTGGACTCCACCCGGAGCATCTGGCAGCTCGTCGACCGCCTCGACAGCCGCGCCGGCCATCTTCCGCCCGGGGGCCTGGACAACGCCGACCCGCCGCCGTACCGGGGGCGGCCATGAGCGGCCGGCCACCCCAGCGGGCCGCCGTCGGGCGCACCGTGCTGCTCGCCGGGTGGCTCTTCGCCGACCTGCTCCTGCTGCTGCTCGTGATCGCGCTCGGTTCGCTGCCGCGCGAGCAGCGCACCCACGCGACACCGAAGCCCGGCACGCCGTCCAGCCCGCCGCCGAGCACCCAGCCGGCGGAGCGCGGGCTGGTGCTCAAGCCGTGCAGCTTCACCGTGCGGACGGGCAGCGCCGGGTCCGTGCGGAAGCAGTTCGGCACGCAGCTGCGCGGGGCCGGGGTGGCGAGCCGTACGGCGGGGTTTGTGCTCTCCTTCGGTACGGCGCCGGATCCGGGGCCGGGCCAGGAGGCCGCCGACAAGGTCAACTCGATGATCACCGGGGGGTTCTCCCACTTCAGGCACGCGCCCAAGCGGGGCTACTGGAAGGGCGGGCCCTCCGGCGAGGTCAGGATCGACGTCTTCTTCCTCGCCACGGCCGACGGCGACACCTCGTTCCCGAAAGGGTGTCACTCCTCCGACGACAGCTGACCGACCGGGATCCCGGTGGCGGCCGGACCGCGGCGGGGGTCACGGTGGCGGGGCCTGGACGCCCGGGCGGAACTTGGGGACGCGGAGGGTGATCTTCGTGCCCGCGCCGACGCCCGTCTCGATGACGAGGCCGTGGTCGTCGCCGTAGACCTGGCGCAGCCGGCGGTCGACGTTGCTCAGGCCGATGCCGGTGGCGGGTCCGGCGGTGCCGCGCAGGATCGCGCGCAGGCGTTCCGGTTCCATGCCGACGCCGTCGTCCTCGATGACGACCCGGGCCTCGGTTCCCTCGTCCTCGGCGGTGATCGTGACGTTGCTGCGTTCCACGGTCTCCTCCAGGCCGTGTTTGAGGGCGTTCTCGACGAGCGGCTGCAGACAGAGGAAGGGCAGGGTCACGGGGAGCACCTCGGGGGCGATGCGCAGGGTGACCTTCAGGCGGCGGCCGAAGCGGGCGCGGGCGAGTTCCAGGTACTGCTCGATGGAGCGCAACTCCTCGGCGAGGGTGGTGAAGTCGCCGTCCCGGCGGAACGAGTAGCGGGTGAAGTCGGCGAACTCCTGCAGCAGTTCACGGGCGCGCTCGGGGTCGGTGCGGACGAAGGAGGCGATGCTCGCGAGGGAGTTGTAGATGAAGTGCGGGGAGATCTGGGCGCGCAGGGCCCGGACCTCGGCCTCGTGGGCGCTGGTACGGGCCCGGTCCAGACCGGCGAGTTCGAGTTCCAGCGAGAGCCGGCGCGCCGCTTCCTCGGCGGCCCGCAGCAGTGTGCCGGACTCGGCGGCGGCGAACACGGCGAGGGCGCCGGGGACTTCGCCGTCGGCCGCGAGGGGCACCAGGACACCCCAGCGGACGGGGCAGCCGGCGTCGTCGCAGGACAGCGGGAAGGCCCGGGGGCGGGGCGGGTGGGCGAGCCGCTGCGCGAGCTGCGCGCGGTGGTGGTCGGCGGCGCCGTCCCAGGCGAGCACGGCGGTGTCGTCGGTGAGGGCGAGGGCGGGGGTGCCGAGCTGCGGGCGAAGCCTGCGGGCGGCCTTGCGGGCGGTGTCCGGGGTCAGTCCGGCGCGCAGAGGTGCCGCGGCGAGCGCGGCGGTGTGCAGCGCCTGGGCGAGGGCACCCGCCCCGTCGCTGCCGCCCGCGTGCTCCCGCTGCCGGCGCGCCGCGCCGTGCCCGAGGGCGACACCGAGCACGAACAGCGCGAGAGCGGCCAGCGTGAGGGCCGCGGTGCCGAGGACGGTCATGGGCGCCGGTGAGCCGGCGGATACCGGCGAACGTGACTTCTTCGGGCGGGGTGGCGCAAGCGCGCGGAACGGGTGAACACGTCGGCTCCTCGGTCAGGTCGTGGCCGGTCCTGGGCGGGGGGTGGGCGTGGGCTCGGGGAGGTGCAGGCGGGCCATGGTGGTGGCGGTGCCGGGTGGGACGCGGTCGCGGGTGGCCAGGGAGATCAGGACCATCGCCGCGAAGCCCACGGGCACGGACCACACCGCGGGCCAGGCGAGCAGGGTGTGCAGCCGGCCCGAGCGGGCGCCGCCCGCGATGGTGGCCGTCACCGCGGTGAGCGCCGAGCCGCCGCCGAGGAGCAGTCCGCCGATCGCGCCCGGCGGGGTCAGGCCGCGCCACCAGATGCCGAGGACGAGCAGCGGGCAGAAGGAGGAGGCCGAGACGGCGAAGGCCAGGCCGACCGCGTCGGCCACGGGCAGGTCGCTGACCACGGCCGCGGCGGCGGCCGGCACCGCGATCGCGGGCAGGGTGGCGAGCCGGAAGTGCCGGATGCGGAGCCCGGGCAGGACATCCTGGGCGAGGACGCCCGCGACGGACATGGTGAGTCCGGAGGCCGTGGAGAGGAACGCCGCGCAGGCGCCGCCGGCGACGAGGGCGCCGAGCAGGTCTCCGGCGACCCCGCCGATCAGCCGCTGCGGCAGGACCAGGACCGCGGCGTCGGTGTCGCCGGTGAGCAGCAGGTCGGGGGCGTACAGCCGGCCGAGCACGCCGTACAGGGGCACGAGCAGGTAGAACGCGCCGAGCAGACCGAGCACGCTCACGGTGGTGCGGCGGGCGGCGCGGCCGTCGGGGTTGGTGTAGAAGCGGACGACGACGTGCGGCAGGCCCATGGTGCCGAGGAAGGTGGCGAGGATGCGGCCGTAGGTGGCGTACAGGCTGTGCTGCTCGCGGTCCGCGGACAGAGGCTCGGCCCAGCCGGAGGGCGTGGTGCGGCCGGGTGTGCGGTCGGGCAGGGGGACGCGGGCGCCGGCCGGGAAACGCACGGTGGTGTCCGCGCCGATCCGGTGCCGGCCCTCGCCGAGCCGCAGCGAAGTCCCGTGCGCCGGGCGGCCGTCGACGGTTCCGGAGACGGTCACGCGGACCGGCTCGCGCACGGTGAGGGTGAGCGGCCGGTCCACCCGCACCTCGGTGGAGCGGTGGAAGACGGGCCGGTCGTCCCAGGCGGGGGCGGGGGCGCGGTCGGCGCGCCAGGCGAGCAGCAGGAACACCACGGGCACCAGCAGGGCGGTGAGTTTCAGCCAGTACTGGAAGGCCTGGACGAAGGTGACGCTGCGCATCCCGCCGGCGGCGACGGCGACGGTCACCACGGCGGCGACGACGAGTCCGCCGAGCCAGCCGGGGGCGCCGGTGAGCAGCCGCAGGGTGAGGCCGGCGCCGCGCAGCTGGGGCAGCAGATACAGCCAGCCGATGCCGACGACCAGCACCCCGGCGACCCGGCGCACGGCCCGGGACTCCAGCCGGGCCTCGGCGAAGTCGGGCAGGGTGTAGGCGCCGGAGCGGCGCAGCGGGGCGGCCACCAAGACCAGCAGGACGAGGAAGCCGGCGGTGTAGCCGATGGGGAACCACAGCATGTCGACGCCCTGGGCGAGGACGAGCCCGGCGACGCCGAGGAAGGAGGCGGCGGAGAGGTACTCGCCGCTGACCGCGAAGGCGTTGAGGTGCGGGGCGACGGTGCGGGAGGCGACGTAGAAGTCGGAGGTGGTGCGGGAGACGCGCAGGCCGAGCACGCCGACGAGGACGGTGGCGAGGATCACGGCCGTCACGCCCACGATGCCGTACGTCTGGTTCACCGGCTGGCTCCGGCGGGTGGTCGGCGCATGGTCAGGGGCGTTCCGCGGGGGCGTCGGCGGCCGTGTCGGTCTCGTTGCGTTCGGCGCGGCGGACGTACCAGGCGCCGATGGCCAGCAGGGCGGGGTACGGCGCCACGCCCAGGAGGAGCCAGACCGCCGGGGGAACGCGGGGCGCGGCGCCGGCGAGGGGCAGCGTCCGCAGGAGGACGGGGAGCAGGCCGAGCGGCAGCGCGAGGAGGGCCGTGGCGATGAGCGCGGCTCGCAGTTGCCGGTGCATCAACCGGCGCAGGCGCGGGTCCGGCCGGGGGTCGGGTGAGGGCGCGGGGCGTGGTGCGGTCGTACCGCCGAGCGGGCGGGGCGGCCGTCCGGTGACCACCTCTCTGCGAGGGACGGACTCCGCACCCATGCCGCTCTCCCCGACGCCGCGGTGATCACCTTGTGCTGCGGCGAGTGTACGCAGCGGGCCGGCGCTCAGACAGCCGGCGGACGCACATCGCCACGGGTCCGTCACCCGGGGACCGTCCCGGACGCTCAACGTGCCCGGCCGGCCGCGTGCCCGGCCAGCAGGTCCCGCAGTTCCCGGGCGTTGCGTCGGCTCACGGCGAGGACGCGGTCGCCGATGCGTACGGTCACGTTGCCGCCGTCCAGGCGCAGTTCCTCGATGCGGCCGAGTGCGACGAGCCGGCTGCGGTGGATGCGTACGAAGCCGCGGGCGCGCCACTGTTCCTCCAGGGCGGACAGCGCTACGCGTACCAGGTGGCTGCCGTGCGGGGTGTGCAGCCGGGCGTAGTCGCCCTGTGCCTCGACATGGGTGATGTCGGCGATGGACACGAACCGGGTCACCCCGCCCAGTTCGACGGGAACGTGGTCACCGAAGGCGGGCACCGGCTCGGGCGGGGTGCCGGCGGGTGCGGCCGGCCGGGGGCCCTGGCCGGCCCGGACCAGTTCGGCGACCCGGCGTACGGCCTCGGCGAAGCGCTCCTCGCGGAGGGGTTTGAGCAGGTAGTCGACGGCCTTGACCTCGAAGGCGCGGACGGCGAAGTCGTCGTGGGCGGTGACGAAGACGATCAGCGGTGGTGCGGCGAGACGGCCGAGCAGCCGGGCCAGTTCGAGGCCGTCGAGTCCCGGCATGTTGATGTCGAGGAAGACGACGTCGACGCCTCCCGCGCCGTCCGGGTCCTCTGCGGAGTGGCTGAGTCGCCGCAGTGCCTCGGTGGGTCCGGTGGCGGGCACCACGCCGCCGACGCGCGGGTCCCGCCCCAGGAGGTACAGCAGTTCCTCGAGCGCGGGCTCCTCGTCGTCCACCGCCAGCACGCGCAGGGCCACGTCGCTCGCGCTCATCTCCGCAGGCTCCTCCCCTTCGCAACCGCTTACTGGAGCATGGTGGCCCCCACGGCCGCCGCCGTCGAGATCGCGGACGCGCGCGGGGGCGGCCAGGTCCGCTTCACTTGAGTCCGCTGAGCATGACGCCGCGGATGTAGTACTTCTGCAGCAGCAGGAAGAGGACCAGGACCGGCAGGATGCTGAGGACGAGTCCGGCCATCACGACGGGCATCGTGCGGGTCGGGTCGACGTGGTCCTGGAGGAGCTGGATGCCGACCGGCAGGGTCATCACGTCCGGGTTGGCGGTCGAGACGAGCAGCGCCCAGATGTACTCGTTCCAGGCGTCGACGAAGGTCAGCAGCCCGAGCGTCACCAGGACCGGGGTGGTCTGCGGCAGCACGATCCGCCACCACACGGTGAACTCCCCCGCCCCGTCGATGCGCGCGGCCTCCAGGACCTCGTCCGGGATCGAGACCATGAACTGACGCGTCAGGAAGATGCCGAAGCTGCTGACCAGGAACGGCATGGCGAGCGCCACGATGCTGACGGTCAGGCCCGCTCCGCCGCGCCCCGTCAGGTCGTTGCCGCCCGCCAGCGGCCAGTGCACCAGGATCAGGAAGTGCGGGATGAAGAAGAGGAACGGCGGGAACATCATCGTCGACAGCACCAGGCGGAAGACGAGGTCCCGTCCGGGGAAGCGGAGTTTGGCGAGCGCGTAGCCGGCCAATGACGACGTGAGCAGCACCGATCCGGTGATCAGGGCGGTGGCGACGACGCTGTTGCGGAAGAGCACCGGCAGATCGAGCTGGTCGACGGCCGCCCGGTAGTTGGACAGGTCGAACGCCTCGGGCAGGAACCGGTACGGCAGCGTGCCGGCCTCGCCCGGCCCCTTGAACGACGTCATCACCATGTCGAGGAACGGCACCACGGTGAGCACGGCACCGGTCACCACCACCAGGTACGACAGCCACGGGAAACGTCGGCGGTTCACGCGTCCTCCCCCTTGCGCCGGAAGATCCACAACTGCACCAGGGTGACCAGGAGGACCACCACGAACAGCACGAAGGCGGCGGCGCTCGCCGTGCCCCAGTCGCCGTAGCTGAAGGCCTGCCGGTACATCTCCAGCGCGGCCACGTTGGTCGCGTCGCCCGGCCCGCCCTTGGTCATCACGATGATCAGGGCGAACGACTGCAGGCCGGTGAGGAACTGGGTGACGCACACGAACAGCAGGGAGGGCCGCAGCAGGGGCAGGGTGATCCTCCAGAAGACCGTGACGGGTCCGGCGCCGTCGAGCGCGGCAGCCTCGTAGTACGACTCGGGGACGGACTTCAGCCCGGCGGTCAGCACGAGGATCGCCGAGCCGACCGAGGCCCAGGCCTGGACGACCACCACCGACGGCAGCGCGGTGCCGGGGTCCTGCAGGAACGCCACCGAGCCGAGCCCGACGGCGTTGAGGACGCCGTTGACCAGGCCCCCCGGCTCGTACATGTACTTCCACACGTTGCCGACGGCGACGACGGTCGTGACGATCGGCAGGAAGTACAGGGTGCGCCACAGCCCCTGGTACCGCAGCCTGTCGATGCAGGTGGCGACGATCACGGAGCCGGCGAGCGCGAGGGCCACCGTGCCCAGGGCGAACAGCAGGGTGTTGGTGAGGACCGGCGCCAGGAACGTCGATCCGTCCGCGAAGAGGCCGGTGAAGTTGTCCGGGCCGACGGGGTCGATGTCGCCGAGCCGGAACCCGGCCCAGTGGGACATGGCCAGCAGCAGCGCGAAGCCGAGCGGGAGGATGAGGAAGACGGCGAAGAACAGCAGCGCCGGCGCCAGGAACAGATAGGCGACGACGGCCTGCCGGTGCCGGGTCCGGCCGCGGGCGCCGACGGCCGGCCGGGACCGGGGTGTGGCCGCCGCCCGCTCGGCCGTCTTCGGCGTCAGGGCGTTCACCATGGGCGCGACACCTCCTGGTCGACCTGGCGGCGGATGGTGCGCAGTGCCTCGCCGACGGACTGCTGGCCGGTCCACAGCGCCTCGATGTTCTTGCGCAGCAGCGTTTTGGCCTGCTGCGCGCCCGGCACGTTCGGCTCCGGCACGGCGTACGCCAGCGCGTCCAGGAACGGACGCAGGTTCGGATCGCCGCCCGGGCCGCCCTTGCCCAGGAGCGCCCGCATGTCGTCGGCGCGGCCGGTCAGGGAGCCGACCGACACCTGCAGGGCGCTCATCCGGGTCGCCGGCACTCCCTTCCCGGCGCCCGGCACGCGCACCTTCCCGGCGTTGAGCCAGCGCAGGAAGTCCCAGGCTTCGCGCGGGTGTTCACTGGCGGTGTTGACGCCCAGCATGAAGCCGGTGGAGAGCGTGGCGCGCCGGTCGTCCGCCTCGGGGACGGGCACGGGCGCGACGCCGACGTCGCGGTAGTCCGTGCCCATCAGGGGCTTCAGGCTCCCGGTCCACCAGCCGGCGCTGATCACCATGGTCACCTGTCCGGACGGGAACGCCTGGTAGACGTTGACGCCGGGGTCGCTCGCCCCCGCGGCGACGAGCCGGTGCTCCAGGCCGAACACGGCGCGGCCGGCCGGTGCGTCGATGGCGGTGCTCCTGCCGTCGGCGGAGACGAACCTGCCCCCGGCGGCGCTGAGCAGGGCGAGGGTCTGGCCGACGGTGGTGGAGTCGTCGACGGTCGACAGTCCGAAGCCCTGGACCAGCGTGTTGCCGTACCGGTCCCGTCTGGCGGTGCGGTACGCCGTCTCCTCCAGCTCCCGCCAGGTGCGCGGAGGGCCGTCGAGGCCGGCCTCGCGCAGCAGCCGCTTGTTGTAGTAGAGGGCGTACGTCTGTGTCTCGGTGGGGTAGCCGTAGACCCTGCCCCCCACGGACGCGGCGCCGACCGCGGCCGGGCCGTAGCCGCGCCTGATCTCCTCGGCGTGCTCCGGCGGAGCGGGCCGCAGCACGCCGGCCCGGACGAGCTGGCCGTTCCACAGACAGTACGGGTGGAGGATGTCGGCGCCCTGGCCCGCGGCCTGCCGGACCATGAACGTGGTGAGCAGGTCGGTGAACTCCACGGCCTTCGTCCGCACCTTGACCCGGTCGTGCGTGGCGTTCCACTCGTCGACCGGGCCCTGCAGGGCCCGCCTGAGCTCTCCGCTCGCGTAGTGGGAGAGCAGGGTGAGGACGATCGGATCCCCGGGGCGCCCGGTGCCCCGGTGCGGCGCGGCGCATCCGGAGGCGAGCAGCGCCGAGGGCAGCGCGAGCGCGAAGTGACGGCGGCTCAGGCCGCCGGCACGGCGGCTGCCGGGGTGCGCCGGCGTCATCGGGCGGCCTCCCGGCGCATCACCCGGAACACCCGGGTCGTGGTGAAACCCGCCGCACGGTACAGATGGCCGGCCGGGGACCGCTCGCCGGTCCACAGGAACCACGCGCAGTGCGCGCCGCGCGCCCGCATCCGCTCCAGGACCAGGTGCAGCAGGACCTTGCCGAGTCCGGTGCCGCGCATCTCGGGAACCACACCGAACGGGCCGAACCGCTCGTCCGCCGACTCGTACGCGCCGTGCATCGCCCAGCCGGCCAGGCGGCCCGAGGGGTCCCGGGCGACGACGATCCGGTCGAGCGGCGTGCCCGCGGCCACACACTCCCGGATCGCGCGCGCCCAGTCCGGGGTGAAGTGGGTGCCGGCGAGCGCGATCAGTTCCACCAGGTCGTCGTCGGACGGGGTGGCGAACCGGTGGCCCTGCGCGGTCAGTTCGCCCAGGCGGTGCGCGACGTCGTCCGGGAGGCGATGGCCGACCAGGCCGCGGTCCATCGCCGCCGCCTCGTAGAGCGTGCGAAAGCCCAGGGAGTCGAGGAGCCCGGCCGCTTCCGGGTACGCCTCGGCGTCCAGGCCGGGGAGGATGTAGTTCGGGGTGTACGAGGAGAAGTCCACCCGGGTGCGGCCGTGGCCGTGCAGCCAGTCGAGGGCCTCGGTCAGCAGCCGGCGGCCGAGGCCGCGCCCGCGGGCGGCCGGGTCGACGAAGAAGAACGGGATCCAGCCCTGCTCCGGCTCCAGGTCGGTGCCGGTCATCGCGGTCAGCCGGCGCACCGCGTAGGCGGCGCCGACGACCCGGTCGCCGTGGACGGCGACCCGCAGCCCCTCCGGGTCGAAGTTGGCGTCGAGCAGCACCAGGGAGCGGAAGCGGTCCGGGGTGATGGGGTCGGCCGGCGCGCTGCGCCGCCACGCCGCCACCAGCCGCGGGCCGTCGCCCGCCCTGAAGCCGCGCACCTCGGCCCGGGATCTCGTCGTGCGATCGGTCATCGACGGGGTCGTCCTTCCATGCGCGCCGCGCGCGGCGCGCGGGAGGTCTCAGGGGTAGAGCAGCGCGTGCTCGCCGGCCCAGCGGTCCGGCGGGGCGGGCGGGTCGCACAGCGGCAGCGGGTCCTCGCCCGCGTCGACGGTGCGCCGCAGCCGGTCGGAGCCCCACAGCAGGTCGATGAAGTGAGGGTGTCCCGTCCCCTGCGCGCCGCCGTCCGCCGGGTGCCAGGCGAAGTCGTCCGGGTAGAGCCGGCGCAGCGTGGCGAGCATGGCGACGGCGGTGCGTACGGGAGTGAACGCCTCGCGGTCGGTGATGTGGAGCTGGACCCCGCGCAGCGGCCGTCCGGCGTGTTTGTGGAAGGTCGGGACGTACCGCAGATCACGGAAGTGCACTCCGGGCAGGGCGAGTTCGGCGAGCGAGGGCGCGAACCGGGCGTCGATGTAGGGGGCCCCGACGATCTCGAAGGGCTGTGTGGTGCCGCGGCCCTCCGAGAGGTTGGTGCCCTCGAACAGGCAGGTGCCGGGGTAGACGGCGGCGGTGGCGGGCGTCGGGATGTTCGGCGAGGGCGCGATCCACGGCAGGCCGGTGGCCTCCGCGCGCAGGGCGCGCCGCCAGCCGGTGGCCTCGATCACCGTCAGGTCGGCGGCGGTGCCCGCCGCGCGGGGCACGATCGAGGCGTTGAGATAGCGGGCGAGTTCGCCGCAGGTCAGGCCGTGCCGGACGGGTATCGGGGCGCGCCCGACGAAGCTGGCCCAGGCCTCCTCGAGCAGCGGGCCCTCGCTGACGAGTCCGCCGAGGGGGTTCGGCCGGTCGGCGACCACGAACCGTACGCCCGTACGGGCCGCCGAGGCCATCAGGTCGCACATGGTCCACACGTAGGTGTAGAACCTGGCCCCGATGTCCTGCAGGTCGTACACCAGGGCGTCGACGCCACTGGCGCGCAGCAGGGCGTCGAGGCGCGCGCCGTCGCACCGGTAGGTGTCGTGGACGGGCAGGCCGGTGGCGGGATCCGTCCGAGCGGCCTCGCTCCCGCCGGCCTGGGCGGTGCCGTGCAGCCCGTGCTCGGGGCCGAACAGGGCGGTCAGGCGCGCGCCGGCCTCCAGCAGGGCGGGCGCGGTGGGGCGCAGGTCGGTCAGGACACCGGTGTGGTTGGTGACCAGCCCGAACCGGCCGGGTCCGGCGAGTGCGGGCGACGCGTGCAGTCGCGCGATCCCGGTCGTCACCGCGGCGCGGTCGTCCGTGCTCATCCTGGGCCCCGTCTGCCGGTGACATCTCGAAGCGGTTGCCGGAAATTTACTGGCTTGTCCGCTAATTTGGCAATGAACCACTCACCGTGGGTGGCCGCGAACTCACTCCGGGCTCATTCCAGGCTCACTCCGGACTCACTCCGGTACGACCAGCCGTGCCGACTCCCCCGGTCCGACCGGTACGACCCGGTCGCGCAGGCAGACGTCGATGGGTGAGCGGTCGGAGGACGGCACGGTGATCTCCAGCAGGCCGCTGCGCAGGCGCAGATGGACGCCCCAGTGGCCGTGGTAGCGGATGGCGAAGCCGTAGGAGGAGAGTTCGGGCAGCGGGACCGGGTCGAGGCACAGGGCGCCGCCGCGGGTCTCCAGGCCGGTCAGCCCGCGCTGGACGAGGTCGAGGGTGCCGGCCATGGCGCCGAGGTGGATGCCCTCGCCGGTGGTGCCGCCCTGCAGGTCGGCGATGTCACCACGCAGCGCCTCCTGGACGAAGGCCCAGGCGTCGGCGCGGCGGGCGCGGGCCAGGACCCAGCCGTGGACCAGGCCGCTGAGGGTGGAGCCGTGGCTGGTGCGGTGCAGGTAGTGGTCGACGGTCGCGGTCCAGGTGCGCTCGTCGAGGCGGTAGCCCAGCCGGCCGAACAGCGAGCGGAGTTCGGCCGCCGAGAAGAGGTAGCCGAGCATCAGGACGTCGGCCTGTTTGGACGCCTGGTAACGGTTGACGGTGTCGCCCTCCGCCTCCAGGATCCGGTCCAGGCGCCGGATGTCGCCGTACCGCTCGCGGTAGCCGTGCCAGTCCAGCTCGGCCAGGTCGCCGTAGCCCTCGAACTGGCTGATCACCCCGTCGTGGAAGGGCACATGGAGGGTGCGGGAGATCTCCTCCCAGCGGGCGGGCTCGTCGTCCTCCAGTCCGGTGCTCTCGGCGAGTTCCCGGCGGCGCGGCTCGGGCAGGAGGTCCAGCAGCTCCAGGGTGCGCGCCAGCACCCAGGCGGCGGTGACGTTGGTGTACGCGTTGTCGTCCAGGCCCGGTGCGGCGGCGCCGGGGTAGGCGTCGTGGTACTCGTCGGGGCCGACCACGCCCCGGATGCGGTGCCGGCCGAGGCGGGCGTCGTAGTCGGCCGAGTCCGCCCAGAACCGGGCGATGTGCAGCAGCATCTCGACGCCCTCGCCGTGCAGGAAGTCGATGTCGCCGGTCGCCTCGCAGTACTGCCAGATGTTGTAGGCCACCGCCGAGCCGACGTGGTGCTGGAGCCGGGTGTGGTCCGGCAGCCAGCGGCCGGAACGGGGGTTGAGGTGGAGTTGCTGGGTCTCCTCGCGGCCGTCGCTGCCGCTCTGCCACGGGTAGAGCGCCCCGCGCCGGCCGAGGTCGCGGGCCGCCTGGCAGGCGGCGTCCAGCCGGCGGTGGCGGTAGTGGAGCAGGGCGCGGGAGACCTCGGGCAGGTGCAGGTTGAGGTAGGGCAGGACGAAGAGTTCGTCCCAGAAGACATGGCCGCGGTAGGCCTCACCGTGCAGTCCGCGCGCGGGGACGCCGACGTCGAGGTCGGCGGTGTGCGGCGAGAGGGTCTGCAGCACATGGAACAGGTGCAGGCGCAGGATGCTGCCCGCCTCGCCGGGGACCTCCAGCGCGGTGCGCCGCCACAGCTGCTCCCACGCCGCGGCATGCGACTCGACCAGCGCGTCGAAGCCGGGTGCGGCGCCGACCCGGTCGACGGCCGCCTGCAGCGCGTCGCCGATGGCCGGGTCGTGCGAGGTGTGCAGCGCGACGGTCTTGTCGACGGTGACCGTACGGCCGGGCGCCAGACGCAGCCTCAGGTGCTGGACCGAGCGCTCGACCTCGGGGACCACTCTCACCGGCGCGTCGGCGGTCAGCCGGGCGGCGAGACCGAACTCGATGCGGGAGGTGCGGGTGTGGCAGCGCAGCCATACGGTGTCGTGGGCGGCGATGCCGGTCCGCACATGGACGAGGTGCCGGCCGTCCAGGTCCCGGTAGCGGGCCACGCCGGAGTTGGTGATCCGCCCGTCGAGCGCGGCCTCGACCTCCAGGTCGAGGCCTTCGCCCTCCGCGGTGAACTCCGTGCGCAGCACGGCGAGATGGCGGTCGGCCAGGTGGACCAGGCGCAGTTGGCGCACATGGAGCGTGGCGCCGCCGTCCAGGCCGTAGCCGGTGCGGCGTTCCAGCAGGCCGGGGTCGAGATGCAGGACCTGGTGGTGCTCGGTGAGGGGGGCGGTGTCCGGGGTGAGCCAGGCGCCGCCCGCCGGGCGGTAGCGCAGCGGCAGCCAGTTGGGCAGGTTGACCATGTCCTCGTTCTCGACCCGGCGTCCGGCGACCCGGGAGGTGAGCCGGTCGTAGCAGCCGACCGCGTACGTGCCCGGGTAGTGGACGTCGTCGGCGGTGCACTCGGGAAGCGCGCCGCGCGTGGCGAAGTAGCCGTTGCCCAGGGTGAACAGGGACTCCCTCAGGCGTTCCTCCTCGGGGCGGTAGCCGTCGTACTCCCAGGTCGGTCCCTGCACCGTCACCCCCCGGCGAGCAGGCCGGTGAGGATCCGGTCGGGGGTGAGGGGCAGGTGGCGGAAGCGGATGCCGGTGGCGTGGTGGACGGCGTTGCCGACGGCGGCGGCGGTTCCCACGATGCCGATCTCGCCGATGCCCTTGCTGCCCATGGGGTTGAGGTGCGGGTCCTCCTCGTCGATCCAGTCGGCCTCGACGGCGGGGACGTCGGCGTGCGCGGGCACGTGGTAGGAGGCGAGGTCGGTCTCGGTGAAGTCGCCGAACGCCGGGTCCAGGGTGCTGCCCTCGGTGAGGGCCATGCCCAGGCCCATGGTCATGCCCCCGGTGAACTGGGAGCGGGCGGTGCGGGCGTTGAGGATCCGTCCGGCGGCGAAGATCCCCAGCAGTCGCCGTACCCGGGTCTCGCCGGTGACGCTGTCGACGGCGACCTCGGCGAAGTGGGCGCCGAACGCGTGCCGGGCGTACGGGCTGTCGGCGTCGGCCCGCCCGGCGGTGTCGGCGCGGGTCTCGATGCCGTCGGCGGGCAGGGGGCCGGTGTGCGCGGCCAGCCGGGACGCCAGCTCGGCACAGGCCTCGTGCACGGCCCAGCCCCAGGAGGCGGTGCCCATGGAGCCGCCGGCCAGCCAGGCCGGCGGCAGGTCGCTGTGTCCGATCTCGGTGCCCACCCGGTCCACGGGCACACCGAGGGCGTCGGCGGCGATCTGGGCGAGGACGGTACGGGCCCCGGTGCCGATGTCGGTCGCGTTGATCCGCACGGCGAAGGTGCCGTCGGGCAGGGCCCGGGCGGAGGCGGTGGCGGGGACGGCGGCGGCCGGGTAGGTGGCCGCGGCCACGCCGGTGCCGATGAGCAGCGGGCCCTCGGCGCGGGAGCGGGGGCGGGGGTCGCGCTCGGCCCAGCCGAAGCGGCGGGCGCCCTCGCGCAGGCACTCGACGAGGTGCCGGCTGCTGAACGGCTTGCCGCTGCCGGGTTCGCGCTCGGGGTCGTTGCGGACGCGCAGCTCCACCGGGTCCATGCCGAGCGCGTCGGCGAGTTCGTCCATGGCGGACTCCAGGGCGTACATGCCCGGCGCCTCGCCGGGAGCGCGCATCCAGGACGGGCTCGGCACATCGAGCGGGACCACCCGGTGGGTGCTGAGCAGGGCCGGGGCGGCGTACATGACGCGGGCGGGCACCGCGGCCTGCTCCACGAACGTCGTCACGCGGGAGGTCTGGGTGGTCGTCTCGTGCAGCACGGCGGTGAGCCGGCCGTCCGTGTGCGCGCCGAGACGCAGCCGCTGCACGGTCGGGGCGCGGTGGCCGACGGTCGTGGGCAGGGAGCGGCGGGGGTAGGCGAGGGTGACGGGCCGGCCGGTGTGCCGGGCGGCCATCGCCGCGAGCACGACGTCGGGGCGCGGGGTGCCCTTGGAGCCGAAGCCGCCGCCGACGTGCTCGCAGACGACGCTGATCCGGTCCTCGGGCAGCTCGAACAGCTGGGCGAGCACCTCCCGCACGGTCGTACCGCCCTGGCTGGAGGTGTACACGGTGAGCCGGTCCCCGTCCCAGTGGGCGGTGCTGGCGTGCGGCTCCATGGGGTGATTGTGCAGCGGCGGCACCCGGTAGACGGTGTCGACGCGGACCTCGGCGGCGGCGAAGGCGGCCTTCGGGTCGCCGTGCTCGACGCGGCCGGGGTAGCCGGCGTTCGTCTCCTTGGGCTCGTAGGCGTCCCGGTGACCGGGGTCCAGGCCGACGTCGTGGCGTTCGGCCGCACAGGTGACGCGGACGGCCCGGGCGGCGGCGCGGGCCGCTTCCAGGGTCTCGGCGACGGCCAGGGCCACGCACCAGCCCCGGTGCGGCACGTCCGGGCCCTGCAGGACGGCGAGCGTGGCGTCCTCGGGCTCGGCGAGGCGGGGCGCGTTGTCGGGGGTGAGGACGGCGAGGACGCCGGGCAGGGCGAGGGCGGCCGAGGTGTCGACGGCGGTGACCCGGCCGCGCGCGACCGGAGCGGGCACGGGCCAGGCGTGGGCGCGGCCGGGCAGGTGGTACTCGGCGGCGTAGCGGGCGGCACCGGTGACCTTCTGCCGTCCTTCCCGGCGCTCGACGGGGGCGCCCAGGCTGGTCGCGGTCATGGGATCCTCCTGCCTGCTCCCTGTGCTCAGGCCGCCGCGGGGGCCGGGGCGAGACGGTTGAGGACGTCCAGGGCGAGGTTGTGGGCGAGGGACACCTTGTAGGCGTTGTCCCGAAGCGGCTCGGCGTGCATGAGTTCCAGGTCCACGGCGCCTTCGAAGGCGGCGGGGGTGGCGGGGGCGCCCAGCAGGGCCAGCTCGGCGTGCCGGGCCCGCCAGGGCCGGTGGGCGAGTCCGCCGAAGGCGATGCCCGCCTGGTCCACGACGCCGTCGGCGACCCGCAGCACGACGGCCACGGAGGCGAGGGCGAAGGCGTACGACGCCCGGTCGCGGGCCTTGCGGTAGGCGGACGGGACGCCTGCGGTCGTGGCCGGGAGCAGCACGCCGGTGATCAGCTCGCCGGGGCGGATCCAGGTGTCCCGCTCGGGGTGCTCGCCCGGCAGCCGGTGGAACTCGGCCGCCGGCAGCCGCCGGGTGCCCTCGGTGCCGTACAGCTCCACCTGGGCGTCGAGGGCGGCGAGGGCGACGGCCATGTCGGACGGATGGGTGGCGATGCAGTGCGGGGAGTGGCCGAGGACCGCGTGGTCGCGGTGGACGCCGTCCAGCGCGCTGCAGCCGCTGCCGGGCTCGCGTTTGTTGCAGGGTTTGTCCAGGTCCTGGAAGTAGGGGCAGCGGGTGCGCTGGAGCAGGTTGCCGCCGGTGGTGGCGGCGTTGCGCAGCTGACCGGAGGCGCCCGCGAGGAGGGCCTGGGACAGCGCCGGGTAGCGGTCGCGGACGCGCGGGTCGGCGGCCAGGTCGCTGTTGCGGACGGTGGCGCCGGCGCGCAGGGAGCCGTCGGGCAGCTCCTCGATCGTGTCCAGCGGCAGCCGGCCCACGTCGATGAGGACGGCGGGGCGCTCGACGCCGAGCTTCATCAGGTCGACCAGGTTGGTGCCGCCGGCGAGATAGCGGGCGCCGGGGTGGGCGGCGTAGGCCTCGACGGCCTCCTCGACACTGTCGGGTCTGAGGTATCCGAAGCTTTTCACCGGATCACGTCCTCCACCGCCTCGACGATGCGTGGATAGGCGCCGCACCGGCACAGGTTGCCGCTCAGCCGCTCGCGGATCTCGGACCGGTCCAGCGGTACGGGCCGGCCGGAGGGGGTCGCGGGGTCGGTGACCTGGGAGGGGTGGCCGGCCGCGGCCTCGGCGATCATGCCGATGGCGGAGCAGATCTGCCCCGGCGTGCAGTAGCCGCACTGGAAGGCGTCGCGGTCGAGGAAGGCCCGCTGCAGCGGGTGCGGCTCCTCGCCGTCCCCGCCGAGGCCCTCGACGGTGGTGATCTCGCTGCCGTCGAGGGCGACCGCGAGCAGCAGGCAGCTGTTGACGCGCCGGCCGTCGGCCAGCACGGTGCAGGCGCCGCACTGGCCGTGGTCGCAGCCCTTCTTCGACCCGGTGAGACCGAGGTCCTCCCGGAGCAGGTCCAGCAGGGTGCGCCGGTGGTCGATGTGCAGTGTGTGGGGCTTTCCGTTGACCCGGAGGGTGACCTCCGAGTCCGGAGCCGGTTTGTTTGCGCTGGTCATGGCAGAGGTGGCCTTCCGGACGGGCCCTGGTGCCGTGCAGACCGCGTATCCAGGCGGCGCCGCCTCACACGTCTCAGCCGCGCGCGGCCCCCGTCTCGGCCAGCCTGTCGGTGACGTCCGCGGTGTCCCGGGCGGGCGGTGCGCTGACCTCCGCCCTGGTGCCGAAGCCAAAGAAGCGCAGCACGGTGGTGCTCACCATGGTGGTGTTCCCCCGGCCCGGGGTCCTGCCCTTGAGCGGGTGCAGGGTGAGCCGGATGCTCTCCTGCCGCAGCCGCCCCGGCCCGTCCAGCCACAGGTCGACCGGGAGGGAGGACGCCCCGAGCTGCTGCCGCAGCTCCCGTGCGCGCGCGGTATCGCCCCGGGACAGCGCGGCGACGGGCACGGACACCCGGTAGTGCGTGGTGCGGGTGCCGTCCAGGGTCTGCTCGCCCAGGCGTGTGACGTTCCGGGGGCTCACGTTCCTGAGGTAGCGCACGGGTTCGGCCGGGTCGCTCACCCGGGACTGCCCCGCCGATCCCCTCGCGGCCAGCCGCCTGAGGTCGATCTTCAGCCAGGTCCTGCCGCCCGGGACGGCACCGCGCTGTGTGCCCGAGGGCTTCTGGTAGACCACGCCGTCCAGGACGCGCTATTCGATGGTGGTGCCCTGCGAGGTCAGTGTGACCCGGCTGGCGCCGTCCTTCAGGTCGGTGACGCCGCTGCCGTGCGCGGTGAGGGTCTGTCCGTCGGCTTCGGCCGTGCTGGTGACGGTCAGCTTCGCGGTCTGCGCGGCCACCGTCGTGCGGTAGGCGTCCTGGACGGCGCGTACGGGCGGGGTCGCGCTCTGCTGGTCCTGCGCGTCCCCGCCCGCCCTGGTGCCGTCCCCGCTGCCGCAGCCGGTCAGCCCGGCGGCGAGCACGAGGACGGCGGCGGCACTGGCGATCCGGGCGTTCGACACGGTGAGAGCCTCCTGGGCAAGTCGGGCTGTTTCCCACGCACTTGGCCCGCTCCTGGTTTCCCCCTTCCGTGTCGCTCACTCCCGTCCGGTCACGGACAGCGGACGACGTCCGCCACGTCGGAGGCCGGGCCGGACGGTCCGCCCGTGGTGTTGACGACGTGTCCGATGGTGCCGGTGCCGCTCACACCGACGGCGCCTCCGCGAACTGCGTCCGGTGCAGCTCCGCGTACCTTCCCCCAGCCGCCAGCAGGCCGTCGTGCGTGCCGCGTTCCACGATCCGCCCGGCCTCCACCACCAGGATCTGGTCGGCGGCCCGGACCGTGGACAGCCGGTGGGCGATCACCACGGCCGTACGTCCCTCCAGGGCCTCGGTGAGGGCCTCCTGGACGGCCGCCTCGGAGGTGTTGTCCAGGTGGGCGGTGGCCTCGTCCAGGATGACCACGCGCTGACGGGCCAGCAGCAGCCGGGCGATGGTCATCCGCTGGCGCTCACCGCCGGAGAGCCGGTAGCCGCGCTCGCCGACCACCGTGTCGAGTCCGTCGGGCAGGGACCGTACGACCTCGGCGAGCCGGGCGCGGCCGAGCGCGTCCCACAGCTCCTCGTCCGCGGCGTCCGGGCGGGCCAGCAGCAGGTTGGCGCGGACGGAGTCGTGGAAGAGGTGGCCGTCCTGGGTGACCATGCCGAGCGTGCCGCGCAGGGAGGCGGCCGTGAGGTCGCGGACGTCCACCCCGCCGACGCGTACGGCGCCCGCGTCGACGTCGTACAGGCGTGGCAGCAGCTGGGCGATGGTGGACTTGCCGGCGCCGGAGGAGCCGACGAGGGCGATGGTCTGGCCGGGTTCGGCGCGGAAGGAGATGCCGTGCAGGACCTCGGCGCCGCCGCGGGTGTCGAGGGCGGCGACCTCCTCCAGGGAGGCGAGGGAGACCTGGTCGGCGGCGGGGTAGGCGAAGCGGACGTCGTCGAACTCGACGGCGACCGGACCCTCGGGGACCTCGACGGCGTCCGGCTTCTCCTCGATGAGCGGCTTGAGGTCCAGCACCTCGAAGACCCGCTCGAAGCTGACGAGCGCGCTCATCACCTCGACCCGGGCCCCGGCGAGCGCGGTGAGCGGGGCGTAGAGGCGGGTCAGCAGCAGGGCGAGGGAGACGACCGCGCCGGCCTGCAGGGTGCCGCGCAGCGCGAACCAGCCGCCGAGGCCGTAGACCAGGGCCAGGGCGAGGGCGGAGACCAGGGTGAGGGAGGTGATGAAGACCGACTGCGCGGTGGCCGTGCGCACCCCGATGTCCCGGACCCGGGCGGCGCGGGCCGCGAACTCCGCGGACTCCTCCCCGGGACGGCCGAACAGCTTGACCAGGGTGGCGCCTGGCGCGGAGAAGCGCTCGGTCATCCGGGTGCCCATGGCCGCGTTCAGCGCCGCCGCCTCCCGCTGCATGCGCGCCATCCGGCTGCCCATGCGGCGGGCGGGCAGCACGAACAGCGGGAGCAGCAGCAGCGCGAGCAGGGTGATCTGCCAGGACAGCGTGAGCATCACGGCGAGGGTCAGCAGCAGGGTGACCAGGTTGCTCACCACGCCCGACAGGGTGTTGGCGAACGCCCGCTGGGCGCCGATCACGTCGTTGTTGAGACGGCTGACCAGCGCGCCCGTACGAGTCCGTGTGAAGAACGCCACGGGCATGCGCTGCACATGATCGAACACAGCCGTTCTGAGGTCGAGGATGAGTCCCTCCCCGAGCATCGCCGACAGACGGCGTCCGACGATGCCGAGCGCCGCCTCCGCGAGGGCGACGAGCGCGATGAGCAGGGAGAGCCGGACCACCGTGCCGGAGTCGTGCCCCGCCACGATCGCGTCGACGACGCGGCCGGCGAGCACCGGGGTGGCCACGGCGAGCAGTGCCGTCACCACCCCGAGCAGCACGAACCGGGCGATGCCCGCGCGGTGCGGGCGGGCGAAGGCGGCGATACGGCGCAGCGTGGCGCGGGCGAACGGGCGGTGCTCGGCCTGCGCGTTCATGACGCTGTGCAGCTGTGTCCAGGCGGTGGTCTCCATGCTCATGGAAGAGAACGTAGAACCTCGACCTTCGTTGAGGTCAATGTTCCTGTCTTTTCACCCCACGTTGGGGTGGCACGGCCACCCTCTGCGGATGTGACCGCCGTCCCGCTTCCCCCGCTGCCCCGGGGACGACTCCCCCGTCGCGTCCCCGTCCGCCAGATGCTGTGCCTGGTGCCGCTGGTGCTCGTCGCCGTGGTCGCCGTACGCAACCGCGCCCTGCTCGCCGAGGGCTTCGGCCAGCTGCGCACCGCCTCCTGGCCGTGGCTGCTCGCGGCGGCCGGAGCCACCTGCCTGACCTGGGTGGCCGCCGCGTTCACCCGGCAGGGCGCGGTGATGCAGCCGCTGCCGAAGGGGCGGCTGCTGGCCACCCAGTTCGCGGCGGCCTCGGCCAATCATCTGCTGCCCACCGGGCTGGGCGCGGGCGCGGTGAACCTGCGCTTCATGACCGTGTGCGGGGTGCCGCTGGCCCGCTCCTCGGCCGCTCTCGCCCTGTACCTGCTGGCGGAGTCCGTGGGCCGGCTCGGACTGCTCGGCGTGCTGCTGCTCGCCTTCCCCGACGCGCTGCGGCTCGGGCCCCTGCTGCCGGACGGCTCGGCCCTGCCGCTGCTGCTGGCCGCGGCCGGCCTGCTGGGCGTGGCGGCGGCCGTCGTGGCCCTGGTACGACCGCTGCGCACGCGCGTGTACGGGTTCGTCCGGGACGCCCTCGGTGAGGCGCGGTCGGTGCACGCCCGGCCGGCCCGCGCCCTGGCCCTGTGGGGCGGCTCGCTGGCCTTCCCGGCACTGCAGGCGGCCGGCCTCGCCGCGGTCGGCCAGGCCCTGCGGCTACCGGTGCCGGTGGCCCACATGGCGCTCGCCTACCTGGCGGCGACCGTCGCGGTGGCGCTGGTCCCCACACCGGGCGGCCTGGGGTCGGTCGAGGCGGCGCTGATCGTGGCGCTGGTCGCGGTGGGCGGCCCGGCCGCGGTGGCCACGGCGGTGGTCCTGGCCTACCGCATCATCACGGTGTGGGCGCCGCTGCTGCCGGGGGCGCTGACGCTGGGGGCGCTGCTCCGGCTGAAGGTGATCTGAGGCGGAGTAGCCTTCCGCCTCACGAACAGGCGAGAAGGAGGGTCTCCCGTGCCGGTCCGCGTGGAGCGCAACGAGTACGTCACCACGGTCGTCCTGTCCCGGCCCACGGCCCGCAACGCGGTGGACGGGCCCACGGCCACCGAACTCGCCGCCGCGTTCCGCGAGTTCGAGGCGGATGACGACGCCCGGGTCGCGGTGCTGTGGGGCGAGGGCGGTACGTTCTGCGCGGGCGCGGACCTGAAGGCGATCGGCACCGGGCGCGGCAACCGGGTGACGGAGGACGGCGACGGTCCGATGGGGCCGACCCGGATGCGGCTGTCGAAGCCGGTGATCGCGGCGGTGTCCGGGCACGCGGTCGCGGGCGGCCTCGAACTCGCGCTGTGGTGCGATCTGCGCGTCGCGGAGGAGGACGCCGTGTTCGGGGTGTTCTGCCGGCGCTGGGGCGTGCCGCTGATCGACGGCGGAACGGTACGGCTGCCCCGGCTGATCGGAGCCGGCCGGGCCATGGACATGATCCTCACCGGCCGCCCGGTACCGGCCCGCGAGGCGCACGGGATCGGGCTCGCCGACCGTGTGGTGCCCACGGGGCGCGCCCGCGCCGAGGCCGAGGCGCTGGCCGCGGAGATAGCCCGCTTCCCGCAGGCCTGTCTGCGCAGCGACCGCGCGTCCGTCCTGGACCAGCAGGGGCTGGACGAGGAGACGGCGATGCGCGGTGAACTCCGCCATGGCCTGGGCGTGCTGGCCCAGAGCACCGAGGGAGCCGCCCGCTTCGCCTCGGGCGCCGGACGGCACGGATCCTTCACCGACATGTGAGCGCGCCCCCTTGTCTCCCGAGCGAGCCGCTGACGGGAGGGCGAGACGGGGGCCGGCGGGGCGGAGGGAGCCGGTGGCGGGGACGGGGCTCGGGGGGGGTGCCTCTATGTCTTTCGTCAAGCGAGGCGTGGGGTTCTGGGTTCGTAGAAGGTGCCGTCGCGGAGCATCGCGAACAGCACGTTGATTCGTTG
>NZ_JNXR01000021.1:0-168262 GCF_000725475.1 Streptomyces durhamensis
CATGGTGGCGGTGTAGGGGGTGGGCTGTCCTGCCTTGCGGTGTGGGCTGTGGTGGTTGTGGAGGGTGTTGTCCGTTGGTTGTGTCGGGTGGTGTGGCCCGTTGTGTTGGGGCGTTGGTGTTTTCTTGGTTTTTGGTGGTGGGGTGTCGGGGGTGGGGGCTGGTTTTTTCAGGGGTGGTTGTGTGGAATGCATGGTGGGGTGTGTGGAGTGACTGTTTCGTTTTGTGTGTGGGGGGTTGTACGGTCGGGGTTGTTGGTTCTGGGTTTTGGTGTGGTGGTTGTCCGGGGAGGGTGGCTGTGGTTTTCAGGGGTGTGGTGGCGGGGGGTTCGTGGGGTGATGTCGCGGGGTTGGTGGAGTTTGTTCCGGAGGGTTTTGCGGATTGGTCGCGGCCGGAGTCTGTGGCGTGTCAGATGCTGCGGTGTGAGCCGGCTGATGTGGATGTGCTGGTGGGGGCGGGGTTGCCGTTCGAGTACCGGTCGGGTGTGCGTTGTTTCGATGTGAATGATCTGTACAACCTGGGGATGTATTCGGGGCGGTCGGATACGCAGCCGGAGCTTGCGTTTCGTATGTTGTTTCGTTTCGCGGGGCGTTCGGTGGCGGATTTGCTGGGGCCGCGGGTGTGGGATTTCCGGGTGCGGTTGGAATGCGAGGGGTGCCGGGGGGAGGCGCCGTGGCGTTTCGAGGCGCCGGATGTGGTGCGGTTCGGGGGGCGTCTTGAGGATGTGGTGGTGCCGGTGGCGGGGCGGGGGCCGGCGTCGTATGCGGCGCGGGTGACGTCGGTGGGGGCGAGGACGCCGTTGGTGTCGCCGGTGTTGCGGAAGCTGACGGGGGAGTATCTGGAGGCGGGGTATCGCTGGCAGATGGTTCCGGTGGCGATGCAGGCCGATTACGCGTTGGTGCACCGGCTGGGGGTGACGAGTTGTATCGCGGCGAGTCTGCTGCTGGCGGAGCGGTTCAGGGCGGCGGGGTATCGGGCCGAGGCGAAGCGGGGCTGGTTTTGCGGGGTGCTCGGTGGTGCGCTGGATCTGCCGCACGCGTGTGTGGAGGTCGAGGACGATGACGGGGTGTGGAAGACGGTCGATATCGCGAAGGCGCAGCTGGCGGCGCGTCTTTCTCCCGACACGGCTGATTTCCAGGACTTGTGTGTGGGGTCGGTCTACAACAAGGTGATTGCGTCCACCGCGTCGGGTAACGCGCCGTTCGCCTCTCACGCGTGCGGGTCTCAGCTGCCGGCCGAGGTACGGGCGGACATCCGTGCCGTGCGCTGACCGCCCGCCGTCCGCTGTCCTGACTGCGGGGATTTCGTCGCCCGCGCCGGCAACAGGGAAGGTGTGGTCCGCGGTCGCGGCATCAGGGATTTCGTCCGGCGCCGGTGCCGGGAATGCCGCCGGGTGCGGCGGTGAGGCCGGGAACAATCCGGTGCCGCATACATCCGGGACACGCAACGCGGGTGCGCCCCGGGCCCGCCGGGTGGGACAGGGTCCGGGTGCCATGGGCCCGCCGGGAGGGCGAACGGAGCCGGTGTGTCATGGGCCGGTCGTGACTGACAAAGACGGTGCGTCCGGGTGTGCCGGGCCGGACAAGGTCTGTGTGTCATAGGCCCGCCGGGGGTGAACGATGCTGGTGCGCTCGTGTGTGCCGGAATGAATGAATTCCGGGGTGCCGGTGTTCGCCCGGGGCGGCGGAAAAGGGCTCCGTGTGGGTGTGTTGCGCGGGGCGGTGGAATGTTCGTGTGGGTGTCGTCGTATAAAGCAGGGCCGGAGAGGGGTGTTGGTTGTGGTGGTGCGTGGGGTGGAGCCGGTGGTGCTGGATCTGGGCCGGCTGGAGAATCTGGCGGAGTCGGGTTATTACAATCCGTATTCGATGTTCGACTGGCCGGATGTGATCGAGCCGGGTCTGCCGTGGATGTCGGAGTCTTTGACGACGCTGGCGGGGACGGAGATGTGGGAGGGGTTGAGCCGTGAGCAGCAGGTGGCGTTGACGCGGTTCGAGGCGATCAATTTCTTCAGTCTGAATATTCACGGTATCCGTGAGTTGATGAGTGAGGTGGTGATGCGTATTCATGAGCGGACGTATGCGGGTGTGTCGGAGTTCTTGCACCATTTCATTGGTGAGGAGAACGAGCACATGTGGTTCTTCGCGCAGTTTTGTCTGCGGTACGGCGGGAAGCTGTATCCGGCGCAGCCGGCGTTGAAGGCGGGTTCGGTGGATCATCTGTCGCCGGTGGCGCGTGAGCTGATCGTGTTCGCGCGGATCCTGATCTTCGAGGAGATCGTGGATTACTACAACGCGCATATGGCGACGGATGCGTCGTTGCCGGCGATCGCGCGGGAGATCAACCGGGTGCATCACCAGGATGAGAGCCGGCATGTCGCGTTCGGCCGGATGATCTTCACGAATCTGCTGGGGCAGGTCGCTCAGCGGGATGCGGGGGAGGTGCCGGTGATCGCGGAGTATCTGGAGAGTTATCTGCAGTACAGCATCGCGACGCTGTACAACCCGCAGGCGTACCGGGATGCGGGGATCGCGGATGCGTTGGGGGTGCGGCGGCGGGCGCTGGCGCATCCGGTGCGTCGTGCGGCGCATGACGAGGTGCTGAAGCGGACGAGGAAGTTTTTGACCCGGGCCGGTGTGGGGCGGGAGGTGATCAAGTGAGTGTGGAGCCGATGCAGGCGGTCCGTGAGTTCATTGTGGGCCGTAATCCTCAGCTGGGTGAGTTGTCGGAGGAGTTGGATCTGATCGACAGCCGGGCTATCGATTCGCTGGCGTTCGTGGAGTTCATCTTCCTTCTGGAGGAGCTGACGGGGCAGGCGATCGATCCGGAGGATCTCGATCTCGATGATTTTCGCACGCTGAGGACTCTTCAGTTGCGATTCTTCACGAAAGAGGCGGCATGGTGACGGCAGCGACGACGCAGACGACGGCGGCGGCTACGGCGGCGGCGGGGGTGGTGCGTGAGAATGGTCTGGGGGTTCTCGATGGCAGCCAGTTGAGGCTGCTGCGGGCGGTCGACGGGGTGTTTTTGCGTCTGGCGGGGGACTGGCAGGCGCCGGAGTTCCGGTTCCCGTTCCTGATGCGGTGCAGGGATCTGGACACCTTCGACTACTACGACAACTTCCCGCATCTGGGGCTGGCCGCGGTCCGGTTGGATCCGGCGCGTCTGGGTGCGGTGCTGGGTGAGCAGGCGCGGCCGGTCGAGCGGATGCCGGCCGCGGTGATGGAGCCGGCCGCGTTCGCGTTGCCGTCGGCGGCGTGTTACTCGGTGTATGTGGACCTGGCGGGGTCGGTGCTGCCCGGTGAGGGGGTGCTGCGGACCACGGTGGGCACGTGTTTTCGTAACGAGGAGCATTACCGGGGGCTGCAGCGTCTGCTGGGGTTTTCCATGCGCGAGATCGTGTGTGTGGGCCCGGAGCAGACGGCGAAGGCGCATCTGGTGCGGGCCAAGCAGGCCGTTGAGGCGCTGTGTGGCGAGCTGGGGCTGGATCTGCGGATCGAGGCGGCCACCGATCCGTTCTTCGACAAGAACAGCGGCAAGGCGAAGATGCAGCGGCTGTTCCCGGTCAAGGAGGAGTTCGTGGTGGAGGGCCTGGCGATCGGCTCGGTCAACTACCACCGCAACTTCTTCGGTGAGCGCTGCGACATCCGCGTCGAGCAGGAGAGGGGGCAGGCGACAGCGCACACCAGTTGCCTGGCGTTCGGGCTGGAGCGGTGGGTGCACACCCTGACCGAGCGGTTCGGTGGCACGGACGCCGCGGTGCGCGCGGTGGAGAGTCTGAGCTGATGCGGACCACGGTGGCCCAGGCGCTGGGCTGTGAGGTGAGTCTGCTGCAGTCGGGCATGGGCGGGGTGGCGGGGCCGGAGCTGGCCTGCGCGGTCTCCGATGCCGGGGCGGCGGGCTGCGCGGGCGGCTACAAGCTGTCGGGTGCGCCGCTGTCGGCGATGCTTGAGCGGCTGGTGGCGCACACGGCGCGGGTGGTCGGGGTGAACCTGATCCCGGAGGTGGTCGGGCCCGGGCCGCTGGGCCGGCAGGTGGCGCAGGTGCTGGAGCAGACCCCGCAGCGGGTGTACCTGTCGTTCTTCGGGCTGCCGCCGGATGCGGTGCTGCAGCGGGTGGTGGGGGCCGGGCGCCGGGTGGTGGTGCAGGTCGGCACCGTCGAGGACGGTGTCCGTGCGGCCGGTCTGGGTGCGGTGGTGGTGGCGCAGGGGATCGAGGCGGGCGGTCACCTGCTGGGCGAGTGGCGCCGGGACGAGCTCGTGGCGGCGTTGCGGAGCCGGCTGCCCGATGCGGTGCTGGCCGCCGCGGGCGGGATCGGCTCGCCCGAGCAGGCCGGGCGGGCGCTGGCCGCGGGCGCGGACGGGGTGCTGCTGGGCACCGTGTTCGTCGCCGCCCGTGAATCACGCGCCCACCCCCGCTTCAAGGCGGCGGTGGCCGGCGCCGAGGCGGGTGACACCGTGATCAGTGACGTCTACGAGATCGGCTGGCCGGGCCGGCGCCACCGGGTGCTGGCCACGGCGGTGACCGCCGATCCGGGGCAGCCGGCGAGGTTCATCGGCCGCACGGTGGTGGAGGGAAAGCCGTATCTGGTGCCGCGGTTCAGCGCGGCGGTGCCCACCGACGCCACCAGCGGCCGGATCGAGGAGATGGCCCTGTACTGCGGCCTGTCCTGCAGCGCGGTGGCCGGTGAGGCGGCAGCGGCCGATGTCGTCGCCGCGTTCGCGCCCGTCCTGGCGGACGGCACAGGAGCCACCCCCACCCACCCACACACGGACCCGCGCACGGACACACACCCGCACGCGGACACACACCCGCACCCGCACGCGGACCTGCACCCGGACCCGCGCACCGGCACGGACCCGCATCTGCACCCGTGCACGGACCCGGACACACACCCGCACGCGGGCACGGGCACGGGCATGGACCCGCATCTGCAGCCGTACACGGACCCGGACCCGGACACGCACGCGCACGCGGACCCGCACCCGCACTTGGGCACGGACATGCGCACGCACACGGATCCGCGCACGGGCACGCACCCGCACATGGGCACGGGCACGGACATGGACCCGCACGCAGGCACGGGCACGCACGAGGGCACGCACCCGCACCCGCACCCGCACATGGACACGGACGCGCACGCGGGTACGGACATGGATCCGCACGCGGGCACGGGCACGCACGAGGGCACGCACCCGCACCCGCACCCGCACATGGGCACGGACGCGCACGCGGGCACGCACCCGCACGCGCACGCGGGCACGGGCACGCACGCGCACGCGGGCACGGGCACGGACATGGACCTGGACATGGAGAGGGAACTGAGCGATGCCGGCCGATGAGGCACACGAGGACTATCACCACGATCTGACCTACCGCGAGGACGCGCCGCTGGTCGCGACCCGGCCGGGTGTGGAACTGTACTGCGAGTCCACCGGCCAGGGTGTCACGATCACGACGCTGAACAACTTCTTCTTCTGCGCCCCGTTCTGGCGCGAGTACACCGACCAGCTGGTCGAGCACTACCGGGTGCTCAGCTACGACCTGTGCAACCACGGACGTTCCACCCGTACGCCGGCCGAGCCCACCTGGGCCGAGCACGCCGAGGACCTGATCCGTCTGCTGGACGCGCAGGGCGTGGACTCCACCTACCTGATCGCTTCGTCGGCCTCCACCCAGCTCGCCCGGGACGTGGCGCTGGCCCACCCGGACCGGGTGCGGGGCATGGTGCTGGCCGGACCGGTCATGGGCCCGCAGGGCATGCGCCGCCACCGGATGCTGCAGCGGGCCTGGCTGCGGACCCTGAACAGCCACGGCATGCCCGAGCTGTACAGCCACATGTACCCGGAGGTGATCAGCACGGACATGAACGAGTCCACCCGTACCCCGGGTTTCCTCGGGCTGCGCGAGAGTTTCCTGGCGATGTCCTCCCCGGAGGAACTCAACAACGGTCTGCGTCTGGCCCAGGAGGGCGATGCGAGTCCCGAGCTGCTCACCCGGATCCACACACCGACGCTGATCGCCCTGGGCGACGACGACATCCTGCTGGGTCCCACGGCCGGCCGTGAACTGGCCGCGCTGTTTCCCAACGGCCGCTGCGCCATCATGCCCAAGGCCGGGCACGTGCCCTTCCTCGACGACCCGGCCGGTTTCCAGGAGCTGGTGCGCAAGTTCATCGACGAAGTGGAATCACATGCCTGACACGGCAACCGATGTGCGCCGGCGTATCCGCGAGCTGCTGGCCGAGGTGTTCGGCGGATGGGGTTTTGTCAGCACCGTCCCCGCATCAGCCTCGCTGCGTGAGGCCGGCGTGCCGTCCACCGCGCTGGTCGCGCTGCTGGTCGCGATGGAGGACGCGTTCGGATTCGAATGGGACGACGACGTGCGCCCGGAGGTACTGCGTTCGATCGACTCGCTGGCCGGGCACATCCAGGCGCTTCACGCCTAGGAAGGAACCTGCGGATGCCGGCCCTGACGGCGGGCATGCCGGCCGCTGTGGCCGCGCAGATGTCCCTGGCCACCCATCCGGTGCCGGCACCCTACGGTGCGGCCCAGCAGTTCACGGCGGGCCGCCGCGCGGCCGCCCGGGCCCTGGCTCTGGCCGGCTCGGCCTGCCGGGCGGTGCCCCGCCAGGCGGGCGGCCGGCCGCTGTTCCCGCCCGCCTTCGCCGGCTCCATCTCCCACACCGGCCGTCTGGCCCTGGCGGTGGTGGTCCCCGGCGCGAGCGCGGTCGGCTGCGACATCGAAGACGCCGCCGTCACCGCCCGGATGACCCGGTTCGTCCTTTCCACCGCGGAAAGACGAGCGCTGCTGGAGCAGGCCGGCTACAGCGCACGCGATCTGTTCGCCGCCAAGGAAGCCGCGTTCAAAGCCCTCAGCGGCACGGCCGGCACCGGCCGGTTCTGGTTCTGGCAGATCCGCCTGAGCCAGGACGGCGGCGCACTGACAGCCGCCTATGGCGGCATCACGGTACCGGTGTGGATGAGCTCCAGGGCCGGCCTGTCCGTCGCCGTGGCGATACGGCACTGAACCACACGATCTGAACCTTAACCGCACGGGAGGGGACACCACCTTGAGGGGCCACGACATCCGTCAGACCGTCGATGACATGTTCCGCCGCGAACTGCACGTGGCACAGATCAGCCCCGACGTCCCGCTGGTGGACTACGGCCTGGACTCGATCAGGTCCATCAGCCTGGTCGTCGACATGGAGGCCACGTTCGACGTGCGTATCTCCGACGAACAGGCGGCCTCCATGCTCACGCTCGGCGACGTCGTGGACCGCATCACCGCGTTGCTGAGCGTGAACGCCGGTGCCGGGGAAGGGGACGCATGAACGCCGAAGGTGACTTCGAACGCTTCACCCGGCCCGAACTGGCCCGCCTGTTCCGGGCCCTGCACCTGGAGGTGACCTACCGGGCGGGCCGCGGCGACTACCTGATACGCCAGCGCGATGAGCACCCCCCCGGCCACACGGACACGGCCGCCGCCGGCACGGACACGGGCACGGACACGGGTGCGGCCGCGGGTAGGGGTGCGGATGTGATCCTGGATCTGGTGGGCGGCGCGGGCTCGTCCCTGTTCGGGCACAACCACCCCGACCTCCTCGCCACGGCCCGCCGGTGTCTGGACGAGCAGGTCCCCTTCAACGCGCAGATCAGTATCCGCCCGGCCACCGCGCACCTGGCCCGGCGGCTGTCGCAGACCGTCGGCGCCACCACCGGGGCACGCTATGTGGTCACCCTCGGCAACACCGGTGCCGACGCGGTGGAAGCCGCGGTCAAACACGCCACGGTCGAACACCGCCGCCGCCTGGCCGCTCTGCAGCAAGACGTCGAGACCACCCTGCGCCGCCTGCACCGCGACCAGCTGGCCGACACCCCCTGCGCGAGCGGACCGGCCGTGGGACGCCCCTGCCACACCGTGCTCGGCGAGGCGCTCACCCGCATCGAGGCCATGCGCCGCAAGGACCCCGTCTTCGTCTCCCTGCGCAACGCCTTCCACGGCAAGTCCGCCGGCGCCGGCACCCTCACCCACGGCGCCAACGTGCCCGGCGACCTGCACGTGCCCGGCCCTGGCCACCGCCGGCTGACCGACTGGACACCCCAGCGGGTGATCAGCGCCCTGGACGCCGACTTCGACTCCGTGTGCCTGCTCACCCTCGACACGGCCGGCCGCGCGCACTCGGCCGTGCGCCGCCTGTCCCCGGTGGCCGCCGTGTTCGTCGAACCCATCCAGGGCGAGTCCGGCGTCCACGAGGTACCCGCCGCCACCCTCGCCGCGCTGCGCGAGCTGGCCGACCGGCACGACGCGGCCCTGGTCTTCGACGAGATCCAGTGCGGCATGGGCCGCACCGGCACCTTCCTGGCCTCCGAACCCTCCCAGGTCAGCGCCGACTACTACCTCTTCTCCAAGTCCCTGGGCGGCGGACTGGCCAAGGTCTCGGCCCTGCTGGTCGACGAACGGCGCTACGTGCCCGAATTCGGCCGCCACCACACCTCCACCTTCGCCGACGACGACTTCTCCTCACTGATCGCCACCCAGGCCCTCGAACTCGCCCACACCTACCGCCAACGCATCACCGAAACCGGCGACCTGCTGCGCCGACGCCTTGAGCAGGCGGCCGCCCGCTGGCCCCAGGCGATCGCGGCCGTACGCGGCCGCGGCCTGCTGCTGGGCGTCGAGTTCGTCCTGCCCCAGCCCGCCTCGGGCCTGCTGCGCGAGGCGATCGACTCCGAGTCGCTGGGATACCTCATCGCCGGCCGGCTGCTGCACACCCACCGCATCCGGGTCATGCCCACCCTGTCCGCCCCCACCACCGTGCGCGTGCAGCCCTCGGCGCTGCTCGCACACGAGGAGATCGAACGCATCGGCGCCGCGTTCGAGGACGCCGCGGCCCTGCTGGCCCGCGGCCAGTACGCCACCTTGCTGCAGCACCTGACCGTGCCCGCCACCAGCCCGTGGCAGCCCAAAGCAGCCATCCCGCTGCCCCGCGGCCTCCACCGCGCCCCGCACCCGCCGCGCCGCACGCACCTGCCGCGGGTCGCGTTCCTCGCCAACATCGACAGCCCCGCCAAACTCGCCTCCCTCGCCCCCGAACTGGCCGCCTGGTCCACCGAGCAGTCCGCGGCGGCACTGGACCGGATGTGGGGCGAACTGGACCCCTTCGAAGTCACCCGGCACACCGTCACCTCCCACACCGGCACCCAAGCCGAAGTGATCATGGTGGCCGCGCCGTTCACCGCCGCCCAGGCCGGCGCCGCCCTCAGAGCCGGCCACGGCGCCTGGCTGCGCCGCACGGTCCTTGACAGCGTGGACCTGGCCGTCTCCCTGGGCGCCGAGGTCATCGGCCTGGGCGGCCACACCTCCATCGTCACCAACGCCGCCCGCGACGTCGTCGAAAGCGGCATCAAGGTGACCTCCGGCAACTCCCTGACCGCCGCCTGCGCCGTGGACCTCCTGCAGGCCCAACTGGCCGAATCCGGGCCCCGACGCCGCGTCGGCCTGGTCGGGGCGATCGGCAACATCGGCGCGGTGATGGCCGAACTCATCGCCCCGCACTGCGAGTCGATGGTCCTCGTCGGCCGCCCCGGCTCCCAACGACGCCTGGCCGCGGTCGCCGCCCGGCTCACCGGCTGCCTGGACATCCACATCAGCGAGGACATGTCCGACCTGGCCGACTGCCCGATCGTGATCAGCGCCACCAACGCGGCAGAACCGGTGATCTACCCCCACCACCTCGCCGACGACCACAAAGTCCTGCTGTGCGACCTGGCCGTCCCCGGCGACGTCCACCCCAGCGTGGCCCGGCTCGCGAACGTCACCCTCGTCTCCGGCGGCCGCATCCAGCTCCCCGGCCTGCAAACCCCCCACTTCCCGGGCCTGACCCTGCCCCCCGGCATCGTCTACTCCTGCATGGCCGAGACGATGCTGCTCGGCTTCGAGGCCGGCACCCGCAGCCCCTCCTACGGCGGCCTCACCGCCCCCGGCGTCCTGGCCGCCCGCGACCTGGCCGCCCGGCACGGCTTCCACCCCGCCCGCATCGTCTTCGACGACATCTGCGTACAGCCGTGGAACGCGGACCCCACCACCACCCCTACCAAGGAGCGCAGCAGATGACCGCCTTGCGCACACGGTCCGCGACCGTATGGCACGCACTGCTCCAGCACGCCGAACAAGGCCTGGACGCACCGACCATCACCCTGATCCCCGAACCCGGCCGCCAGCACAGCCTGCGCGTGGACACCCTCGTGGAACACACCCAGCGCGCAGCCGCCCACCTGGCCGAACACGGCGTCGGCCACGGCGACCGGGTGGTGCTGTGCCTGCCCACCGGCCAGGAGTTCCTCACCGCCTTCTTCGCCACCCAACTGCTGGGCGCCATGCCCACCGCGATCTCCCTGCCCATGCGCTTCGGCGGCGCGGCCGGCGTCGAAGGCCAGCTCAAAGACCTCACCGGCTACCTGCGCCCGGCCGCCGTCATCACCACCACCGACGTCATCCAGGCCCTGCCCCACCTCGTGGACACCTGCCTCATCGACGGCGAAGACCTCCTGGCCCGCGCCCACCGCGCCGACGCCCCCCAACACCCCCTGCGCCGGCCCCGAAGCGAGGACCTGGCCCTGATCCAGTGCACCTCCGGATCCACCGGCCGCCCCAAAGGCGTCATGATCAGCCACGCCAACATGGCCGCGAACTGCGAACAGTTCACCAGCGCCGCCGGCTGGACAAAGGCCGACACCACCGTCAACTGGGTCCCCCTCTACCACGACATGGGACTGTTCACCGGCCTCCTGTTCCCCCTGTACGTCGGCGCCGACACGGTGCTGATGCCGCCCAGCCGGCTGCTGCGCCACCCCGCCGACTGGCTTAGGCACATCAGCGACCACCACGGCGCCGTCTCGGCCGCCCCCAACTTCGCCTTCGGCTACGCCACCGCCCGCATCCGCGACGAGGAACTCGACGGCGTCGACCTCTCCAGCTGGCGCATCTCCATCTGCGGCGCCGAACCCGTCCAGCCGGCCACCATGGACCGCTTCTTCACCCGCTTCGCCCGCTGGCACCTGCCCCCCACCATGCCCCTGCCCTCCTACGGCATGGCCGAAGCCTCACTGATCATCACCACCACCCGCCCCCAGGCCGCCCTGCGTTTCGACTCCATCGACCGCACCCGCGCCGCCGTCGACCACCACGCCGTCGACGTCGACCCCCACAGCCCCCACGCCCTGCACATCGTCGACTGCGGCACACCGGTGGCCGGCACCGAGATCCGCATCGTCGACGACACCGGAACACCCCTGCCCGAAGGCCGCATCGGGCACATCCAGTTCCGCGGCCCCTCCCGCACCCTCGGCTACTTCGACCTGCCCGAGGAGACCGCCCAGGCCATCGACGGCCCCGGCTGGTGGAAGACCGGCGACCTCGGCTACCTGCGCGAGGGCGGCCTGCGCATCACCGGCCGCTCCAAGGACCTGGTGATCATCCGCGGCGCGAACTACTTCCCCTCCGACTTCGAACAGGCCGCCGAAACCGTGCCCGGGGTCCGCCTGGGCGCCGTGATCGCCCTCGGACACCGCCGCCCGGACGCGGACTCCGAGGAACTGCACCTGCTGGTGGAAACGGAACTGGACCGCCACCAGCACGAGGCGCTGCGCCAGGCCGTGCGCAGCTCGGTCACCTCCCGCACCGGCGTGACACCCGCCCAGGTGCACCTGCTGCCCAAGAAAAGCATCCCCAAGACCACCAGCGGCAAGGTCCAGCGGGCCAAGGCACGCCGGCTGTTCCTCGACCCCACGCCGCACACCGAAGCCGATGCCCGCCCCGCCGCGT
The DNA here is from genome assembly GCF_000725475.1 of Streptomyces durhamensis. Classification (NCBI taxonomy): domain Bacteria; kingdom Bacillati; phylum Actinomycetota; class Actinomycetes; order Kitasatosporales; family Streptomycetaceae; genus Streptomyces; species Streptomyces durhamensis. The sequence continues at coordinate 11,825 of NZ_JNXR01000021.1, forward strand.
CCTAGCCCCCAAGGAAAAACCCTCATGTCCCAGACCAGCTGCGCCCCGCCACCGGCGCCCGGGCGGCTCCAACCGACCCTGACCACCCCCAAGATCGTGTTCCTGATCATCGCGGCCGCCGCCCCCCTGGCCGCCATGGTCGCCACCGTCCCCCTGGCGTTCGCCCTCGGCAACGGGCCCGGCGTGCCCGCCCTGTTCGCCTTCGCGGGCCTGACCCTGATGTGCTTCTGCGTCGGCTACGCCGCGATCAGCCGCCGCGTCGTCAACGCGGGCGGCTTCTACACCTACATCTCCTGCGGACTGGGCCGCCCGCCCGCCGTGGCCGCAGGCCTGATCGCCGCCCTCGCCTACAACACCGCCTCCACCGGCCTGCTCGGCTCCTTCGCCTACTTCACCCACCTCATCGCCGCCCAGCACGGCATCAGCCTGCCCTGGCAGCTGTGGGCGGCAGCTGGCCTGCTCGCCATCGCCGTACTGGGCTACCGCCAGATCGACCTCAGCGTGCGGGTCCTGGGCCTGGCCATGTGCTGCGAAGTGGGGATCCTGCTCATCCTGGCCGCGGCCGTCCTCCTGCGCAACGGCCACCACGCCCTGCCCGCCACCTCCTTCAGCACCCACACCCTTGCCCACCCCGGCATCGGCGTCACGATGATGTTCGCGTTCATCTCCTTCATCGGGATCGAATCAGCCGCCCTGTACGGCGAGGAGAGCCACCACCCCGAACGCAGCGTGGCCCGCGCCACCTACATCGCCATCAGCCTCATCGCCCTGTTCTACGGATTCATCAGCTGGATCGCGGTCGGCGCGGTGGGCCCCGGCCACATCCGTGCCGTGGCCGGCCAGGAACTGGGCGACCTCTTCTTCCGCCTCAGCGACGACTACCTCACCTCCACCCTCACCTCCCTCATGCAGATCCTGCTGTGCCTGAGCCTGTTCGCCGGCTGGCTGGCCCTGCACAACGCCGCCAACCGCTACATGTTCGTCCTGGGCCGCGAGAAGATACTGCCCAGCGCCCTGGGCACGGTCCACCCCCGCCACGCCTCCCCCTTTCGCGCCAGCCTGGCCCAGACACTGTTCAGCCTGCTCTTGGCCACCGCCTTCGCGCTCGCCGGAGCCGACCCCTATCTCGGCCTGACCACCAGCATGCTGGGCATCGGCACCCTGGGCATCGTCCTGCTGCAGGCCGTGGCATGCCTGTCGGTCATCGGCTACTTCCGGCGCCGCCCGGACGCGCACTGGTGGCGCACCACCCTCGCCCCGGCGCTCGGCTTTCTCGGACTCGCCGCCGCCACCTTCCTCGTCGTGGACAACTTCGCCACCATGACCGGGACCGACAACCCGGTGGTGGGCCTGCTGCCGTGGCTGATCCCCGCCGTGGCCGTCGCGGGCATCGCCTACGCGCTGTGGCTGCGCCAGGCCCGCCCCGCACGCTACGCCCGCCTGGCCGGAGTACAAACACGCCAGGAGAACACCACCCCGGCCCGACACGAGCCGGCCCGGCACACCGAACACGCCGAGCACACCGAACCGCTCGAACACGCCGGACACACCGGGCAGGCCGGACGGGCCGTGCGGAGCGAGGCGGCCGAACATGTCGAACGGGCCGAACATGTCGAACCGGCCGAACATGTCGAGGCGGCCGAACATGTCGAGGCGGCCGAACATGTCGAGGCGGCCGGGCGGGCCGGACATGCCGGGCACGGGGAACCGGCCGAAGCGGCCGGGCAGGCCGGGCGGGCTGTCACCGGCCGGGCGAGGGCGGGGAGGTGACCATGGCCGCCATCACCGTCCAGCCGGAGCACCGTGACGCCGACCTTTTGGCCTGGGGCGTGTGGGACTTCGTGGCTCTTTTGACCACACCGACCTGCATACCGGCCCACGACGTCACGCTCGCTGCGCCACCGTCCCGCCAGCCGCCGCCCGCCCCGCCGGCACCCGCCGGGTGAGGCAGAGCAGGGCACGTGCACCCCAGCGGGAGACCTGCAGGAAACCGGCCAGCAACGCACCGCGCACCGCGGCGCCCCCCTGGCAAGCCCCCTTGAGCGCCTGCACACTTCCTCCCACCACACCCCAGGACGGTCCACGTGCCCGACACGGCACGTGGACACCGTCATTTTTTCACCCAGGCCGGGCTCACAGCCCCCACGCGAAGCCCCAGCCCGCATGCGAGGAGACACATGTTGCGACAGCCACACGACTTCCGGCTCACCGCACACGAGGTGGAGCAGTTCCACCACAACGGCTTCGCGGGCCCCTTCACGCTGTATGAGCCCGAGGAGATCACGCAGCGGTGGGAGCGCACCCGCCGGGAACTGATGGACCGCAGCGGCGCGGTGTACCGGGAGGACGACGACGGCGAGACGGCGTCGACCCTGTCCAACTACGACCGGCACCTGGACAACGCCTTCCTCGCCGACCACATCACCCAGCCGGGCATCGTGGACCGTCTCGCCGGCGTGCTGGGCCCCGACGTGCTGTGCTGGCGCAGCGACTTCTTCCCCAAGTACCCGGGCAACGAGGGGACCGACTGGCACCAGGCCGCCACCTTCGCCAACGCCTGCGGGCGCCCCCAGATCCGCTGGCCGCAGGGATCCGGCCGCCGCGGCACCCTCACCGTGTGGTGCGCGTTCAGCGACGCCACCATCGAGACGGGGTGCCTGCAGTTCATCCCCGCCAGCCACCGCACCCTGCACTACGACGAGACCAAGCCGATGCGCTACGACCCCGACCGGAACATCTCCGTGGTCAAAAACGGTGTCCGGCGCGGCTTTTTCGGCTACGACTACCGCGAGCTGCAGATCGACCCCGGCTGGCAGGTGGACGAGTCCAAGGCGGTGTCCGTGGAGATGCGGGCCGGGCAGTTCGTGATGTTCTGGTCGACGCTCCTGCACGCCTCGCACCCGCACGCCGGCCGCACCAAGAAGATGCGCATGGGCTACTCGGCGCGGTACGTGCCCACCTGCGTGGCCGTCTACCCGGGCCTTTCACAGGTCGAGGAGTACGGGGGCAGCGCACGCCTGGACCGCTACGCGACGGTGCTGGTCAGCGGCCGTGACGACTTCGGGCACAACCGGATCGCCCGGCACACCACCAAGGGCCATCCCTTCCGGCGCCGCGACGGCGCCGGCGCCTGGGCGTGAAACACCCCCGCCCGCGCCCGGATCCGCCCCCCGCCGCCACGACCACGGCGCCGCCCCCTCATCGAAGAGGGGGCGGCGCCGTCGCCATGGCGGAGGGGGCGGGGCGGGTGTCAGGGCACCACCACGACCTGGGCGGCATGGGTCAGCCCCGCCCCGAAGCCGACCAGCAGGGCCAGGTCACCGCTTGCCACCTGACCCCTGGACAGCAGCTGGTCCAGGGCCAGCGGGATCGAGGCGGCGCAGGTGTTCCCCGCGCTCTCCACGTCCCGGGCCACGACCGTGTGCGCGGCCAGGCCCAGGGAGCGGGCGGCGGCGTCGATGATGCGGGCGTTGGCCTGGTGCGGGACGAACGCGGCGAGATCGGCCACCGTGACGCCCGCCTTCTCAAGGGCCTGCCGGCCGACCTGCGGCACCACGCGGGTGGCCCAGCGGAACACCTCGGGCCCCGCCATCCGCAGATACGGCCAGGGCCCCTGCCCGCCGCGCAGCTCCAGCCAGCTGCGGTCATGGGCGATCAGACGGTGCTGCTCACCGTCGCAGCCCCACACCGCCGCGCTGATACCGGGCTCCTTCGACGGGCCCACCACCACCGCCCCGGCACCGTCACCGAAGAGGAACGCGGCACCGCGGTCCGTGGGATCGACGATGTCGCTCATCTTCTCGGAGCCGGCCACCACCACGAAACGCGCCTGGTCCGAGCGCACCAGCGCATCGGCCAGCCCCAGCGCGTAGGAGAAACCCGAGCAGGCGGCGCTGATGTCCAGGCCGCCCGCACCGCGGGCGCCCAGCAGGGCGGCCACCCGCGGCGCGGCGGCCGGCGCCTGCTCCAGGAAGGACATGGTGGCCACCAGCACCATCGAGACCTCGCCCGGATCGATGCCCGCCTGGGCCACCGCCTTGCGGGCCGCCTCCGCCGCCATCGTGATGACCGTCTCCTGCTCCCCGGCGAACCGCCGGCTGACGATCCCCGAGCGGCGGCGGATCCACTCGTCGCTGGAGTCGATGCGGGCACAGATCTCGTCGTTGCCCACCACCCGGGTGGGCCGGTACACCCCGGTGCCCAGGATCCGGGCCCCCGCCGCCTGCCCGGCCACACGCAGCACCCCCATCACGCCCCGCCCTTCACCGCGCCGCCGGCACCGACCGGCACCCCCACGACGGCCAGCTCGCCCCTTTCGTAGCGCTGCTTGCACGCCCGGCGCTGCACCTTCCCGCTGGAGGTGCGGGGCACCGCCCCGCGCCGCACCAGGACGACCTCCTCGGGGGTGATCCGGTTGCGTTCGGCCACGGCCTGCCGCACCCGGCGGCGTATGGCCTCACCGCCCAGCTCGCCCAGCAGCCTGCCGTCGGCCTCGACGACCACCACCAGCCGCTCGCGCTGTCCGTCGTCGCTGGAGAAGGCCGCCGCGCAGTTCGGGTGCGCCCCCGGCAGGGCCCCTTCCGCGGACAGCTCGATGTCCTGCGGATAGTGGTTGCGGCCCTTGCGGATGATGACGTCCTTCACGCGCCCGGTGACATACAGCTGCCCCTCGTGCAGGAAACCCAGGTCCCCGGTGCGCAGATGAACACCGCCGGCCTCCTGCCCCGCCACCCGCGCCCGGAAGGTCTCCTCGCTCTCCTGGGCCCGCCCGTGGTAACCGCCCGCCACACAGGGCCCCTGGACCCAGATCTCCCCGACCTGCCCGTCGGCAAGGACACGGCGCGCGCGGGGGTCCACGATCCGCACCCGGCTACGGCCGACCGCCGTGCCGCTGCTGACCAGCGGCACCGCGCCGCTGGTGTGCTCGCCCACCGGCTGCGCGGTGCCGTTGCGCAGGGCCTCGCCGGACAGCCACACCACGCGCGGCTCCTCGTCCTGGCGGCCGCCGGTGGCCTTGAGGGTGTTCTCCGCCAGCCCGTAACCGGGGCACATGGCCCGCGGATCGAAGCCGTGGGGCGCGAAGGCGTCGGCGAACGCCCGGACGGTGGCCCAGCGCACCGGCTCGGCGCCGTTGGCGGCCACCCGCCAGCTGGAGAGATCACCCACCGCGCCCATCCTGCCCTCCCGCGCCGCCCGCGCGCACAACTCGTAGGCGAAGCTGGGCGCGGCGGCATGCGTGCCGCCGAACCGGGCGATCGCCTCCAGCCACCTGGCCGGGCGGCGGATGAACGCCTCCGGCGCCATCAGGTACGAGGGGATGCCCGCCCACAGGGGCATCACCACCCCGAACATCATGCCCATGTCATGGAAGAGGGGCAGCCAGTTCACCACGGCGCCCCGCGGGGCGCACGGCCACAGCTCGTCGGTCTCGGCCGCGTTGGCCAGGAAGTTGGCGTGGCTGACCACGACCCCCTTGGGATCCCCCGTGGAACCCGAGGTGTACTGCAGCAGCGCCACGTCCTCAGGTTCCGCGTCCGCACCCGCCCCGGGCGCGGCCTTGACGCTCTGGGGCAGCGCGTCGGTGGCCAGCAGCCGCAGCCCCTGCAGCGCGGGCATACCGGCGAACCGCTCGCCCAGCTCCCGCATGACGTCCGTCGTGGTCAGCACGGTGGAGGTACCGGCGTCATCGGCGATCCGGCGCAGCCGCTCGACCTCCTCGCGGCGCCGGGGCACCTGCACCGGAGCACCGGCCACCCGCGCGTACATGCATCCCGCAAGAGCCCGTACGAACTCCAGGCCCGAGGGATACAGCAGCACCGCGCTGCGGCCCGCGAGCCCGGCGGCGGCGAACGCGGCGGCGCGCCGGCCGGCCTCGGCGTGCAGCTGGCCGTAGGTGAGCGACTCGTGCGGGTCCTCGCCGTTGCGCAAGAAGACATAGGCCCTCGCGTCGGGTTGCTCCTGGGCACGCAGCCGCAGGGCGTGGGCAAGGGTGCGCACGTGCGCGGTCGAATACGCTGCGGTGGTGGTCACGGTCGGATCTCCCAGATGTCGGACGTGAACAAGGGGCGAGGTCATCGCGGCGGGCAGCCGGCCCCGAAAGGGCGGGGCGCGGCCGCCGGGGGGGCCAGCAGCTCCTCCACCGCCGCCAGGACGTCCCCGGTCACCGCGGCGGCGGCGGGGACGATGTCGGCCATGAGGAGATATCCGTGCACCAGGCCCGGGGCGGGCACGTGCCGCACGGGCACCCCGGCGGCGGCCAGACGCGCCGCCAGCCGCACCCCCTCGTCGTGCAGCGGGTCGAATTCGGCGGTGCCGATCACGGTGGGCGCCAGATCGCCGAGGTCGGCGTTGAGCAGATCGACCGCCGCCTCGCTACGCGCGGCCGGATCGGGCAGGTACTGGTCGTAGTACCACAGCAGGTCGTCGAGTTCCGACAGGTAGCCCGAGCCGTAGCGGGCGACCGAGGGCGACTGCAAGGACGGGTCGGCCGGCGGGTAGACCAGCAGCTGCGCGGCGAAGGGGGCACCGCCGTGATCGCGGCGGTGCATCGCGATGCCCAGGGCCAGCGCCCCTCCCGCACTGTCGCCGGCGATCACGTGGGCGCGGCCGGGAAAGGCCTGCTCGGCCCACCGGGCCGCGGCGATGCCGTCGTTGAGCGGGCCGGGGTAGGGGTGTTCGGGCGCCCGCCGGTAGTCCACGGAGACGACGACCGCGTGCAGCGTGCCGGCGATACGACGGCACACGGGGTCGTGGGTGTCGACGTCACCGACCGTCCAGCCGCCGCCGTGCAGATAGGTCACCAGACGGCCCCGGTCGGTCTCGGGCAGGTACATCCGCACGCGGAAAGTACCGTCGCCGCCGTCGACCAGCCGGTCCGTGCTCTGGGCGACCGCCGCGAGCGCGGCACCCTGCCGCACCCGGGCCGCGTTGTCGGCGTAGCGGCGGCGCAGCTGATCCACACTCAGCGTGCGCGCCGGGGCCGGCCGGGCGGCGGCCTGCCACTGGATCAGCGCGTTCACGAAACGGTCCATGGCCACGTCGCTCTCCTTGCCTCACACCAGCGGAGGATTCAACGGCTTGAACCCCCGCAGCCGGCTGTACATGTGGTACGGGTAGGGCGCCGTGACGGAGCTGGCCTTGTCCAGCCGGGACAGCTGCTCGGCGTCCAGCTGCCAGCCGATCGCCCCCAGGTTGTCGCGCAGCTGTTCCTCGTTGCGGGCACCGATGATCACCGTGGCCACCGTCGGCCGGGTCAGCAGCCAGTTCAGCGCCACCTGGGGCACCGTCCTGCCCGTCTCGGCGGCGATGTCGTCGAGCACGTCGACCAGGTCGTAAAGACGTTCCTCGTCCACGGGCGGCGCCGCCGCGGCCGTGCGGTGCAGCCGGCTCGCCTGCGGCAGCGGCTGACCCCGGCGGACCTTGCCCGTCAAACGCCCCCAGCCCAGCGGACTCCACACCACCGCCCCCACCCCCTGGTCGTGCGCGAGCGGCATCAGCTCCCACTCGTAGTCACGGCCGGCCAGCGAGTAGTAGACCTGGTGCGCGACGTAGCGGGGCAGGGCGTGCCGGTCGGCGGCGGCCAGGGACTTCATCAGCTGCCAGCCGGCGAAGTTCGAGGCCCCCACATAGCGGATCTTGCCCGCACGCACGAGGTCGTCCAGGGCCGCCAGCGTCTCCTCGACAGGAGTGCCCGCGTCGAACAGATGCAGCTGGAACAGGTCGATGTGCTCCACCCGCAGCCGGCGCAGCGAACCCTCGACCGCCTTGATCAGCCTGGAGCGCCCCGTACCCCGCTCGCCGGGCCCGCTCCCGGTGGGCGTGCCCGCCTTGGTGGACAACAGCACCCGGTCCCGCCGCCCCGCCACGGCCGCCCCGAGCAGCTCCTCGGAGGCCCCTTCGGAGTACACGTCCGCGGTGTCGAACATCGTCACCCCCGCATCCAGGCAGATGTCGACCATGGCACGGGCCTGCTGCGCGTCGGTGTCGCCCCACGCGCTGAACAGGCTGCCGCGGCCGCCGAACGTGGCCGCGCCCAGACTCAGTACCGGAACGTGCAGACCAGAGGCCCCGAGCCGGCGGTATTCCATGACCGTCCCCTCTCCGTCAACTGCCCGGCTCACCAGTCGATCAGCGCCAGGGAGACGGAGAACCCGCCGCCCATGCCCAGCAGCAGGACCCGGTCCCCGGGCCGCAGCGCCCCCGAACGGGCCGCCTGATCCAGCGTCAACGGCACCGAGGCGGCACCCACGTTGCCGAACTCGCCCACCGTGCGGTGCAGCGTCGCCCCCGGCAGATCCAGCCTCGACCACAGCTCCTCGAGCATCCTGCCGTTGGCCTGGTGGGGGACCAGATGGGTGATGTCGGCCGGCAGCACCTCGCACTCGTGCAGGAACTCCTTCACCAGCCCCGGCACCGTGTTGACGATGAAGTCCCTGACGGTGCGCCCCTCCATCGAGAAGTACTGCAGGCCCGCCTCGTGCACCGCGGGGGCGTAGGGCTGCCGGCTGCCGCCCGCGGGCACCACGACGAGATCGGACATGTCGCTGTACATGTGGAACACGCTCCGGCGGATCCCGCGCCCGGGGCCGGCCGGCCCGATGACCGCCGCGCCGGCACCGTCACCGAACAGGATCACGGTCTTGCGGTCGGCCGGATCGAGGATCTGGGAGTACAGGTCGGCACCGATGACCAGCCCGTAGCCGCCGGACTTGGCGATCATCCCGTGGGCGACGTCGAGGGCGAAGGAGAACCCGGCACACACGGCGTTCACGTCGAACGCCGCCACCCCCGTGGTGGCCCCGCCCAGGTTCTGGTGCACGAAGACCGCCGTCGCCGGCTGCTTGTGGTCCGGTGTCGAGGTCGCCACGACGATCGTGGACAGCTGGTCCGCCGTGATCCCCGCGCTGCGAAGGGCGTTGCGCGCGGCGCCGGTGGCCAGATCGGAGGTGGCCTGGCCCGGCCGGGCCCAGCGGCGCTCCCGGATCGCCGTCTTGCGCACGATCCAGGCGTCGTCCACCCCGGCGTGCGCACCGGCCTCGGTGTTGGACACCACCCGGTCGGGGACGAAGGACCCGGTGCCGAGTATGGCGACAGGTGCAGCGGACACACTCATGGGCGCTCTCATTCCGTGACGTCGGCGGGCAGGGGGAAGTCCGTGGTGGCCTCGGGCCAGTGGGGCACCGACTCGATCTCGAGCACCGCCGCGGTCAGCGAGTAGCCGCCGCCGGCCGAGGCCAGGAGCACCAGATCGCCTTCGCGAACGAGTTTCTTCTCCACCAGACGCGCCACACCCGCGCTCAGGTCACCCGCACCCAGGTGCCCGGTGTAGCGGCCCCAGTCCATCAGCGAACGGTCGGCCGAGATGCCCAGCGGCTTGAGGAACTGAACGTCCATCAGCCCGTGCCCCATGTTGGGCATCAGGATCTTGGCGAAGTCGTCCAGGGTGTGACCGCTCTGCTCGAGCACCGAACGCACCAGCTCCTGCAGCGCCACCTCGCAGCGCTGCAGCACCGACTCCTTGCCGACCCTGGCCAGATAGGACTTCTTGGGCTCGCGCAGATCGTCGACCTTGGGCTGGGGGGAGGTGGTGAAGGGGTGGCTGCCCCGGTGCAGCGGTTCCAGGGAGGCGTCGGTGTACGACGCGATGGCCCGGACGCGGGCGAAACCGCCGGCGGTGGAGAGCACCATGGCCGTGGCCCCGTCCCCCAGGACGATGCCGTACGCCCCCCGCCACCGGTCCATGCCGGGCAGACAGAACCGGTCGGCGGTGGTGACCATCGCGCTCCTGGCACGACCGGACTGCAGCTGGGAGACCGCCAGGTCCATCGCCACCATGCCGCCGTTGGACAGCTGCTGCACGTTCACCGCGAAGGCACCGGTGACCGCCAGCTCACGCTGGATGTACGGCGCGCTGGTCCAGCAGTAGTCGCGGCCCTGGTGATACACCGAGGCGTGCACGAGCGCATCGAGCCGGCCCCCCACCACGTGGGCGGCCCGGTCCAGAGCGCGCCGCCCCGCGAACGCCGCCATGTCCGGGACCGACGTCTCGTCCGCGACGACCGGCAGGCAGACCATCTTGTTCTCTTCGAAATCCTCGGCGGCATACCTGCCGTCGGCCACCGCTTCCTTTGCCGATTCGGCGGGCGGAATCCAGGCGGCAGCCGACGTGATGTAGACAGGAGTGCTCATTCTTCGCTTCCTCCGAGTTCCATCCACCACGGGATAGGAAATGTTCGGGCAGTGAAATGCCAGGCCGGCCCGGATGCTTTTCCGGAATAAACTCCACGCTACCAGCGCCCCACCGATCGCCCGCATATTAATTTCTCACGCCTCGCCCTTAATAGTGCACGGCGGTGATACGGGCGGCGGCGTATTAGCGGACGCTCCTCACCGGCAATTGAACGGGCAAGGCGAAGGATGTTGCCGCGGCCGGCGACCGCTCACAGGGGGATGTTGCCCCGCCCGGCCCGCGGCGAGGGCAGCGCCTCGTTGCGCAGCGCCCGCAGGGCCCGGGCGACGTGCACCCGGGTGGACGAGGGCGTGATGACCGCGTCGATGTAGCCGAGCTCGGCGGCCACGTAGGGCGTGCAGTAGCGGTCCTGGTACTCCTGCTCCAGTTCCGCCCGCACCTTGTCCACGTCGCCGCCCTCGGCCTGCACCTGCGCCAGCCGGCGCCGGTGCACGATGCTCGTCGCGCCCTGCGCCCCCATGATCGCGATCTCCGCGCTCGGCCAGGCCAGGTTGACGTCGGCGCCCAGGTGCTTGGAGCCCAGCACGTCGTACCCGGCGCCGTACGCCTTGCGCGTGATCACGGTCACCATGGGGACGGTCGCCTCCGCGTAGGCGTAGATCAGCTTCGCGCCCCGGCGGATGATGCCGTTCCATTCCTGGCCGGTGCCCGGCAGGAAGCCGGGCACGTCCACGAAGGTCAGGACCGGCACGTTGAAGGCGTTGCAGGTCCGCACGAAGCGCGCCGCCTTCTCCGCGGCGTCGATGTCCAGGCACCCCGCGAAGTGCAGGGGCTGGTTGGCGACCACGCCCACGCTCCTGCCCTCGATACGGGCGAAGCCCACGATGATGTTCTGCGCGAACAGCTCCTGGACCTCCAGGAACTCGCCGTCGTCGACCACTCCCTCGATCGCCTCGTGCATGTCGTAGGGCTGGGTCGGCGCATCGGGCACGAGGCGGTCCAGCTTCTTCGCGAGCTGCGTGGGCGCACGGTCGAGCAGGGGCCGGCCCGCCGGGTCCAGGGCGTCGAAGACGGGGGCCTCGCCCGCGTTGTTGTCGGGCAGGTGCGACAACAGCTCCCGGACGTAGGCGATGGCGTCCTCCTCGTCGGCGCCCAGGTAGTGCACGTTGCCCGACCGCGTGCTGTGCGTCCTGCCCCCGCCCAGCTCCTCGAAGTCGACCTCCTCGCCGGTGACCGTCTTGACCACGTCCGGCCCGGTGATGAACATGTGCGACGTGCGGTCGACCATGACCACGAAGTCGGTCAACGCCGGCGAGTAGGAGGCGCCGCCGGCGCAGTAGCCCATGATCAGCGATATCTGCGGTATCTGGCCCGAGGCCTGCACGTTGCGCCGGAAGATCTCCCCGTACATCGCCTGGGACTCCACACCCTCCTGGATGCGGGCCCCGCCCCCGTCGTTGATGCCGATGAGCGGCCGCCCCGCCTTCATGGCCAGCTCCATGATCTTGAGGATCCGCCGGCCGTGGACCTTGCCCAGCGAGCCGCCCCGAAAGCTCGCGTCCTGGCTGAACACGCAGACGGTACGGCCGTCGATCTCCCCGTACCCCGTGATCACGCCGTCGCCGTAGCCGCCGCCCCCCTCCTCCTCGCCCTCGGGCCGGGCGAACGTGTCGATCTCGACGAAGGAACCGGGGTCCAGGAGGAGTTCGAGGCGCTCCTGAGCGGTGAGCCTGCCCTGGGGATGCTGCTTGCCGGCCATCCGGACCGATCGCCCGGCAATGGCCTCACGACGTCGGTACAGGTCGTCGATCGCGTCCCGAATGGTGCGCATGTGCCCCCTCCACTGGGTCGTCAAAGGTCCCAGTCACGCGACGTGCGGGCTAAACCCGGCGCGGAATCCAGCGAGGTGATTGGGATTCGGATGCTATATCTCGGAGTTCGCCGAGGGAACGCCGAAATGAATTCCCAACGCAGAGACGTGAGGAAATCACGCGATGATGTGTGATATGCATGCGGTGAAAAGCGGTGCGATATTTGTGCCGGCGCCCGCGGCGCTGCCCGGACGCGTTCAACTGCCCGTGCACGGCAGTTGAACGCCTTCGGGGGCCGCACGTGCGAGGGGACCGGTCAGCGCGAGGTCGCCTGCGGCGGTGTGGGCCGGGCCTGGGCGAGCAGGCCGTCGACGAAGGCCCGCAGCCCCTGGGCGTAGGTGTCCTGCCCGGCCAGCGCCCCCCACCGCTCGGCCACGGCGGCCAGGTGCGGAAGCCGCCCCGGGGTGTTCGAGGCGCCGAAGTAGGCGTTGAGGTGGGCGGGGTGCTCGTCCAGCCGCCGGCTGCGCGAGTGCGTGCGCACGAGGATCTCGCCGACCGTGTAGTACCAGATGCTGCGGAAGACGCGGACGGACTCCTCCGGCGTGCAGCCGTCCTCGACGGCCCCGGCCAGGATCGTCTCCACCAGCGACAGGACCGAGTCGCCGAGCCGGGCGATGAACCCGTCGGCGGTCAGGACCTCCGCCGCCCAGGGCCACGCCGCCAGGCCGTCGTGGATCGCGACGGCGGCCGTGACGATCCGCTCACGCGGCTCGCTGGGCAGCGGCGGATGCGGGATCTGCTCCGCGTACTCGTGGATCAGCAGGAACAGCAGGTCTTCCTTGTCGCGCACATGGGCGTACAGGGTCGTCGCCCCGACACCGAGCTCGGCGGCCAGCCGGCGGATCGTCAGCTTCTCCCAGCCGTAGTCGTCGATGAGCCCGCGGGCCGCGGCCAGGATCTGCGCACGGGAGGTCACGGGCGGCCGGCCGACGCGGCCGCGCGGTTCGTTGGATCGGGGCATCGTCCCATCATGCCCCGCGCCCGCCACCGCCCGCCCCGCGGTCCCCGGTCGACAGCGCACCGGCCCGCTGCTAATTTCAGAACGTGTTCGGAAACTCTATGGCGCGAGCAGGGGCAAAGGGGTTGGGTTGCAGTGGCAAGTACGCAGTTAACGGATGAGAAGGCGATCGTCACCAGCGGCGCCCGGCCCGGGGTCACCCTCGCCGCGGTGTCCGTCGTGCAGTTCATGGTGTCCCTGGACCTGTCGGTGGTGAACGTCGGACTCCCCGAGATCGGCAGCGGCCTCGGCTTCAGCGAGGTGGGCCTGACCTGGGTGATCCACGCCTACGCCCTCACCTTCGGCGGGCTGCTGCTGCTCGGCGGCAAGATCGCCGACCGGTACGGGCACAAGCGCGTGATGCTGTTCGGGCTCGGCCTGTTCGGCCTGGCCTCCCTCGTCGGCGGCCTCGCGCAGGCCCCCGGCCAGCTGGTGGCCGCCCGCGCCGCACAGGGCGTCGGGGCCGCCGCCCTGGCACCGGCCGCCCTCGCGCTGCTGGCCTCGACCTTCCCCGGCGGCCGGGAACGCGTGAAGGCCTTCGGCGTGTGGAGCGCGGTCAACGCCTCCGGCGGAGCCGTCGGCGTCCTCGCCGGCGGCCTGCTCACCCAGTACGCCGGCTGGCAGTGGGTGATGTACATCAACCTGCCGATGGCCGCCCTCGCGCTGGCCCTGGCCTGGCGCGGCATCGCCGCGGACCGGCCCGCCGCCCGCCGCGGCCGCCCGGACGTGCTCGGTGCCGTGCTGGCCACCGCGGGCGCCGCGCTGCTCGTGTTCGGCGTGGTGCGCACCGACCGCTACCCCTGGTCCTCGGCCACCACCCTGGGGACCCTGGCCCTGGCCGTCGTGCTGCTGGCGGCGTTCGTCTACGTGGAGAAGACCACCAGCCGGGACCCGCTGATCCGGCTCGGTCTGTTCGCCAACCGCTCCGTGGCCGGGGCCAACGCCTACACGCTGCTGTTCGGCGGCGCCATGGCCTCGGCCCTGTACTTCGTCTCCCTCTACCTGCAGCGGGTGCTCTCGGGCAGCCCGGCCCGCACCGGGGTGGAGTTCCTGCCGTTCGCGCTGGGCGTGGTCCTGGGCTCCACCCTCGCCGTCAAGCTCGGCTACCGCTTCGCCCCCCGCACCATCCTGATCTGCGGCGGCCTGCTGGCAGCGGCGGGCTTCGCCTGGTTCGGCCTGATGCGCGCCGAGGGCACCTTCCTCGTCGACGTCCTGGGGCCGTCGATCGTCTCCAGCGTCGGCATCGGCCTGTGCCTGGCGCCGGCCGTCTCCATCGCCACCGGGGGAGTGGCGCCCGGCGAGGCGGGCGTCGCCTCCGGCGTGCTCAACAGCACACGCCAGATCGGCGCCTCGCTGGGCCTGGCGGCCCTGGGCACCGCGGCCGCCGACCGCACCGGCCGCTCCGTCACCCCCCAGGCCCTCAGCGACGGGTACGCGCTCGGCATGACGGCCGGCGCCGTGATCCTCGCCGTCGCGGTCCTCATCGCCGTCGTCGTCCTGCCCCGGCCCCAGCGCCCCGGCACCGACAAGGCGGGCGTCGGCTGACGTCGCACACCCGCCCGGCGTGGTACCCATAGGACAGCACGGCGCACGCGGCCCCTGACGGTGAAGGTTGTCGAAGCCTTGACCGTGAACAGGGGCCGCGTTCGCATGTCACCGCCGCGCCGGCCCGGCCGGCGCCGTGCGGGCGGCACGCACGGCGCCCACCGGGCCGCCGGCACCGGATCCCTGACGGGCCGCCATGCAGACGACGTCCATATTTCACCCAGTCCGATTCCCCAGAATGGCGAGCGACGAGGAACTACATAGGGGGCTCGCGTGGGAATCGATGTGCTGGTGTCCGACGGCCTGCATCTGTCCCGTTTCGCGCTCGCTGCATTGCTGGAGCGGCACGAGGGGGTCCGAGTCGTCGGGTCCGCGGAAAACAACTACGCCGCCCTGGAGTTCGCCGAGCTGCACCGGCCCGACGTGGCGATCATCAGCTTCGAGGGCGAGGACAGCGAAGCCGTCTCCAGTGCGGAGAAGATCGCGAACCTGGGCTGCAGGAGCATGCTGCTGACCACCGCGGTGACGCGCTCGGTCGTCCGCCAGGCCTTCGCCACCGGAATCGGCGGTATCGTCGAACGGAGTGTGTCCCCACGCCAGTTCGTCGACGCCATCCACCGGGTGCACCAAGGCGAGCGGGTCTTCGACGCGGAACTGACGGTCGCCGCCCTGAACAACAGCGACTGCCCTTTGAACCGCCGTGAGTTCGCCGTCCTGGAGTATGTCGCCCGAGGCGACACGGTCGCCGAGATCGCGGCAGGCATGCACCTCTCTCAGGGAACCGTACGCAACTACCTTTCCTCCATGGTGGCGAAGCTGGGAGCACGCAACCGAATCGACGCCCTGCGCATCGCCAGGGATTCACGCTGGATCTGATCCATCACCCGCCCGCTTATGGGCGCAGACGTTCAACTGCCCACCGGAAATCAGTTGAACTCGTTTCCTCCCCGTCACGGTCCCACGACCGGCGGCCGGCGATCAATTGAGGCGGTCACCGCAGAGCGCGGCTAGTGCGCCAAACCGTTCTGTGTTTCTAATGGACGGGCCTTCGTCGGACAGTCGTGCACAGGCCCGTGCCGCGCTCGTGTCGCTCGTCTTGAGCCGCCCCGGTGAATCACCATGTCCCGCCATACCGGCTGATGTGATGCGCTCAGGATGGGATCTACGATGCCTACGCCACACCATGCAAAGACAGCGCGGCGACCGCCGTCGCATCGCGCGCGAAAAACGCCCGGCCATGCCGCGCACAGCCCTTCGCGCGGATTCGGCCGGCCCCCCGCCGCACCCGAGCCCGCACCCGAGCCCGCGCCGCAACCGGCCGCACCCGCACCGCCCGGTGCGATGTCCGCCGCCGGCGGCGCACACCCCCCGCGCGACACCGCCGGCCACCGCGGCCACCGCGCGCAGCACCCCGCCGCGCCCGCCCGCGCCCTGCCCGCCGGTGGCGCCCGCCCGGCCCTCGGCGCACGGCCGGCCCGCTCCCGCACGCCCGGGCCGCACGCGGCCGGCCCCCGCCCAACGCCCGGGCGGGCCCCGGGCGGCGCGGCACCCGCGGCACCCGCGGCACCCCCGGCACCCGCGGCACCCGCGGCACCCGCGGCACCCGCGGCACCCGCGGCACCCGCGGCACCCGTGGCACCCGTGGCACCTGTGGTGCCCCTTGCGTCCGGCAGCGGCCGCACCCCGGCGCGGGCCCCACGCGCCGCGCGGCACCCCCGTCCCGCACCGGACGGGCCACCGGCGCGGCACCCCCGTACGGCACCGGTGGCGCGGTGAAGCGCCCCGGCACACCCCGCCCGCTCCCCGGCACACTGCGCCGGCTCCCCGGCGGCGACGGGCCGGCCGGCTGGGGCGTGCGCCCCGGTCCGCGGGGCGGACGGCGTCCGGGTCCCGCGCCCGCAGGCCAGGGCGGTGCGCGCAGCGCCCCCGGTCCGGGGGAGCGGATCCACAAACGGGCAGAAACGGTACTTCAGGAGGTGAATGACTCATGGTGAGCACGGCCCTGCGCATACAGCTCCTGGGACCGGTGCGCGCGTGGTGGAACGAGGCGGAGGTGGCGCTCGGCCCGCCCAAGCAGCGCGCCGTGCTGGCCCTGCTCGCCAGCCGCGCGGGCGACGTCGTGGGCGTGGAGAACATCGTGGACGCCGTGTGGGGCGGCGACCTGCCGCACACGGCCGCCAACGGCGTGCACACCTACGTCGCCGGACTGCGCCGGGTGCTGGAGCCCGGACGCAGGAAGAGAGCGGCCGGCGTGGTGCTCGCCTCCGAATCGGGCGGGTACTGCCTGCGGGTGGACCCCACCGCCGTGGACGCCGTGCTGTTCACGCGAAGCCTTGGCCAGGCACGCGGCTCACGCGGCCAGGGCGACGCCCCGGCGACCCTGCGGCTGTACGAGCAGGCCCTGTCCCACTGGCACGGCGAGGCGTTCTCCCGCGTCCCCGGCCCGTTCGCGGCGATGGAGCGCACCCGGCTGCGCGACCTGCGCCTGGCGGCGGTGGAGGAGTGGGCCGAGGACATGCTGGCGGCCGGCCGGCACACCGAGCTGGTCACCGAACTGCCGCAGACGGTCTCCGAGGAGCCGCTGCGGGAGAAACTGCGCTGGCTGCTGATGCTGGCGCTCTACCGCAGCGGACGCCGGGTGCACGCGCTGTGGGTGTACGAGGAGACCCGGGAGCTGCTGATCAGGGAACTGGGCATCGAGCCCGGCGCCGACCTGCGCACCCTCTACCAGCAGATCCTGTCGGGGCACCCGGAGCTGCGCCTGCCCGGCCCGGACCTTCACCCCGCGCCGCCCGCCGAGCGGCCTCCCGCCTTCGGCGGCGCGCCCAAGCCGCTGCAGCTGCCGCCCCTGGCCCGCGGGTTCGTCGGGCGCGCCGGGCAACTCGCGCAGCTGGAGCAGTGGGTCGCCGGCGAGCGGGCGCGCGGCGGCGCCAGCACACCGGTCGTGGTGGTCGACGGCCCGGCCGGCGTCGGCAAGTCGGCGTTCGTGCTGCAGCTGGCGCACCGGCTCACCGACCGCTTCCCCGACGGCCAGCTGTACGTGGACCTGTGCGGCACCGGGCTGCAGGGGCGGCCGGTCAGCGCCGCCGACGCCCTGGCCCAGCTCCTGGGCGGCCTGGGCGTCGACGGCTCGCGGATGCCTTCGGGCGTGGCCGCCCGCGCCTCCCTGTACCGCAGCCTGCTGCACGGCCGGCGGATGCTGGTGGTCTTCGACGACGCGCACCACGCCGACCAGCTGCGACCGCTCATCCCCCGCGGCCCCTCCTGCGTCCTGGCCACCAGCCGCCAGCGCCTGAGCGGACTGGCGGCACGCGACGGCGCGCACCTGGTCACCATCGGAGCGCTGACCCAGGAGGAGGGCGCGCACCTGCTGATCCGCCTGAGCGCCGGACGCCTGAGCGAACCCGGCCCGCTCACCGACCGGCTGATCGCGCTGTGCGGCGGGCTCCCGCTGGCCCTGCGCATCGTCGCCGAACAGCTGGCCGTCACCCCCGACGTCCCGCTGAGCACCCTGGTCGAGCAGTACGCGAGCGCACCCGGCCGGCTGAAACGGCTGACGGTCAAGGACGACGCGGCGGCCGACATGCCCCGCATCTTCGAGGCCTCCTACCGCCTGCTGCCCGAGGACGCCGCGCGGATGTTCCGCTATCTGGGCCTGGACACCGGCCCCGTGACGGTGGCCGGCGCCGCGGCGCTGGCCGGAACGGACCCGGACACCGCCCGCAGGCTCCTCGAGCTCCTGGCCGCCCACCACCTGCTGGAGGAAGGACCGCAGAACGAGTACCGCTTCCACAGCCTCATCGGCATCTACGCCGCCGAGTGCGCCGAGCACGAACCGCCCGCCCTGCGCCGCGCGGCCCTCACCCGGCTCAGGCGCCTGCGATCAGGCCCGACGCCCCCGCCCCGCCCGCTCGAAACCAGCTCTACAGGCGCTTGAGCCCCGCCCAAATAAAACGGAGTAGTCGGTTTATTTTCAGTATCATCGGCGCCATGAAGCCTGAACCGGAGATGCCTCAGGAGGCGCTGATGCTCGACGCGTTAACGGCAGGCACGCCCAGATCACCGGCGCCCGGCGCCTGTCACCTGCCGGTCACCCAACTGGTGCCCATCGCGTCCCTGGTGACGTCGGACTCGCCGCGGATCGCGGGGGAGGACGCCGAGCACGTCGAGGCACTGGCCGAGACACGCAGTGCGCTGCCGCCCATCGTGGTCCACCGGCCGACCATGCGGATCGTCGACGGGGTGCACCGGCTGCGGGCGGCGGTGCTGCGGGGCGAGGACTCCATCGAGGTCCGCTACGTGGAGGGCTCGGCCGAGGACGCCTTCGTCCTGGCCGTCAAGCTCAACGCCGAACACGGCATGCCGCTCTCGCGCCGGGACCGGCTCTCGGCGGCCGAGCGGATCATCGACAGCCACGCCCACTGGTCGGACCGGCGCATCGCGGAGGTGACCGGCCTCGCGCCGGCCACCGTCTCCCAGCTGCGCCGGCGTTCAACTGTCCAGGCCGAGCAGTTGAACACCCGCACCGGACGCGACGGCCGGGCCCGGCCGGTCAACAGCGCCGCCGGCCGGCGCCGCGCCGGCCAGGTCATCGCCGAACGCCCCAACGCCTCGCTGCGGGAGATCGCCCAGGAGGCGGGCATCGCCCTGGCGACCGCCCGCGACGTCCGGCTGCGCATCCGCGAAGGCAAGGACCCGGTCCCGCCCAAACTGCGGGAAGCCGCACAGAAAGGAGACCTGCCGCAGCGGCCCGCGGTACGCAGGCCCGCCCCGGCCCAGGAATACGAGCGCGCCGAGCACAAGGGGCCGGAGCCGGCCCTCATCTCGGACGCCGGACGCCTGGTGAACCTGCGTAAAGACCCCTCCCTGCGTTTCTCCGAGGCGGGCAGGGCACTGCTGCAGCTCCTGGCCACCAACGCCCTCGACGACGAGAAATGGCGGTGGCTGATGGGCGCGGTACCGGAACACCGGTACGCCGATATCGCCCGGGCCGCCCGGTACTGCGGCGAGCGCTGGCTCAGTTTCGCCGAAGGACTGGAAAACGGCAGCGGCGCGCGCACGGGCCGGGCCGTGTGAACCCGGACCTGTCTTGCGCCGCCCAGTTCGGCCTGGGTACCGTCAATTCCGAAATCCCCCGGGCGAGTTCGCCGGTGAAGCGCAATGCTTCGTCGGCGAACTCGTTTTTCATCCCGCACCCGTTTCGACGCCGGCCCCGATGCGCCGGCGCCGGCGGACACGGGCCGCGCGGAAAAACCCCACCGAATTTCGCGCACGCCGCCCTGCGGCCCTTGCCCGGCGGCCCCGGGCGCCGGCCGGGCCGCGGACCGGCCGCACCGCACGGATCACCGCCCGGGCGTGAACACGGGCTGATAGCATACGAACTCGACGGTTTCTTTTTCTTCCCGGGTGTGGGGGACCCGGGTCAGGGTGAGGAGGTGTGGCGTGGCGCAGCAGGAACGGGCCTTTCGGACGCGGCGTACGATCCTGACCGCTGCGGCCGAGGTCTTCGATGAACTCGGCTACGAGGCGGCCACCATGTCGGAGATCCTGGGACGCTCCGGTGTCACCAAGGGCGCGCTGTACTTCCACTTCCCCTCCAAGGAGCAGCTCGCCAAAGAGGTGCTCCAGGAGAATGTGCAGGTGGTCCCGGCGGTCCCGCCGCAGCGGCTGAAGCTGCAGGAGGCCGTCGACCGGGGCCTGCTGCTCGCCTACCTGATGGTCCGCGACCCGGTGCTGCGCGGCGGCGTCCGGCTCGCCCTGGAGCAGGCCGGGCACGGCAAGGTGGACCGCAGCGTGCCCTTCCTGGCCTGGTCCCAGGAAAGCCGGCGCATGTTCGAACAGGCCAAGCTGGCAGGGGAACTGCAGCCCCACATCGACCCCGGTGAGCTCGCCGACGTGTTCGTCGGGGCGTTCGCGGGCGTGCAGCTGATGTCGCAGGCCCTGACCGGGCGGGCGGACCTGGACGAACGCGTGGCCGCGCTGTACCGCGTCCTGATGGCCGGTGTCGCCGTGCCCAGCGTCCTGGTCCAGCTGGACGTGGCCGTGGACCGCGGCGCCCGGGTGAACGAGGCCGTCGAACAGCAGCGGCACGGCAAGGGACAGTCCCCGCCCGAGCGCACGGGCCGCCTCGTCGAGCACGGTTGAGTACGGCCGGATCAGACCCGCGCGGCGATCACACACCACCGTGCGGGTCCACCCAGGACGGAGTGCATCAATGGTGGTATCGGCCTGCCCCTACGCCCTGGACCTGACGGGCAGTCACTTAGCGGAGGAAGCCGCCCGGCTCAGGCAGCACGGCCCCGCCGCCCGCGTGAGTCTGCCCGACGGCGTGCCGGCCTGGGCCGTGACGCGGCACTCCAGCGCCAGGCAACTGCTGGTGGACCCCCGCATATCCAAGGACGCCCGCCGGCACTGGCCGCCCTTCGCCGACGGGCGCATCGGCGAGGACTGGCCCCTCTACCACTGGGTCAGCGCACAGAACATGCTCACCGCCTACGGGCCCGAGCACACCCGGCTGCGCAGACTGGTCTCCGGGGCGTTCACCCCCCGCCGCAGCGCGGCCATGCGGCCCCGCGTCCAGACGCTGACCGCCGCCCTGCTGCAGGCGCTGGCAGCCCGCCCCGCCGGCCAGAGCGTGGACCTGATCGCCCACTTCGCGCTCGAGCTGCCCGTCCAGGTGATCTGCGAACTGTTCGGGGTCCTCGACGAAGGCGACCGGCACACACTGCGGCACGGGCTCAGCGAGTCCGTGCGCACCTCGGCGCGTGCCGAGGAGGTGCGCCAGGCGCAGACGAGCGTGCATCAGGCACTGGCCCAGCTCGTGGCCGTCAAACGCCTCGCGCCGGCCGACGACCTGACCTCCGCCCTGATCGCGGCGCGCGACGAGGACGGCACCCGGCTGAGCGAGAGCGAACTCGTCGACACCCTCATGCTGGTGATCGGCGCCGGCTACGAGACCACGGTCAACCTCCTGGGCAACGCCATCGTGGAACTGCTCTGCCACCCCGACCAGCTGCGGCAGGTCCGCGACGGCGCGGTGGGCTGGGACGCGGTGGTGGAGGAGACACTCAGGATGCGCGGGCCCGCCGCGTTCGTCCCCCTGCGGTTCGCGCTGCAGGACATCGACCTCGGCGAAGGAGTGGTCATCCGCCAGGGCGATGCCGTGCTGATCTCCTTCGCCGCCACCGGCCTGGACCCGGACGAACACGGCAGCGACGCCGCACGGTTCGACGTGACACGCGGCGAGCGACGCGACCACCTCGCCTTCGGGCACGGCGTGCACTACTGCCTGGGCGCCTCCCTGGCCCGCCTCGAAGCGGCCGTCGCCCTGCCCGCGCTGTTCGAGCGCTTCCCCGACATGCGCCTGGCCCGCCCCGTCCACGAACTGGAACCGACCGTGTCCTTCGTCACCAACGGTTACCGCAGCGTCCCGGCGGTCCTCACCCCGGAGCCCGGCCGGTGATCGCGGTGACCGGCGCGACCGGGACGGTGGGGGGCCTGGTGGCCCGGCTGCTCGCCGGCACCCATCCGCTGCGGCTGCTCGTGCGCCGCCCGCAGCGGGCCGGCGAACTGGGCCTGCCCGGCGAGGCGGTGGCGGCCGACTTCGACGACCCCGCCTCGCTCACCGGCGCACTGACGGGCGTGCACGCCCTGTTCATGGTCACCGCGAACCCGCTGCAGCCCGCACACGACCCCAACCTGCTCAGCGCCGCCCGCCGAAGCGGGGTGGGGCACATCGTGAAACTCTCCGCCCTCGCCGTGGCGGACGAACAGGCCGACGACCTGATCACCCGCTGGCAGCGGCACAACGAGGCCCTCCTGCGGGCCAGCGGAGTGCCCTGGACGATCCTGCGGCCACGGTCCTTCATGTCGAACTCCCTGGCCTGGGCCCCCTCCATCCGCACCCGGGGCGTCGTCCAGGCCCCCGTCGGCACCTCACGCAACGCCTGCATCGCCCCGCAGGACATCGCCGAGGTCGCCGTCCGGGCCCTGACCGGCGCCGCGGGCGAGGGCATGACCTACCCGCTGACGGGCCCGCAGGCACTGTCGGCGGCCGAACAGAGCGCGGTACTGGCCGAGGTCCTCGACCGGCCGGTGCGCTTTGTCGACATGACCCTCGACCAGGCCTACCAGGCCTGGTCGGCGCGCTATCCCGAGCCCATCGCCCAGGCCCTGCTGCACAGCGCCCGGCGCCAGCAGGAAGGCGCCAAGCAGCTCACCGACCCCACGCTCGAAAAGCTCCTGGACCGCCCGGCGCTGACCTACCGCGACTGGGCCCGCCGGCACCGCCACCACTTCACCTGACCCCACCCGCCCCCGCCCCCGCTCCCGCCCGCGGCCGCGCACGCACCGGCCCGACACCGACGCCGACGGAAAGGACGACCATGTCCAGCCTCCCCAGCGAAGTGGTGATCGTCGGCGGCGGCCCCGTCGGCATGCTGCTGGCCGCCGAACTCGGTGCCCACGACATCGCCACCGTCGTCGTCGAGGCACGGCACGGCACCCGCACGCACCCCCGGGCCGCCACCCTCCACCCCCACACCCTCACCAGCCTCGCCCGGCGCGCACCGGCCGCCGACGCCGCGCCCGCCGCCCCGGCCGGCCGGCCACCGCTCCTCACCCACCACAGCCAGGCCGGCCTGGAACGCCGCCTCGAAACCGCGGCCCGCCGATGCGGGGTACAGGTGCTGCGGGGCCATCGCGCCGTGCACATCGAGCAGGACCCCGACCAGGTCCACGTCCAGGTCCGGTCGGACGGCGGCACCCACCGGCTGCGCGCCTGCTACGTGGTGGGCGCGGACGGAGCCCACAGCACCGTGCGCGAGATGGGCGGCTTCGCCGCACACACCCGCCCCGCGACCGTCTCGGCCCTGAGCGGCCAGGTACGTTTCACCGACCCCGCCGGCGTGCCGCTGGGCTGGCGGCGCACCGAACGCGGCTGGACCTGCGCGAGCTGCGACGAACAGGGCGAGGGCCGGCTGCTCACCGTGGACTTCTCGGGGCCGCACCCCGCCCACGCCGCTGCGCCCACCCTCCAGGAGCTCAGCGCCGAGGCCGCACGGATCACGGGCCGCCCCGTGCCCCTGGCCGGCGCGGCCCACCTGTCCCGGCTCAGCGACTTCTCCCGGCTGGTCACCAGCTACCGCCGGGGCCGGATCCTGCTGGCCGGCGACAGCGCCCACACGCACTTCCCCGTGGGCGGCCAGGCGCTGGACGCCGGCCTGCAAGACGCCCTCAACCTGGGCTGGAAACTGGCCCACACACTCCGGGGCCGGGCGGGCAAGGACCTGCTGGACACCTACGACCGTGAACGCAGGCCCGCCGCGCAGCGCGCGCTCGACGACATGCGCACACGGCTCGCGCTGATGCGCCCCGACCCCGAACTGGCCCCGCTGCACGACCTCATGGCGGATCTGCTGCCGGTGCCCGAGGCCGGCCGGCCCGGCCGGATCACCGGCACCCGGGACCTTCCCCGCCGCCCCGGGCCCGCCCCGCGCTCACGGTGGCAGGGGCGGCTGCTGGCGAACCGCCCGCTGGCCGCCGGCGGCGACCTGGCCCAACTGCTCAGCCAGGGCCGGCCGGTGCTGCTGCTGAGCGAGCACGCCGTCTGCCCCCGTGCCGCACAGCAATGGACCCACGTCCTGCGCACCGCCCGGGCCGCCGCCGCGCTGCCGGGCGTCGACGCCATGGTCGTACGCCCGGACGGGCACGTGCTGTGGGCGTCCGACGGCGGGGACCTCGGCGCGGCGCTGGGGCAGTGGTTCGGCCGGCCGGCCACCACACCCCCGCCTGCCCACGGGGCCTCGCCTCAGCGCTCAGCCGACCTCAGCCGGTGCCTTATGGGCCTCACGCTGGAATTCCTGTGACACCTCCAAGGACGCCTTCAGGATCGACTGCTGCAGCCGCTGCACCGGCGCACTCGGCTCCAGCCCCAGCTCCCGCACCAAAGTGCCGCGCAGCCGCTGGTAGACCCGCAGCGCCTCGCCGGGACGCCCGGCCCGGTACAGCGCCAGCATGAACTGGCGGTACAGGCTCTCGTGCAGGTGGTACCGCTCGACCAGGACGGTGAGTTCGGGCAGCAGCTCGCGGTGCCGCCCCAGCAGCAGATCCACCTCGATGCGCCGGTCCAGCGCGCACAGCCGGGCCTCCTCCAGCCGCCGCGCCTGCACCTCCAGATGCCGGCCGGGCTGGATGTCGACGAACGCGGGCCCCGTCCACAGGGCGAGCGCCGCGTGCAGCAGGCGAGCCGCGCCGGTGTGGTCCCCGGCCTCCATGGCCCGGTAGCCCTCGGCGCTCAGCCGGTCGAACTCGCGGAAGTCCAGCGTGCCCGCGCCCGTCTCCAGCAGATAACCGCCCGGCAGCGTGACCAGCACCTGCTTGGCCGTGCGCCGCGGCGCGCCCGCCGCCCCCGGAAGGGCGGAATCGATCAGCTCCCGCAGCCGCAGGACGTACGTCTGCAGCGTGGTGCGGGCACTGCGCGGCGGCCGGGCGCCCCACAGTTCCTCCACCAGGACGGCGGCCGGTACCGGCTGGCCCGCGTTCAGGGCGAGCAGGGCGAGGACCTGACGCGGCTTCGGCGCGGTCGGCACGATCCGCGTGCTGCCCAGCCGTGCTGCAAAGCCGCCGAGTACTTCGATGTCCATCTCTCTCCCCCAGATCCGTACGCGCGGGGCCCGTCAGGGACGCGCGGGGTGTGGCGTAGCTCAGGGAACTCGGGACTTGCTTGACCACCAAATTAAACAGCATGGCCGGTTCTTTCTCCAGCGGAACCCGAGGATCCGTGCCGGCGCCGTGCGCGCCCGCCCCGCCGGGCGACGGTCCGCACGGACGTCCTCGCAGGTCTGTCCGTGTGCGGGGGTGGTGTGCCAGGGTGTGGGGGGAGACTCATTCCTCCTACCCGGCCCGGGGTTCCCGGGGGCCGTGGATTCGCGGGCTCCGGCCCGGCGCCTCCCGCGGGCCCATGTCCCGGAGCCCTAACAAACCGCTGATGCGGTTTGTTAATCTTGGGGGAGTTGCGGGCGCGTTCTGCTGCCGGGCAGAGCCGCTTGGACGGGGGTGTCATCTCCGTGGCCGTACGCGGCCACGGAACGGCTCGGGAGCTACGGAGCACCTCGATGGTCAAGCAGGAACGTGCCCTACGGACCCGCAACGCGCTGATCGCCGCTGCGGCCGAAGACTTCAGCAGGCTGGGGTACAGCCCTTCCTCGCTGCTGTCCATCAGCCGTCACGCCGGCGTGACCAGCGGGGCACTGCACTTCCACTTCCCGACCAAGGTCGCGCTCGCCTCCGCGGTCATGGCCGCCGCCAGCCAGCGCCTGCACCAGATCGTGGAGCGCTGCGAGAAGCGGATCCCCCCGGGCGGCGCGCTGCAGCTGCTGGTCGACGCCGGCCATGAACTGGTCCAGCAGCTGCGCGAGGACGCGGTGCTGCGCGCCGGGTTCGACCTGGAGGGCGACCCGGGGTGCCCGCGGGGCGTGGGGGAGGTGCGCCGCCACTGGCACCAGTGGGTGCAGGCGACCCTGCAATGCGCCGAGGAGGCGGGGCAGTTGCGCCCGGGCGTATCGGTCGAGCAGGTGGCCAGCGCGGTGTTCGTGTGCACGGTGGGCATCCAGATGCTCGGCAGGCGGGACACGCAGTGGGTCTCGCGCCGCACACTGAGCAGGTTCTGGTACCTGGTGCTGCCCCGGATCGCGGCCGGCGAGGGCGAACTGGACGCCGCGGGAACCTGCTGAGAGCCACCGCCTTCGCACGGACCGCGCAGGTCTCCCGCTTTTTTACCCAGAACCGCGCCGGCCGCTTGTGTGAATACAGCGTTTCACGGCCCGCCGAATGGCTTTACCGCCAGAAGCGGGCCTTCCGCTTCCACTCGAAACGGTTACCCGCCCGAGCGCAAATTTTTCTCCGTGGTCGCCCCAAACTAAACCGGTGAGCCCGTATATTTCGTGGGGACCCTTTCGAACCACGTCGTCATCCAACCTTTGAACCGTCGGGAAGAGGGGAACCCATGACCCTGCTCGTTCGCCAGCAAGAGCCCACCCGCGCTCCCGCCTGGCAGGGTGTCCAGGACCTGCCGCAGCTCACCACCACCGTCCCGCGGGAGTATGTGCACCGCGCCTCGCTCGCCGAGGTCTTCCTCACCGGATGCCGCCAGCTCGACGGCACCCGCTTCGAGCTCACGGGACAGTGGCCGCGCGCGCACACCTTCTTCACCAGCAGCGACGGGACGCAGCACGACCCCATGCAGGCGGCCGAAACCATTCGCCAGGTCGGTCTCTTCCTCGCCCACTCGGAGTTCGGCGTGCCGCTGGGGCATCACTTCCTGCTGCGGGACATGGAGTTCTCCGTGATCCCGGACCACCTGGGCATAGGGGCACGTCCCAGCGAGCTGACACTCCAGGCCGCCTGCACCGACGTGAAGTGGCGGGGCAACCGCCTCGTGCAGTTCGCCATGCGGATCACCATCGAACGCGACGGACGCCTCGCGGCCCGCGGCAGCGGGCACTTCACCTGCATCGCCCCCGCCGCCTACCACCGCCTGCGCGGAGCGGGCCGCACCGAGACCGGCACCGTGCCGATACCCCGGCCCCTACCCGTCGAGCCCTGGCGGGTGGGCCGCTCCAGCGTCGCCGACGTCGTGCTGTCGGCCACCGACCAGCCGGGCCGCTGGCTGCTCAGCCCCGACCCGCGCCACCCCATCCTGTTCGACCACGGCGGCGACCACGTACCGGGGATGGTGCTGATCGAGGCCGCCCGGCAGGCGGCCTGCGGGCTGCTGGAGGGCGGCACCTTCCTCCCGGTCAGAGCCATCACCGAGTTCCACCGCTACGCCGAGTTCGCCACCCCGTGCTGGATCGACGCGGTCCTCGCGCACCCCGAACAGCCGGGCACCCGCAGTGTGTACGTCACCGGGCACCAGGACGGCAACGAGGTCTTCCGCACCCGGCTGGACGGGGAGTGCGCCCCCCACGGCGCACCCCGCGATCAGCCGGCCGGGGCGGCACAGGACGTGGGGGCCTGAGACAGGACGCCGGGCTGTGCGCCGATGTCCTGACCGGGTGTGCGCAACTTCCCCCACCTCACCTCAACCCCGTCCGCCGTCGCCGGGCCGGCACGCCCCGGCACATCCGGCCGGCGTGTCCCTGGGCGCGGGGCCTCGGGCTGTGGCAGGCCTTTTCGGGCCCGGTCACCGCCCCGAGCCCCGCGCACGTGCGCCGGCTTCGGCTCACGGCCGCCGTGCCTCCCGCGGGCCGCCCGCGGAGGTCACCGACGGTGCGGCGCCCAGGGTCGCGGTCAGGCCGGCGTCGACGGGCAGCACGACCCCCGTGATCCAGCGCGACCTGGGGCCGGCCAGGAACAGCACGGCGTCACCGACGTCCCAGCCGGTGCCCTCGATCGCCAGCGGGGCCGCGAGCCTGCGCTGTTCACGGGCGTGGTCGTCGACGCCCTGGGAGTGGACCATCGGGGTGTGCACGTAGCCGGGGGCGAGCGCGTTGACCCGGATGCCCTCGTGCCCGTGGTGGGCGGCCATGGTCCGGGTGAGGCCCACGACCGCGGCCTTGGTCGTGGGGTAGGCCACCGTCGGGTGCCCCCCGGCGAGGCCGACCGCCGAGGACATGTTGATGATCGACCCCCCGCCGGCGGCGCGCATGCGGGGGATGGCGGCACGCGACATCAGCACCATGGAGCTCAGGTTCAGGCGCAGGCACCGCTCCCACGCATCGAGGTCCACATCGACCACGGTCCCGGGCGGGCCGGCGACACCGACGTTGTTGACCAGGACGTCGAGCCGGCCGAAGGCGCCCACCGCTTGCGCGACCACGTCCGCGCACGCGTCGGGGGAGGTCACATCGGCCGTCACCGCGAGCGAGCTGCCGCCGCGCTCGGCGATGAGCTTCTGCGTCTGCGTCATGTTCTCGGGCACGGAGTCGACCACCACCACGTGCGCCCCGGCGCCGGCGAGCAGCACGGCCGCGGCCCGCCCGTTGCCGACGCCCGGCGCGCGGGATCCACCGCCGGTGACGATCGCGACCTTGTCCTCGAGGCCGAAGCCGATACTCATGCTTGCCTGCCCTTCCGCACGGGTGACGGGGCGTCTCGGCCGCCCGCCTTCACACCTGCCGGGCCCGCCCGGCCCAGTACCGCTCGCGCAGGGTGCGCTTGAGCACCTTGCCGTTGGCGCTGCGCGGCAGCGAGTCGACGAACTCCACCAGCTTGGGCGCCCGGATGCTGCCCAGCGTCTGCTTGCACCACGCGATCAGCTCCTCGCCGCCGATCCGCGCACCCGGGTTGGGCTCGACCACCGCGGTGACCGCCTCACCCCAGTCCTCGTGCGGCACACCGATGACGGCACAGTCCTGCACGCCCGGGTGAGCCCAGATCACCTGCTCGATCTCACTGGGGTAGATGTTCAGCCCCCCAGAGATGATCATGTCCTTCTTGCGGTCGGTGATGAACAGATAGCCGTCCGCGTCGAGATGGCCGATGTCACCGGTGTGCAGCCATCCGTCGACGATGGTCTCGGCCGTCTTCTCGGGCGCCGCGTAGTAGCCCTTCATGACCAGATCCCCGCGCACGCAGATCTCCCCGGACCGCCCCGCGGGAACCGCGCGCCCCTTTTCGTCCTGGATCTCCACGGCGACCAGCGGGTAGGGACGCCCGCACGACGCCAGCCGGGAGTCGGGGGCCACCCTGCCGTCGGCCATGTGCTCCTCGGGCCGCATGAAACACACCCCGGCGAACGCCTCCACCTGCCCGTAGCACTCCATCATGACCGGGCCGAACAGGGCGATGGCACGCCGTAGCTTCTCGGCCGACATCGGGGCCGCGGCGTAGAGCAGATAGCGCAGGCACGACAGGTCGCGGCGCGCGAGCCCCGGCGTCTCCATCAGCCGGTAGACGACCGTGGGCGCCAGGAAGAGCTCGGTGACGCGGTACCGCTCGATCGCGTCGACGATCGCCTCCGGATCGGCCCTGGGAAGAAGGACCACCGTGCCGCCGCGCGCGGTGGCGGCCAGGCTGATCACACCCGACGCGTGGGTCATGGGCAGCGCCGCCAGGTCGACGATCGCCTCGTCACCGCGGTACTGGAACGCCATCATCAGATGGGCCAGACACGTCGACAGGGACCGGTGCGTGTTCATCACACCCTTGGGCGCACCGGTCGTCCCGCCGGTGGACGAGATCGCCACCACGTCGTCCATCTCATAGCGCACAGCGGGCCTGGTGTCGGGCAGGCGGGCCGTCCACTCCTCCAGCGACCGTGCCCCCACCGCCTCACCGTCCAGACACACATAGTGCGCCACCTTCGGCAGCGACGGCGCCAGCTCGGCCACCATCTGCGCCATCGAGCGGGGGAAGAACAGCACCTCGCAGTCGAACGCGTCGATCACACGCCGCAGGTCGCCCGGGGGAGTGGTCGGGTTCAGCGGCACCCAGGCCAGGCCGGCCCGCCAGATGCCCAGCACACTGATCCAGGCCCGCGCGTCGTTCGGGGACAGCACACCGGCCTTGGCCTCCCGGGCGAGGCCCGAGCGCAGCAGGGCGTGCGCGATCCGGCACGACAGCCGCCCCGCCTCACCGAACGTCCAGGACTGCCCACCGGACACATAGGCGACCGCCTGCGGGCTGTGCCGCCACCCCCGGTCGAAGAAGTCGATGATCGCCATCATGCCCCCAGCACCGTGACCGCCGCGACCGCTTCCTCACCGGCATAGAACCCGCCGCCGTTCTCCGCGACCGCGATCCGCGCACCGGGCACCTGCCGCACACCCGCCTCCGCCCGCAGCTGGCACACCAGCTCGTACACCTGGGCCAGACCGGTCGCCCCCAGCGGATGCCCCCTGGACTCCAGACCACCCGACGGGTTGACGGGCAGCCGCCCGCCCAGCGCGGTCACCCCCGCCTCCGCCGCCGCACCGCCGGCGCCCGGCTCGCACAGGCCGAGCAGTTCGCTCTGCTGGATCTCCCCGAACGCCGTGGCGTCGTGCAGCTCGGCCACATCGACGTCCTTGGGGCCCACACCCGCCTGCTCATAGGCCCGCAGTGCCAGCAGCCTGCCGATGTGCTGCTCCCACGCCTCAAGCGGATGTGCCACACCCGTACCGACCACACTCGCCAGCACCCGCACGCCGCGCCCGCGCGCGGCCAGCCGCCGCAGCCCGCCGCGCCCGCACACCACCACCGCCGCCGCCCCGTCGGTCAGCGGCGCACACATCGGCACCGTGAGCGGAAACGACAGCGCACGGGCCGACAGCACCTCCTCGACGCTGAACTCCTTTCGGTGCTGCGCCTTGTCGTTGTGCACCGAGTGCCGGTGGTTCTTGGCCGCGACCGCGGCGATCTGCCGCTGCGTGGTACCGAAACGACGCATGTGCGCGCGCGCCATGGCCGCGTAGATGTCCATGAAGATGCTGCGCTCACCGACGTGGGCGTCATCGGCCGCACCGCCCAGCGCGGTCAGCGCCGCCGTCAGAGCGGCCGGATCCGACACGTCGTAGGCGCCGTTGAAGACCGCCATCGCCCGGTCACGGTCGGCCACGTTCATCTTCTCCGCGCCGACCGCCAACGCGATGTCCGCACCGCCCGCCCGGACCTGACTGACCGCCAGGTGCAAGGCCGTGGCACCGGTGGCACACGCGTTCTCGACGTTGAACATCGGAATCCGCTCGAACCCCATACCGCGCAGCGCGATCTGGCCACCCACCATCAACTGCCCCTGGAGCGCACCCTGGGTGGTGCTGCCGAAGAACGCCGCCTGCACATCGCGCCGCTCAAGACCGGCGTCGGCCAGCGCGTCCCGGACCGCCTCGGCCGCCAGATGCGGCACGTCACGGTCGGTGTGGCGGGCGAATTTCGTCATCCCCACCCCGGCGATCCACACCTGCTCCGCCACGGGTCAACTCCTCATGTCCGAAGGAATTCCTCAATCAGCCCTGCCGCGCGAGGACGACACGAAAAAGATGTCCCACCCGCAGAAAAGCCGTCAATATTCGTTCTTCACCATGCGCTGGGAAAAGCAGCTGCCGCTTTCGGTGAAAAGACCGGGCCCGTCACGGGCAGGCGACCACCTGGGCCGCGTACGACAGGCCCGCACCGAAACCCAGCAGGAGCACGGGGGCACCGCTGGGCACCTCGGCGCGCTCCACGAGCTTGGACAGGGCCATGGGGACGCTCGCGGCGGAGGTGTTGCCGGAATCGACCACATCGCGCGCCACGACCGCGCCCGTGGCGCCCAGCTGCTTGGTCACGGCCTCGATGATCCGCAGATTCGCCTGGTGCGTGACCACCGCGGCCAGCTGGGAGGGGTCGATGCCGGCCCGCTGACAGGCCTGGCGGGCCACCGGGGCCAAAGAGGTCACCGCCCAGCGGTAGACGACGTGCCCGTCCTGCCGGAACAGGGCGGGCGGACCGGCCGGACCGGAGGTCTGCAGGGTGATCGCCGAGCCGCGCTGCGGCTGTGAGCCCCACACCACCGGACCCACGCCACCGGCCGTGCCGCCCTCGGTGGCCACCACGACCGCCGCACCGGCACCGTCACCGAAGATGACGCAGGTGGAACGGTCCTGCCAGTCCAGGAAATCGCTCATCTTGTCCGCACCGACGACCAGCGCGGTACGGCTGCTGCCGCCGCGCACGGCCAGATCGGCGGTGGCCAGCGCGTAACTGAAACCCGCACAGGCGGCGTTGAGGTCGAAGACGGCCGCGGCGGGGACCTCCAGGTGGCGGGCGACCCGGGCGGCGATGCTGGGCATGCGGTCCACGGCGGTGCAGGTCGCGACGATCACCAGGTCGATGCCGGCGGCGTCCACCCCGGCCCGGGCCACGGCCTTGGCGGCGGCACCGGCCGCCATGTCGGCGACGCTCTCGTCCTCGGCGGCGATGTGACGCGTGGCGATGCCCACCCGGGATCGGATCCACGCGTCGGAGGTGTCCACCAGGGCGGCGAGATCGTCGTTGGTGAGCACACGCGTCGGCTGGTGGTGGGCGAGGGAGAGTATCCGGCTGCCGGTGACGGTCACGAGTCCTCCAGAAGGTCACGTTCACAAGGGGCACGTTCGAACAAGCGGCGCGCCGCGGGGGCGGCCCCGGGCGTCAGGCCACGCCCCGGGGCACGGGGGGACGGGCCCCGGGCGCCTGCGCGGCCAGGGCGCCGGCGATCGTCGCCATCACGTCGGCCACCGCCGAGTGCACGAAGAAGTGCTCGCCGGGAAGCACGACCAGCCGCGCTGCGGCACCGCTGTGGCGCAGCCACCGGTGCAGCCTGCCGTGCGCCACCAGCGGGTCGGCGTCGCCGCCGAACACCGTCAACGGCATCCCCAGCGGCGGTTGCGCCTGGTACCGGTAGGTCTCCAGCAGCGAGAAGTCCGCACGCAGCGCGGGCAGTACCAGCTCCATCAGCCCGGGATCGTCCAACAGCTCGGCCGGCGTACCGCCGAGGAACCGCAGCTCCTCAAGCACATCGGCGTCCGGCGCCGCATGGATCGGCCGCCGGGTGCGCGGCAGGTCCGGAGCGGCCGAGCCGGAGACGAACAGGTGCACCGGCTGCGCGACACCCCGCCCGCGCAGGGTCCGGGCCAGCTCGAAGGCGATCAGGGCACCCATGCTGTGGCCGAACAGCGCATAAGGCCGATCCAGGTACCCCGCCAGGGCGTCGGCCAGCATCCCGGTGATCGACTCCATCCTCGCGACCGGTGTCTCCCCCCAGCGGGCGCCGCGGCCGGGAAGCTCCAGCGGATACACCCGGACATGCTCGGGAGCCAGATCCCGCCAGGCCCGGTACGCCGACGCGCTGCCGCCCGCGTACGGCAGGCAAAACAGGCGGACCCCGGCCTCGTCCTGCGGCTCTGCCTGGGCAAACCATGGGTTGCGCATGGGTGTTACTCCTTCGTCTCACGGTGGCTCACCGCGGCGCGGGCGCCGCCTCAAGGCGGTCAGTCGGTCAGGGACAGGGCACCCGAGGGGCAGTGCGCCACCGCCGCACGCGCGGCGTCGGCGGCCTCCGGCCCGCACACACCGGCCCCCAGCAGCACGACGGTCCCGTCGTGATCGCACTGGTCGAAGAGCGCGGGCGCCGTCAGCGCGCACATGCCCGCGCCGACGCAGCGTTGCGTATCAGCCTGGATCTGCAAGGTTCGTCCCCCCGGGTGCCGTGGTGTCCGTCCCGTCAGACGGCCACACCGCCGTCGATCTGGAAAGTCGTGCCGGTGATGTACGCCGCCCTGTCCGAGAGCAGGAACGAGACCAGGTCGGCGACCTCGTCCGGCTCGCCGAACCGCCCCAGCGGGATGCGCTGCGTGAACCGCTCACGCACCTCGGCCGGCAGGTCCATGACCGGATCGGTGGCGACGAAACCGGGCACGACCACGTTCGCCCGGATCCCGTACCGGCCTACCTCACGGGCCAGGGACTTGGTGAACCCGACGATCCCGGCCTTGGACGCGGCGTAGTTGGTCTGCCCCGCGTTGCCGTACAGACCGGCGATGGAGGACATCGTCACGATCGCCCCGCTCCTGCGCTCGATCATGCCGTTGATGACGGTCCGGCACACGTAGTACGTGCCGTCGAGATTGACCCGCTGGACCTCGGCCCAGTCCTCGTCCTCCATCGCCGCCAGCGGACCGTCGCGCAGCACGGCGGCCGAGGTGACCACCGCCGCGACGGGCCCGAGGGCGTCCTCGACACCGTCGATGAGTTCCTGGACCGCGGCGCTGTCGCCGACATCGCTCCGGCGCACGTACGCGCGCCGGCCCAGCGCACCGATCTCCTCCTCCAGGCTGTGCGCGGCGGCCGCGTTCGAGGCGTAGCACACCGCCACGTCGAAGCCGTCTTGTGCCAGGCGCAGCGCCACCGCGCGGCCGATCCCGCGTGAGCCGCCCGCCACCAGCGCCACCGGCGCGAGCCCGCTCATGCCACGCCCTCCTGGTCCTGCGCCGCGAGCAGACGGCGCAGTTCCGCCTCCACCTCGTCGTCGGACAGGTCCGCGAGCGCGTCCGGGTCCGGCTGCGTATCGTCACGGCTGAGCACCTCGATGGTGTTCTCCGCATCCGCCGCCGCCCCCGGGCCCGCCTCCAGCAGCTGCGCGGTGTGCGCGACGGTGGGCCGCTCGAAGAAGGCCCGCAGGTCGAGCTCCACGCCCAGGCGGTTCTTCAGGCGGGTGCCGATCTGTACCGCGGCCAGCGAGTGGCCGCCCAGCGCGAAGAAGTCGTCCTGGGCACCGACCCGGTCCAGACCCAGGATCTCCTGCCAGACCTCGGCGACCTCCCGCTCGCGCTCCCCGCGCGGCGCGAGGTAGGGCGTGTCCAGCTCCGGGCGGGGATGACTGCCGGCCGGCGGCGCGAGCTGCTGCATCTCCCGCTCCAGCAGCGCGGGCGTCAGCGAGCGGGCCAGCTCGCGCACCGCCGTGAAGTCCCGGTGCGAGACCACGAGATGAGCGGGCAGGGCGGGGGCGGCGAGCAGCCGGGCGAAGACGTCCTGGCCCTGCTGCTCGGTGATCCCCTCGGCCAGGGTGCGCAGCACCCCGCCGGGACGCTCCTGCCCGGCGCCCGCCGCGTCCTGCGCGGGCGCCTGGGCGGCACGCACGATCTGCTCGCGCAGGCCCTCCAGGTCGTTGATCCGCTTGATGGTGAAGTCACCGATCCGGGCCAGCAGCCGGCCGTCCGGGTCGAGGATCTCGATGTCGCAGGTACTGGTCTCGCCCGCGGAGTCCGCCGCCCCCTTCACCTCGACATACGCGTGCACGGTGCCGGTCAGGCCGCCGAAGACACGCAGACTGCGGTAGCTGAAGGGCAGGTAGTACGTGTCGGGCGCGTGGACCCGGGCGGTGCCGCCGGCCGCGTCGAGCAGCGCCGGATGCAGCAGGTAGTGCTCCAGGTCGCCGTGGAACTCCTCGTCGAGCCGCAGCGTCGCCATCACCCGCTCAGGACCGACCAGGATCTCCCGCATGCACTTCCAGCGCGGCCCGAAGGAGAACTCGATCGGGCCGCCCTTCTCGAACCGGTCCAGACGCAGCCCGAGCTTGATCGACTCGTCCGTGTCGAGGACCTCCGTCACCGCGCAGCGGGCGCGCAGCTCGGCCAGATCCCGCACCGTTCGGGGCGCGGGATCGTGGAAGTCGACGGTGCCGCGCGCATGGTCGGTCCAGGTCACCGCCCCGCCCGTCCCGGCCCGGCTCTGCACGGCGAAGTGCCAGCGGCCCTCGCGCTCCTCGATGGTGGTGAACACCTCGCGGCTTTGCCCGTCGGGAACGACGACCGGGATCATGTACTGCACGTCACCGATCTCGATGTCCCGCCCGGCGGCCTGCTCGGCGACGGCGGCCCGCACCAGTTCGAGATAGGCGGTGCCCGGCACGAGGCCGTGCTCCTGGATGCGGTGATCGGCGACGATCCAGCTCTCCTCGGTACTGAACACCGTCGTGTACGTACGGGACGTGGGCGTGGAGCGCACCAGACGCCGCAGCAGCGGGTGCCCGGTGAGCGGGGTGCCGGCATCCAGGCCGAAGCGGGAGCCGAGCCCGGCCGCCATACCGACGTCGCGCCAGGTGTCCCAGCCCACGGCGGTGACCGGCAGCCCGCTCTCGCGGCGCTTGTACTGCGCCCACGCGTCCAGGAAGGCGTTGGCGGCGGCGTAGTCGCTCTGCCCGGGACCGCCCAGGACGGCGGTCACCGACGAGCACAGCAGCATGAAGTCCACATCGTCCGCGCCGCAGACCGCGTCCAGGACGAGCAGTCCGTGCGTCTTGGCGGCCAGGACCTGACCGGCGTCGGCCGGGGACTTGGTGACGATCATGCCCTGGGAGGGCACTCCGGCGGCGTGCACGACACCGTTGAGCCCGCCGCCCGCCGCCCGCAACTCGCCCACGGCGCGCCGCATCTGCTCCTCGTCGGTGACATCGGCCTGCAGCACCACGACGCGGGCGCCGAGCGAGCCCAGCCGCCGCAGCCGCCGGATCCGCACGCTGGTGGCGTCGGTGCCGTCATGGGCGGCGAGGTGGGCGTCCCACTCGGCGGGCGCCGGGAAACCTGAGCGGCCCAGCAGACCCAGGACCGGCCGCTCGGCCGTGGCCGCGATCTGCTCGGCGAGCGCGAGACCGATGCCGCCGAGACCGCCGGTGATGAGGTAGACGCCGCCGTCGCGCAGCCCGGTGCGCTCGCCGCCGGCGGCCGCATCGGCCCACTCCACCCGGTCGAAGCCGCGCACCCACCAGTGCCGCCCGCGCAGGGCGAGCTCGGCCCCGGTGTGCGCGGCGAGCGCAGCGAGCACGGCGCGGACCGCGTCCTCGGCCGGGGCGTTCATGTCCGTGCCCGTCACGTCCAGGACCCGGCAGGCGGTGTTGGAGGTCTCCTGCGGGATCACCGTGGCCGCGCCCAGCAGCAGCGCGTGCTCGGGCAGCAGCGGCTCCTCGCCGGTGACGTCGTACACGCCGCGGCACAGCACGTCGACGGTGACCGGGGCCGGCAGCCGCTGCGCGCCCAGCGCCTGGGCGAGGGCGATCAGGCTGTCGAAGCCGCCCCGGCGCGCGGCCTCCAGCCGCTCCCGGGCGGGCGTGCCGTCCGCGCTGTCCCCGGTGGTGCTCCACAGGTGCACGAAGCGGATGCGCCGCCCGTCCCCGGCCGCGGTGGGGGGCACGGCCAGGGACCGGACGAGCGCGCACAGATGGTCCCGGTCGGCGGGATCCAGGCTCCAGGAGTCCTCACCGCTGTGCTCCAGGGCGGTGCCCGCGCCGACCCGCACGACGCGGTCGCCGCCCGCCGCCAGCCGCGCGGCAAGGGTGTCCGCGAGGGGAAGCCCGGCACCGAGGACGACCCAGGTGTCCCCGCTGCCGGCGGCCGCGGCGGGCAGGGCGAGCCGCTGCCAGCCGGGAGTGTAGAACCAGCCGTCCGCGGTGGCGACGGCGGGCTGCGAGGCACTCGGCCGTGCGGCGGGCTCGACCCAGTAGCGGCGCCGCTGGAACGGGTAGCCGGGCAGCCGCACCGGGCGGTGCCGGCCCGGGCCCTGGACTGCCGTCCACTCGACGGCGACACCGGCGCTCCATGCCGCCCCGAGGCCCGCCAGCAGGTGGGCGTCGTCCGCGACGTGCTCGCCGGGGTGGCGCAGGGAACCGACGACCCTGCGGTGCGCCGTCCACCGAGCATGGGCGCGGGCGAAGTTGGCCAGGTTCTGGCCGGGGCCCACCTCCAGCAGGACGAGCCCGGGGTCGGCGAGCAGCACGTCGAGGGCGTCGCTGAACCGCACCGGCCGGCGCAGATGCGCGCCCCAGTACTCGGGGCTGGTCGCCTGCTCGGCGGTGATCCAGGTGCCGGTGACGTTCGACAGGAACGGGATCGCCGGGGGCCGCAGCGCGATGGTGCGGACCTCGTCGACGAACGGGCCGACGGCGCCGTCCATGTCGGGCGAGTGGAAAGCGTGCGAGGTGTGCAGACGGCGGCAGCCCACGCCCTCGTCCGTGAGCCGCTGCTGGAGGGCGTCGACGGCCTGCGGGGAGCCGGAGACCACGCTCAGCGCCGTGGAGTTGACGGCGGCCAGCGCCAGGCCGTCGCCGAGCCGGGCGGCGACCTCCTCCTCGGGCAGGAAGACGCTGAGCATGGCGCCGTGCGGCATCTGCTGGACCAGCCGGCCGCGTGCGGCGACCAGACGTACCGCGTCCTCCAGCGAGAACACGCCCGCCAGGCAGGCGGCCACGTACTCGCCGATGCTGTGGCCGACCATGGCGCGCGGCTGGACACCCCACGACTGCCACAGCCGGGCCAGGGCGAACTCCACGCAGAACAGCGCCGGTTGGGCGAGCCGGGTCTGCCGCAGCCGGTCGGCGGCCGCCGGGTCGTCCGCACCGAGCACCAGGGCGCGCAGGTCATCTGCCACATACGCGTCGAACAGCTGCGCGCAGCGGTCGAACTCGGCGGCGAAGACACCCCCTTGGGCGTACAGGTCGCGGGCCATGCCGGGATACTGGGCGCCCTGCCCGGGGAAGAGGAACGCGACCGGGGCGTCGCCGGTCGCGGCGGCCGGGGCCGGGGCCGGGCCCTGCGCCAGGCGGCGCAGCGCGGCGACGGCCTCGCCGGCGGTGCGGGCGACGACCGTGCCGCGGTGGTCGAAGGGGGCACGGCGCTGAGCCAGCGTGTGGGCGACGGCGTCAAGGCAGACGCCGTCGTCGGCTTCCAGATGGTCGGCCAGCAGCGCGGCCGCCTCGGCCAGCGCGGGCGCGGACTTCGCGGACAGCGGCAGCAGCCGGGCCGGGGCCCCGGCCCGGGCGCCGGCGGGTTCCTTCGGCTGCTCGGCGGGCGCCTCCTCCAGGATGACGTGGACGTTCGTGCCGCCGATCCCGAAGGAGCTGACGCCGGCCCGGCGCGGCTCGCCCTGGCGCGGCCAGGCGCGCAGTTCGGTGTTCACGTAGAACGGGCTGCTCTCCAGCTGCAGGCCGGGGTTGGGCCGCTCCCAGTGCAAGGTGGGCGGGATCGCCTCGTGCTTGAGGGCGAGCACCGCCTTGATCAGGCCGGTGACACCGGCGGCGGCGTCGAGGTGACCGACGTTGCTCTTGACCGAGCCGATCGCGCACGTGCCCCGGGCGTCGGTGCCCGCACGGTAGGCGCGGGTGAGCGCGGCGATCTCGATGGGATCCCCCAGCGGGGTGCCGGTGCCATGGGTCTCCACGAAGCCGACACTGGCCGGGTCGACGTCGGCCAGGGCCAGCGCCTCGGCGACGACGTCGGCCTGCCCGTCGACACTCGGCGCGGTGTAACCGGCCTTCAGGGAACCGTCGTTGTTGACCGCACTGGCCAGGACGACCGCATCCACGCTGTCGCCGTCGGCACGCGCGTCGGCGAGGCGGCGCAGGACGACGAGGCCGACCCCGTTGCCGGGCACGGTGCCCTCGGCGTCGGCGTCGAAGGCACGGCAGGTGCCCTCCGGGGACAGGATGCCGCCCGGCTCGTACTGGTAGCCGCCGCGCAGCGGCGAGCTCACCGACACACCCCCGGCCAGCGCGATGTCGCACTCGCCGTTGATCAGGCTCTGGCAGGCCAGGTGCACCGCGCTCAGCGACGTGGAGCAGGCCGTCTGGACGGTGACCGCCGGACCCGTCAGGTCCAGCTTGTACGCGGCGCGCGTGGCCAGGAAGTCCTTGTCGGAGGCCAGCATCACCTGGTACATGCCCGAGGAGTCCAGGACCTGCTGGTTGTTCATGAGGTTGAACAGCAGATACGTGTTCAGGCCCGCGCCCGCGAAGACACCGATGCGGCCGCTGAAGCGCGTCGGGTCGATTCCGGCGGACTCCAGGGCGTGCCAGGCGCATTCGAGGAAGACCCGGTGCTGGGGGTCCAACAGCTCGGCCTCGCGCGGGCTGTAGCCGAAGAAGCCCTCGTCGAACAGGTCCGCGCCCTCCAGCACGCCCTTGGCCCCGACGTAGTCGTCCCGGGCGATCAGGGCGGGGTCGACGCCGCAGGCGGCGAGTTCCTCGTCGGACGAGACGGTGATGCCCTCGCGTCCCTGCGCGAGGTTGGTCCAGAAGCTGTCCACATCGCCCGCGCCGGGGAAGCGGCCCGCCATCCCGATGATGGCGACGCGATCGAGGTCCTGGTCCTGTTCCGGCGCCTGGGCCCGGACCTGGTCGTGGTGTGGCTGTGACACGTGGATCACCTGTCTCCGCGAGAGGAAGCCCGGCGTTCGGCCGCCTGTTGCCGCCGGTTACGGGACTGACGTCGGTTCTGTGCGCGCTGCCGGGCGCCGTGCGCGGCGGCCCCGGGCCCGCTGTCCGAGCCGCCGAGGAAGGCGGCGAGGGACTCGATCGTGGGGTGCTGGAAGAGCTCGACCATGCTCAGGTCGTGGCCGAGCGCGGCGGCCAGCCGGGTCCGGAACTCGGCCATCAGCAGCGAATGCCCGCCCAGGTCGAAGAAGTTGTCCCGCAGCCCGACGCGCTCGACGCCCAGCAGGGCGCGCCACATGAGGGCGAGCTCCTGCTCCAGGCCGTCCTGGGGGGCGACGAAGCGGGTCGTCAGGTCGGGGCGGTCGTACTGCGGCTCGGGCAGCGCCTTGCGGTCGGTCTTGCCGCTGGGGGTCAGCGGCAGGGCGTCGAGCACCGTGAAGGAGGCCGGGATCATGTACTCGGGCAGGTGCTCGCGCAGGTGCGCGGCCAGCTGCCCGGCCGTGGGCGCTTTGCCGTCGGCGGCGGTGACGTAGGCGGCCAGGCGGACGTCCCCCAGGGAGTGCTCGCGGGCGATGACGACCGCTTCACGCACCGCCGGGTGCCGGCTCAGCACGGCCTCGATCTCCCCGAGTTCCAGGCGCTGGCCGCGAAGCTTGACCTGGTGGTCCAGGCGGCCGAGGAACTCCAGAACCCCGTCGGCGCGGTAGCGGGCGAGGTCACCGGTGCGGTAGATACGGGCCCCGGCGACGAACGGGTCGTCCGTGAAGCGCTCGGCGGTCAGCTCCGGGCGGTTCAGGTAGCCGCGGGCCAGATTCCGCCCGCCGATGCACAGTTCACCGGGGACACCGGCCGGGACGGGACGGCCGTTGCGGTCCAGGACGTACATACGGGTGTTGGCGATGGGCCGGCCGATGGGCACCGGCCGCGGATCGTCGCCCTGCGGGCGGCAGTGCCAGAAGGTGACGTCGATGGCGGCCTCGGTGGGCCCGTACAGGTTGTGCAGCTCGGCCCGGTGCAGGTCCAGGAAGCGGTCGTGCAGGTCGCGGGGCAGTTCCTCGCCGCTGCAAAAGACGCGGCGCAGACCGGCCGACTGCTCGGCCGGCTCGGCCAGGAACAGCTGCAGCATCGACGGCACGAAGTGGACCGTGGTGATCTGCTCGGCGGCGATCGCAGCGGCCAGGTAGGCGCTGTCGCGGTGCCCGCCGGGCCGCGCCATGACCAGCGTGGCGCCGCACATCAGCGGCCAGAAGAACTCCCACACCGACACGTCGAAGGAGAACGGCGTCTTCTGCAGCACCCGGTCGGTGGCATCCAGAGCGTAGGCGTCCTGCATCCACAACAACCGGTTGCGCAGGGCCGCGTGGACGTTCATCACGCCCTTGGGCCGGCCCGTCGAGCCGGAGGTGAAGATGACGTACGCCAGATCCTCGCCGTCCACGGCGACACCCGGATTCGTCGGACACTGCCCGGCCAGCTCCGCGGCCAGGTCCTCCAGCCGCAGGACGGGGCAGTCCAGTTCGGGCAGCGCGCCGGCCTGCGCACCATGGGTGAGTACCACGGCCGGCCGGGCGTCCTCGGCCATGGCGGCCAGCCGGGCGGGCGGCAGAGCGGTGTCGAAGGGGACGTACGCCCCGCCGGCCTTGAGGACGGCCAGGAGGGCGACGACGAGATCGAGCGAGCGTTCCATGGCGACACCGACCAGGCCGTCCGGGCCCACCCCGCGGGCACGCAGCAGGTGGGCGAGGCGGTTGGCCCGCTCGTTGAGCTCGGCATACGTCAGGCACACGCCGTCGTAGCGGACGGCCTCACCGCCCGGGGTGCGGCGCACCTGCTCCTCGATGATCTCGTGCACCAGGCCGCCGGGCCACTGCCGTTCGGTGGCGTTCCACTCCTCGACGATGCGCCGGTGCTCTGCCGCGTCCAGGAGGTCCAGGTCGCCCACGGGCGCCTCGGGACGCACCACGACCTGCTCGACCAGGCGGCGGAAGTGAGCGGCGAGGCGGACGATGGTGGCCTCGTCGAAGAGGTCACGGTCGTACTCGAACCAGCCGGTCACCCCGCCGTCGGTGTCGAACGCCTGCAGTTCCAGATCGAAGCGGGCGCCGACACTGCGCACCGGGAGCCGGGTCAGCCGGGCACCGGCCATGGCGAGGGTGGGCACCGGTTCCCTGCCGTAACTGAAACTGACCTGGTACACCGGCGGACGGCTGAGGTCACGGGCGGTGTTGAGGTCGGCGACGATCAGCTCGAAGGGGACGTCCTGGTGGGCGTACGCGCCCAGGCAGGCGTCGCGGACACGGGCCAGGACCGCCTCGAACCCCAGATCGCCGGACAGTTCGGCCCTGATGGGCAGGGTGTTGACGAAGTAGCCGATGAGCGGCTCGACCTCGGCGTGCCCGCGCAGCGCGGTGGGCACGCCGACGACGATGTCGTCCTGGCCGCTGTAGCGGTGGAGCAGGATCTGGAAGACGGCGAGCAGTGCCATGTACGGGGTGGCGCCGTGCCGGCCGGCCAGCGCCGCCAGCTCCCCGACCAGGGCGGGCGGCAGGTCGACGGGGACGGAGCCGCCGTTGAAGCCCTGCACGGGCGGACGGGGCCGGTCGGTGGGCAGGTCCAGGACGGCGGGGGCGCCGGCGAGGTGCTCGCGCCAGTACGCCAGGCCCTGCCGCCAGCCGCCGTCATCGAGCTGCTGGTGCTGCCAGGAGGCGAAGTCACCGTACTGGACCGCCAGTTCGGGCAGCGGTGAGGGCCGGCCGGCGGCGAAGGCCTCGTACAGCTCGGACAGTTCGTTCAGGAACACCGCGAGGGACCAGCGGTCGGAGACGAGGTGGTGCATCGCGACGACGAGCACGGACCGGTCGCGGCCGGTGCGCAGCAGCCGGACCCGCAGCAGCGGGCCGGTGGCGATGTCGAAGGGTTCGGCCAGGGCCTCGTCGATCCACCGCTTCCGGTCGGCGTCGGTGTGGTGCGGGCCGCTGAGATCGGTCTCGGGGACGTCGACGGCCACCTGCTGGTGGACGACCTGGACGGGGGTGCCCGCACGCGACTGGAACGTGGTGCGCAGCGCCTCGTGGCGGCGGACGATCTCGGCGACGGCGGCACGCAGCAGGCCGGTGTCGAGGGGGCCTTCGACGCGGACCGCGCCGGGCACGATGTAGCCGGGGTTGCGGGGCCGCAGCTGTTCGAGGAACCAGGTGCCGCGCTGCAGGACGGCCAGCGGGAAGGTGTCCTCGGCCGGGCGCTTTGCGAGCAGGGCCTCGAAACGGGCACGCTCTTCGGGCGTGAGCGCGGCCAGCCGCTGGGCGAGGTCGTCGGTCACGAGCCTTCCTCCGCTGTGGGCACGGATGCGACGGAACCGGTCAGTTCGTCCAGCAGGGCCTTGGCGGCATCGGCGGCCCGGGGCATCCGCTGGATCGCAGCGGGAGCCCCGGAGCCGTCGTGCACGGTGCCCGTCAAGGAGGGTCCGCCGGTCGCGGCCAGCTTCTTGACGATGCTCCTGGCGACGCTGGCGATGGTCGCGCCGCCCAGGAAGTCGGTGATCTGCAGGGTCAGGCCGAGCCGGCTCTGGATCTCGTTGCGCAACTCCACGGCCATGAGGGAGTCCAGCCCGAAGCCGGTCAGCGGCTCGTCCACGCCGATGCGGGTGGAGGCGGAGCCCAGGACGTCCTGCACGCTGAGCACGAACTGGGTGCACAGGGTGTCCAGGCGCTCGGACTCGCCCAGCTCCAGCAGCTCGGCGGCGGTGGGGATGCGGCTGGCACGGCGCCGGGTGCGCGAGGCACGGCGGGCGGAGCGGGCCGGCCGGGTGCGCGAGCCCGCCGCTTCGCCGGCCCCGGCGTCCGCGTCGTCGGCGACGGCCGGGGCGGTGCCGTCCCAAGGACGCGGGGGCTGCCAGCAGCGCACCGGGTCGAAGGGGTAGGTGGGCAGCGGCACGCCGACACGGGTGTAATCACGGTCGAAGCCGGCCCAGTCGACCGGCGCGCCGGCCGCGTACAGCGCGGCGACCGTGGGCAGCAGCACCTCCCAGTCGTCCTGCTTGGGCCGCAGGCTGGGCAGCAGCAGGTCGTCGTGGCCGGGCGGCAGACTGTCGCTGATCACCCCCAGCAGGGTGGGAGCGGGGCCCACCTCGACGAAGGTGCGGTAGCCCATGGAGCGCAGGGTCTGCACGCCGTCGGCGAACCGCACGGTGCCCCGCACGTGCCGGCACCAGTAGTCCGGGTCCGGCGCCTGGTCCCACGGCCACAGCTCACCGGTGACGTTGGAGACCAGGGGGATGCGCGGGGCACGGAAGGTCAGCTTGTGCGCGGCGCGGCGCAGCGGCTCCAGGACGGGGTCCATCAGGGGGGAGTGCCCGGCGGAGGCGATGTGCAGCTGCTTGGCCTTCACCC
Source organism: Streptomyces durhamensis (assembly GCF_000725475.1). Classification (NCBI taxonomy): domain Bacteria; kingdom Bacillati; phylum Actinomycetota; class Actinomycetes; order Kitasatosporales; family Streptomycetaceae; genus Streptomyces; species Streptomyces durhamensis. The sequence goes on from NZ_JNXR01000021.1 coordinate 56,454, forward strand.
CGCGGGCGCTGAACGCGGCGCACACGGCCTCGACGGCGTCACGCTCACCGGAGATCGCGATGTTCGCCGGGCCGTTGACCGCGGCGACGGCGATCCGGCCGGGGTGCGCGGCGATCTCGGCGGCGACCTCCTCCTCGGAGGCGAAGACCGCGGCCATGGTCCCGGGCAGCGAGAACTCCTGGATGACACGGGCGCGTTCCACCGCGAAGGCCAGGCCGTCCTCCAGCGACATCGCGCCCGCCACACAGGCCGCGACGCACTCGCCGAAGCTGTGGCCGAGGACGGCCGCGGGCGTGATGCCCCACGAACGCCACAGCTGGGCCATCGCGTACTCGACGACGAAGGTGGCGGGCTGGGCGTAGGCGGTGTCGTTGACCTGCCCGTCGTCGGGGTCGTCGGGGAACAGCACGGACAGCAGCGGCCGCGGGAGCAGCGGGCGCAGGATCTCGGCGCACGCGTCGACGGCGCGCCGGAAGGTGGGCTGCGTGTCGTACAGGCCGCGGGCCATGCCGGGGCGCTGGGCGCCCTGGCCGGTGAACAGGAAGACGACCTCGGTGCTGTCGGCCTCGCCCTGCACCCGGCCGGGGCCGTCCTCACCGCGGGCGAAGGAGGCGAGCTGGGCGGCGACCTCCTGGCGGGTGGCGCCGACGGCGGCCAGCCGGTGGCGGAAGTGGGAACGCCCGGTGCCCGCCGCGTGGCACAGGTCCGCCAGCGAGGCGTCGTCGTCGCCGGCCAGCCGCTCGGCGTAGCGGCCGGCGAGGGCGGCCAGGGCGCTCTCGCTGCGGGCGGACAGCGCCAGGACGGAGGCGGGCCTGCGCTCGTCCGGGGCGGGCGGCGCGGGCAGGGAGGGGGCCTGCTCCACAATCAGGTGGACGTTGGTGCCGCTCAGCCCGAAGCTGCTCACCGCGGCCGTGCGGCGGCCGGGGCCCTGCGGCCACGGGGTGAGGCGGGTGGGCACCTGGAAGGTGGTGCCGTCGAAGGAGATGTTGGAGTTCAGCCGGGAGAAGTGCAGGTTCGGCGGGATCTGGGCGCGCTCCAGGCACAGTGCGGCCTTGATCAGACCGGCGATGCCGGCGGCCGCCTCCAGGTGACCGATGTTGGTCTTGACGGCGCCGAGGTAGACCGGCGAGCCGTGGCCGCGGCCGTAGACGTCGGCCAGGGCCTCGGCCTCGATGGGGTCGCCCAGGCGGGTGCCGGTGCCGTGCGTCTCGATGTAGCCGACCTGGTCGGCCTCCACCCCGGCGGCGGCCAGGGCGCGGCGGAACACATCGCGCTGGGCCGCGCCGTTGGGCGCGGTGATGCCGGCGCTGCGGCCGTCCTGGTTGACCGCGCCGCCGCGTACGACGGCCAGGACGCGGTCCTGGTCGCGCAGGGCGTCGGAGAGCCGCTTGAGGACGACGACGCCGCAGCCCTCGCCGCGCACGTAGCCGTCGGCGCTGTCGGAGAACGTCATGGCGCGGCCCTGCCGGGAGACCGAGCCGAACTGCGACTGGGAGATCATCAGCAGCGGCGACAGCACCACGTTGACGCCGCCGGCCAGCGCCATGTCGCACTCTCCCAGGCGCAGGCTCTGGCACGCCTGGTGGACGGCCAGCAGCGAGGCGGAGCAGGCGCTGTCGACGGTGAGGTTGGGGCCGCGCAGATCGAGGAGGTAGGCGATGCGGGCCGGTATGAAGGACTGGGCGGCGCCGGAACTGGTGTAGGCGCTGACGTCGTCGGGGTGGCGCAGTTGGGCGGTGATGTAGTCCCAGGAGGCGGCGCCCATGAACACACCGGTGCGGCTGCCCGCCAGGCTTGAGGGGGCCTGGCCGGCGTTCTCCAGCGCCTCCCAGCACACCGTCAGGCTCAGCCGCTGGGCCGGGTCCATCGCCACGGCCTCGCGCTGGGAGATCCCGAAGAAGTCGTGGTCGAACAGCTCCAGGTCGTCGAGGAACGCGCCGGAGCGGGTGTAGATCTTCCCCGGCTTGCCGGCCTCCTCGTCGTAGAACGCCTCGTGGTCCCACCGTCCGCGGGGGATGTCGCCCACGGCGTCGGTGCCCTCGGCCAGCAGCCGCCAGTAGGAGGCGGTGTCGGTGACGCCGCCGGGCAGCCGGCAGCCGGCACCCACGATGGCGATGGGTTCGCTGCGGGCCCGCTCGTACTCCTCGACCTGGCGCTGGAGGCGGTCCATCGTCAGGTAGGCGCGTTTGAGCGTGTCGGCCGCTACCAGATCCTGTCCCGGTGTCATCGCTGGTCCCCCTCGTCGATCTGTGTGGTCTTGGCCATCAGGAGTGCCTCGAGTTGCGCGGCGGACATCGCGTCGAGGTCCGGCGGGCCGTCCGCGGCGGGCGGGCCCGCACCGTCGCGGGGGGCCGGCGCCGGCACCGTCACAGCGGGCGCGGCGGGTGTGCCGGCCCGGTCGCCGTCCGCCGCCTGGCCGGGCTCCAGCTCGATCTCCATGCGGTCGGCCAGGTACGGCACCAGGGCGTCGACGGTCGGGAAGCGCCAGGTGACGGTGGAGGGCAGCTGGATGTGCAGCGAGGACTCCAGGGACTTGCGCAGCTCCAGGGAGAGCAGCGAGTCGAAGCCCATGCTGCTGAGAGGGGCGCTGGTGTCGATCCTGGCGGGGTCCGTGCCCAAAAGGCCGGCGGCGGCCGCCCGGCAGTGCTCGCTCAGCACGGCCCTGCGGCGGCGGCCGGGTTCGACCGCGAGCATCAGCCGGCGTACCTCCTGGCGTGCTCCCGCCCCGCTCCCGGTGTCCTCGCCGGGCTCGTCGAGGAGGGTGCGCAGCAGGCCGTGGCCGGGGTGGTCGCGGAGCGTGTCGCGGTCCACCGGCAGCACGCACACCTGGGTGGCGCCCCCGCTCAGGATCCGGTCGAGGGCGGCGATGCCCTGCTCGGGGCTGATGCTCTGGATGCCGCGGGCGGCCAGGGTGGCGCCGCGGCCCGGGCGGGCGGCGAGGCCGATCTGCGACCAGGGACCCCAGTTGATGCTCAGCGCGGGCAGGCCGCACGAGCGCCGGTGGTGGGCCAGGGTGTCGAGGAAGGCGCTCGCGGCGGCGTAGTTGCCCTGGCTGGCCGAGCCGAGGACGGCGGCGGCCGAGGAGTACAGGACGAAGAAGTCCAGCTCGCGTTCGAGGGTGGCCTGGTGCAGGTGCCAGGCCGCGGCCGACTTGGGGCCCGCGACGCTGCGGAACCTGTCCCCGTCGAGGCCGGTGAGCAGGCCGTCGTCGAGGATGCCCGCGGCGTGCACGATCCCCGCCAGCGGCGGCAGGCCGTCGTCGATGCGGGCCAGCAGCTCCCGGACGGCGTCCGGTTCGGACACGTCGGCGGCGACGACCAGCACCTGGGCCCGCGTGCGCAGTTCGGCGAGGACGTCTTCGGCGTCCGCGCCGGGGGCGGCGCGGCCGACCAGGACCAGGTGGCGGGCGCCGCGTTCGGCGAGGTAGCGGGCGGTCTGCAGGCCGAGCGCACCGAGACCGCCGGTGATCAGGTAGGTGCCGAAGGGGCGTACCGGAGCGGCGCCCGCCGCGGTGGTGACGACTTCGCCGGCGGCCGGCACCAGCACGAGCTTGCCGGTGTGGCGGGCCTTGGCCATCGCGGTGAACGCGGCGGGGGCGTCACCGAAGGAGTGGACGGTGACGGGCAGCGCGGTGAAGTCGCCGCGGTCGAAGCCCTGGACGACGTCGGCGAACAGCTCGGCGATCCGTTCGGGTTCCTCGCGGATGGTGCGTTCCAGGTCCACGGCGAGGAAGGCGCGGTTGTCCTTGAAGAACTCCAGACCGATGTGGCTGTTGTCGTAGATGTCGCGCTTGCCGATCTCCACGAAACGCCCGCCGGGCGCGAGCAGCCCCAGGGAACGCACCAGCGTCTCGCCGGAGGCGGAGTTGAGGACCACGTCGACGCCGCGGCCGCCGGTGAGCGCCATGATCTCGTCGGCGAAGTCGAGGGTGCGCGAGTCCATGACGTGCTCGACGCCCAGGCCGCGCAGCAGCTCGCGTTTGGCGGGGGTGCCGGCGGTGGCGTACACCCGGGCGCCGCGGCGGCGGGCGACCTGCAGCGCGGCGAGGCCGACACCGCCGGTCGCGGAGTGGATGAGCACGCTCTCGCCCGCCCGCAGGCGGCCCAGCTGCTCCAGGCCGTGCACGGCGGTCAGGAACGCGATGGGCACGGCGGCGGCCTGCTCGTCGTCCAGGGACGGCGGGGCCGGGGCCACCAGGTCCTCGTCCAGGGTGATGAAGGCCGCCATGCTGCCGGGTCCGGCGGCGATGACCCGGTCGCCGACCCGGTGCCCGCCGACGCCCTCGCCCACGGCGGTGATCCGGCCGGCGCACTCGGCGCCGAGCGGCACGACGCCTTCGGCGCCGGGGTAGGAGTCGAGAGCCTTGAGGACGTCGCTGAAGTTCAGGCCCGCGGCGCTGACCTCGATCTCGACCTGGCCGGGACCCGGCGCGGTGCGCTGCCACCAGGTCGGGCGGAGGCTGGCCAGGCTGCCCGGGCGGGCGGCCAGCAGCTGGTGGTTGCCGTCACGCGCGGCGTCGAAGGGCCAGGCGGGCCGGTGGTCCTCGGCCGTGCGGCCGGCGGGTGTCCAGGGCTCCAGCGCGGGAGTCAGCCGCGCACCGGCCCGCAGGGCGACCTGGTCGTCGTCGCCGGGGCGCAGCACTTCGGCGAGCAGCTGGGCACTCTCGGCCGGCGGGCGGGCCGGGTCCAGGTCGACGACGGTGGTCCGCAGCTCGGTGTGTTCCAGCCCGATCACCCGGGCCAGACCCCACAGCGGCGCCTGCGCGACGGCCAGTTCGTCGCCGTCCACGACGCGCTGGGCACCGCGGGTGAGCAGGACCAGGCGGGGCGCGGGGTCCTGCCCGGCGCGGGCGAGTTCCTGCACGAGGTGGAGCACCGGCAGGCAGACGGCGTCGTGGGCGGCGGACAGCTGCCGGGCGCCGCCCTCCTCCTCGCCGAGGCCGGCGTCCAGCGGCCAGGCGTGGACGATCCCGTCCGGGCGGACGCCCGCGGCGGCCAGGTCGGCCAGCAGCGCGGCGACGTCCTCGCGCTCGGCGCCGAGTTCGTAGTGCGCCGCGTCGACCTTGCGGTAGGCGGCACCGGCGGTGACGGTCAGGCAGGTGGCGCCGCGCGAGCGCAGGGCGCTGCCCAGGCCGGCGGCGGCGGTGCCGGTGTCGGCGAACAGCAGCCAGGTGCCGGGCGGCCCCTGCGGGGCGGGGGAGTCGGCGGCGGGGCGCCAGGCGATCTCGAGCAGCGCCTCGCCGAGCGGGTCGGCGGCCTCGGCGCGGTCCAGGCGCCGCAGGGTGATGCCGCTGACCTCGCCCACGGCGCCGCCCGCCTCGTCGTACAGGACGACACGGGCGCCGGTGATCGTCTCGGCGCCGGGCTGCGGCGCGGTGACGGCGGCGTGCGCCCAGCGGGGTTCGCCGCCGTCGGCGAAGAGGGTGAAGGCGCCGACGGCCACCGGCAGGTACGTGCCCTCCAAGGGCGTCTCCTGCGCGTCGAGGGCTGCGCTGAGGACCTGCAGGGCGCTGTCGAGCACGGCCGGGTGCACCAGGTGCTCGCCGCGGTCGGCGCTCAGCGCGGTCCGCTCGCGCAGCCGGGCGACGGCCTCGGCCCGGCCCCGCCACAGCTCCTCGATGCCCTGGAACGCGGGCCCGTAGGCCAGCCCGGTGCGGCGCAGCGCGGCGTAGTGGTCCGCGGCCGCGGCGGCGGTGGTGCAGCGCGCCCGTACGGCACCGAGCGGTTCGGCGCCGGCCCGGGAGGGGGCGCGGCCGAAGCTTGCCCGCGCGGCCTCGCTCCACTGCGCGTCGGCGCCGGCGCGGGTGAACAGCCGCACCGTGCCGGTGTCGGCGGTGCCGGGCTGCAGGACGAGCTGCAGTGTGGTGTCGTCGGCCTGCTCGGGTACCACGGTGAGCCGGGTGAAGGCGACGTCGGCCAGGGCGGCGCCGCCACCGAGGTGCGCGCGGGCCGCGGCCAGTGCGGCGTCCAGCACCAGGGCGGCGGGCAGGACGGGGCTGCCCCCCACCTGGTGATCGGTCAGGTAGGGGAACTCGGCGAGGCCGACGGGCGCCGACCAGTGCACGGCGTGCGGCGGCAGCGCCGACGCGGTCCGCTCGCGCAGGACCGGGTGGCCCCGGTGCGCGGCCCGGCGCCCCGGCCGCTGCTCGTGCCAGCTGCGGGTGCGCTGCCAGGGGTAGGTGGGCAGGTCGGCCATGGGGCCGGCGGGGCCGTGGACGCGGGTGAAGTCGATCGGGTGGCCGCTGCTGTAGAGGCGGCCGAGTTCGGCGAGCACGGTGGCGCGGCCCGGCTGGTCCCGGCGCAGCGAGGAGACGGCGATGGCGCCGTCGTAGGACGACAGGCGCTCGGTGACGGCGTCGGTGAGCATCGGGTGCGGCGAGATTTCGACGAACGCGTTGTGCCCGGTGTCGGCGAGCGCGGTGACGGCGGTGTCGAACAGCACCGGCCGGGTGAGGTTGGACGCCCAGTACGCGGCGTCCAGGCGGTCTCCGGCAACCGGCTCGCCGGTGCCGGTGGAGATCATCGCGATGGCGCCGGCGCGGGGCCGCAGGGGGGCCAGCTGGCGCCGCAGTTCGGCGGCGACGGGCTCCATCAGGGGGCAGTGGGAGGCGAACTCGACGGACTCCAGGATCTTGCAGTAGAGGCCGTCGTCGGCCAGGGACTTGGCGAACTTCTCCAGGGCGGGGCCCTCGCCGGAGAAGACGGTGGAGTGCGGGCTGTTGGCGGCGGCGACCCACACCGGTCCCGGTTCGCGTTCGGCCAGCAGGGCGTGGGCCTGGTCCAGGCCGACGCCCGCGACGGCCATCCGGCCCTTGCCGGTGGCGGCGTGCAGGACGGTGCCGCGGTGCAGGGCGATCAGCAGGGCGTCCTCCAGGGAGACCGCACCGGCGACGTGGGCGGCGGCGATCTCGCCGACGCTGTGCCCGACGACGGCGGCGGGTTCGATGCCCCAGGAGCGCCACAGCCCGGCCAGCGCGATCTGGACGGCGGTCAGGGCGGGCTGGCCGACGGCGGTGTCGAGCAGCCGGGAGCGGGCGGGGTCGGCCGTGAGCTGGTCGAGCAGCGACCAGTCGGTGTGGCGGCGCAGCAGGGCGTCGGCCCGCTCCAGGACGGCGCGCACGGCCTTCTCCCCGGCGAGGTCACCGATGAGCAGGTCGGCGGCCAGCGGCCACCAGCGCGGCCCCTGGCCGGAGAAGACGAACACCGCCCTGGCCTGCCGGCCGGCCCGGCGCACACCGCAGCTGAGGCCGGTGGTGTCCTCGCCGCGGCCGAACGCGGCGAGCGCGCCGCGCAGTTCGGCGGCCGAGCCGCCGACGCAGGCCAGCCGGTGCTCGTGGTGGGTGCGCCGGACGGCGGCGGCGCAGGCGAAGGCGGCGACGGGCGTGGTGTCGGTGAGCTTGTCCGCGTAGCGGACGGCCAGGTCGCGCAGCGCCTGCTCGTCGCGGGCGGAGACGGTCAGCAGCACGGCGCCCTCGGACACGGTGGGGGTGCCGGCGGCCGGCGGCGGCTCCGCCACCACCAGGTGGGCGTTGGTGCCGCCGAAACCGAAGGAGCTGACGCCCGCGAGGGCCGGGGCGGGGGTGGGCCACGGCTGGAGGGTGTCGGCGACCCGCAGCGGCAGGTCGTCGAAGGGGATGTGCGGGTTGGGGGAGCGGTAGTGCAGGGTCGGCGGCACCATCCGGTGGCGGACCATGAGGGCGGCCTTGATCAGACCGCCGATGCCCGCGGCGGCCTCCATGTGACCGAGGTTGGACTTGACCGAGCCGATCAGGCAGGGCCGGTCGGGGGAGCGGCCGTCACCGAGGACCGCGCCGAGCGCCTTGGCCTCGATGGGGTCGCCGAGGATGGTGCCGGTGCCGTGGGCCTCCACGTAGCCGATGTCGGCGGGGCGCACCCCGGCCTTGGCATGGGCGGCGCGCACCACCGCCTCCTGGGCCTTCGGGTTGGGCGCCATCAGCCCGTTGCTCGCGCCGTCCTGGCCCACCGCGCCGCCGCGGATCACGGCGTGCACGGGGTCGCCGTCGGCCAGGGCCCGGCTGAGCGGCTTGAGGATCACCACGCCGGCGCCCTCGGAGCGCACGTAGCCGTCGGCGCGGGCGTCGAACGGCTTGCAGCGGCCGTCGGCGGACATCACCCCGGCCTTGCTGAAGTTGATGGCGAAGGCCGGGGACAGCACCAGGTTGACGCCGCCGGCGACGGCCAGGTCGCACTCGCCCCGCTCCAGGCTCGCGCACGCCTGCAGCACCGCCACCAGCGAGGAGGAGCAGGCGGAGTCGACGGCCATGCTCGGGCCGCGCAGGTCCAGCAGGTAGGAGAGGCGGTTCGCGGCGATGCTCAGCGCGCTGCCGGTGCCGGTGTAGGCGTCGATGGCGTCGAGGTCGCCCAACTGGCCGGTGGCGTAGTCGAAGGTGGAGATGCCGACGAACACACCGGTCTGCGAGCCGGACAGCGACCCGGTGGGCACGCCCGCGTTCTCCAGGGCCTCGAAGCAGACCTCGGCGAGCAGCCGCTGCTGGGGGTCCATCCGGGCGGCTTCCGCCTGCGAGATGCCGAAGAAGCCCGAGTCGAAGCGGTCGACGCCGTCGACGAAACCGCCCCAGCGGCTGTTGGTGCGGCCCGCGGCCGCGGGGTCCTCGTCGGTGAACTCCTCGGTGCTCCACCGCTCGGCGGGCACCTCGGTGACCGCGTCGCGGCCTTCGCTCAGCAGCTGCCAGAAGCTGTCGGGGCCGTCGACGCCGCCGGGGAAGCGGCAGCCGATGCCGATGACGGCGATCGGCTCGTTTGCGCCGGGCACGTCCGCGGCTGCGGGAGCCGCGGCGGGCGCCGGGGCCGTCAGGGTGGTGGCGGGCTCGTCGGCGGCCGTGGGCGCGGCGGGGCCGGCGGACGCCTGGGCCAGGTGGCCGGCGAGCTTGGCGGCGGTGGGGTACTCCCAGACGATGCCGGGGGCGAGCGGGATGCCGAGGCGGCCCTCCAGGTCACCGACCAGCGCGACCAGCTCCACCGACCGCAGCCCGTACCCGGCGAACGGCAGCTGCGGGTCGATGGTGTCGATGTGCCGCCCGGTCGCGGCGGCCAGCGCCTCGCGCAGCCACCGCTCGATCGTCGAGGCGTCCGGTGCGTCAGGCCGCGCCACGGCCTTTGGTACGCGCCGCGCCGCGGGCGCCTGCTGCGGCGCCGGGCCGGCCTGCGCCTCGTCCGCCCGCCACAGCGCCAGCGGTTCGAAGGTGCCGTCGAGGACGGCGCTGATGCAGGCGGCGCGCTGGAGCTTGCCGCTGGAGGTCTTCGGCACCGTCCCGGTGCGGGCCAGGGCGATGATGTACGCCTGCAGGCCGTGCTCGCGGGCCACCGCGGCGCGTATCGCGTCGATGACGTGGGCGCGGTCCTCGGGCGAGCGGCTGCCGCGGTACTCCTGGACGACGATGAGCCGTTCCTCGCCGTCGATCTCGCGGGCGCCGGCCACCCCGCAGCCCTGGCGCAGGCCCGGGGCGGCGCTCTCGACGGTGCGCTCGATGTCCTGCGGGTAGTGGTTGCGGCCGGCGACGATGACGACGTCCTTGATACGGCCGGTGACGTAGAGCTGCTCCCCGTCGGCGAACCCGAGGTCACCGGTACGAAGGAACGTTCCTTCCCCGGTGTCGAGGCGGGCCCGGAAGGTCTCCTCGGTGGCCTCGGGGCGGCGCCAGTAGCCGTGCGCGACGCTCGGCCCCGACACCCATATCTCGCCGACCCGGCCGTCGGGCAGCGCGGCGCGGGTGTGCGGGTCCACGATGACCACACGCTGGTCGTCGAGGGAGACGCCGCAGCTGGGCAGGTTGCGCGCCGCTTCGCCGGGGGCCGCGTCCTCGGCGGCACCCGTCAGGAGCGCCGCGGGCCGCAGGTCGCGGTGGACGGGCTCGGCGGCCGGGTCCCCGGTGGAGACCACCAAGGTGGCCTCGGCCAGACCGTAGGACGGGGCGTGGGTGGCGGGCCTGAAGCCGCACTCGGCGAAGGTGCGCGAGAAGCGCTCCATGGTCTGCCTGCGCACCGGCTCCGCGCCGTTGAGGGCGACGCGCCAGGTGCTCAGGTCCAGGCCCTGCCGGTCCTGTTCGGTGACCTTGGCCACCGCGAGGTCGTAGGCGAAGTTCGGGGCGGGGCTCGCGGTGGCGCCGGTGTCGGAGATCGCGCGCAGCCAGCGCAGCGGCCGCTTCAGGAACGAGTACGGCGACATGAAGGTCACCGGGTACCCGCCGTGGGCGGGGGTGAGCAGGCCCATGATCAGGCCCAGGTCGTGGAAGGGCGGCAGCCAGCTCACCATGTGCTGGTGCGGGTCGCCGGCGAAGAACTGCCGGTTCATCTCCGAGATGTTGTGCATCAGGTTGCCGTGGCTGACCATCACGCCCTTGGGGCTGCTGGTGGAGCCGGAGGTGTACTGCAAGAACGCGAGGCTGTCGCGGTCCGTGCCGGGCTCGCGCCAGTTGCCGGCGGCGGCGGTGTCGAGGTCGTCGACGGCGATCCAGACGATGTCCCGCAGCGCCGGGGCGTGCTCGGCGAAGCGGTCGACGAGGGCGATCGTCGCGGCGGGCGCGAGGACCACGGCGGGCTCGGCGTCCTCGACGATGGCGGTCAGCCGCGGCAGCGTGCGCATCGGGAACGCCGGGTCCGGCGGGTAGACCGGCACGGCGACGACGTCGGCGTACAGGCAGGCGAAGAACGAGGTGACGTAGTCCAGTCCGGCCGGGCACATGATCAGGGCCCGCTCCCCGGCGGGGAAGCGCTCCTGCAGCACCGCGGCGATCGTGCGGGCCCGCAGGTCCAGCTCGGCGTTGCCCAGGGGCTGCGGCTCACCCTCGCCGTCCACGAGGAACCGGAAGATCTGCTCCTGCGAGTGCTCGCCGAAGACCGTGCGGAAATGGTCGACAAGCGATCGTGCGTCCCGGCCCGGCATCCGACCGTCCTCTCCGTATCGAACGTGCGTGAACTCATGTCGAAGACGCGGATCGTGCCGCGCTTTCCTGCTGATTACTTCGTGTGTGCCGCGCCCGGCGAAGAGGCCGTAGGGCGGCCGGGAGAATCAGAGAACCTGATGCGAAAGAGGCGGTCGGGAAAACGTCGGCCGGTAGGTCGCCGACCGGAACTCCCGGTGGAATCCCGCCATTTACCGTCAGCATCCAACAGTTGCCGCCGGACCGTCAAGAAACAGCCGGTGCAGGGAAGTTGACGGTGTCTCGGGCCGCGGCGGCGTCGTTTTCGCGGCCGGATCCGTTCAGGTGCCCGCCGGCCGGGCGCGGAACCGGTTGATCGCCGGCTCGTGCCGGGCCCGCAGCTCGGGGTCGCTGACCCCGAGCCCTTCCCCGGGGGCCAGGCACAGCACCCCGACCTTGCCCTGGTGCAGGTTGTGGTGCACGTCGTGCACGGCCTGGGCGGTGCCCTCCAGCGGCACCACCTGCGACAGCGTGGGATGCACATGCCCCTTGGCGATGAGCCGGTTGGCCTCCCACGCCTCCCGGTAGTTCGCGAAGTGCGTGCCGATGATCCGCTTGAGGTTCATCCACAGATACCGGTTGTCATAGGCGTGCTCGTATCCCGAGGTGGACGCGCAGGTCACGATGGTGCCGCCGCGGCGGGCCACGTACACGCTCGCGCCGAACGTCTCCCGGCCCGGGTGCTCGAAGACGATGTCCGGGTCGTCGCCGCCGGTCAGTTCCCTGATCCGGGCGCCGAACCGCCGCCACTCACGCGGGTCCTGGGTCTGCTCGTCCTTCCAGAACCGGTAGCCCTCGGCGCTGCGGTCGATCACCAGCTCCGCGCCCATCCGCCGGCACACCTGCGCCTTGTGCGCACTGGAGACCACACACACCGGTGTCGCCCCTCCGTTGAGTGCCAGCTGCACGGCGTAGGAGCCCAGTCCGCCGGTGGCGCCCCAGATCAGCACGGTGTCGCCCTGCTTGAGGCGGGCGCCGGCCGGGGACACCAGCTGCCGGTAGGCGGTGGAGTTCACCAGCCCCGAGGCGGCCGCCTCCTCCCAGGTGAGGTGACGCGGCTTGGGCATCAGCTGGTTGGCCTTGACCAGCGCCAGCTCGGCCAGCCCGCCGAAGTTCGTCTCGAACCCCCAGATCCGCTGCTGCGGGTCGAGCATGGTGTCGGCATGCCCGTCGGGGTGGTCCAGCTCCACGGACAGGCAGTGCGCGACCACCTCGTCCCCGGGGCGCCAGGACGCCACCCCCTCGCCGCAGCGCAGCACCACACCGGACAGGTCCGAGCCCAGCACGTGGTAGGGCAGGTCGTGCCGGGCCGCCTGCGGCGAGGTGCGGCCGTAGCGGGACAGGAAGCCGAACGTCGGCACCGGCTCGAAGATCGACGACCACACCGTGTTGTGGTTGATCCCGCTCGCCATCACCGCCACCAGCACCTCGCCCGCGGCCGGTTCGGGGGTGGCCACCTCCTCCAGGTGCAGCGAGCGGCGCGGGTCCTTGTCGCGGCCCGCCAGCCCCTCGAACATCGTCGTCTCCTCGGCGTGCAGGACCACCCCTCGGTAGAACTCGGGCACCGGCAGGTGGCCCACCTCGTCGAGTTCGCCCGCGAGGACCGCGTCGAGAATCTTTTGCATTGTCTCCGGACCTCTTTCCGGCTCAGTCTGCAAAACAGGACGCGAGAGGTTCGCGTTTCCTGCGGGGAGAAACGTGAGGGAGCCATGTCGGGATGTCCGCTCCGCCGTCACCTGCCGAATTGCCGAGGCAAGCGCGGGATGCATGCTGGCACCCGGACCATGGCCGAGTCCAGTGGCCAGGGGTTCGCGCACGGTGTGCCGAAACGCGTGCGGTCACGGGTGCTCGCCCGGGATGTTCAACTGGCCGATACGAGCAGTTGAACGCCCCCCGGCGGCTTTCGCAAAACCCGCCGGCCCCCGGCGTTCACGGCGCCGGAAATCCCGGCCGGACGCCGGCCCGCACGCCGCGTCCGCCCCGCCGCCCCGCCGGTCCCGCGCGCGAGTGTTCAACTGCGCGATCCGCGCAGTTGAACACCTCCGGTAAAGCGGCGGGCGGGCATTTCTCCAGCGTGCAGGAGTTCGTAGGGGATATCCCTGGTATCCGTGTAGGGGATACCCCTGATGCCGGAGGGTCCTCGTCCGGTTACGGTGTGCCAGGTGGGCTGAACAGGGGATCTCCGGGTCGCCTTGCATCGGCCGTCCGTTCAGGAAAAAAGCACCGTGCACCCGGATTTGACCGCCCGGGTGACGAGACCGAGGAGGAATCAGTGACCGACAGGGGTGCCAAGGATTTCGTGGAGGGGGCGAATATGCGCACCACATCCGCCGGCTGGACCGCCGGGCGCATCGCCGCCGTCGTGGTCGGTGCGATGTTGTCCCTCGTGGCGCTGACGCTCGTCGGTGCGGGCGGCACCGCTGTGTACATGGCCTCCCACGACGGCGGCTACATCGATCTGGGCACCGGCCGCTACGCGCACCGCACCGACACCTACGCCATGACCACCGACAGCTGGCGCGCCGACAAGCAGATGGCCGGCCTGACCGACGACCTCCGGATCACCTTCAAGCCGGACAACCCCTCCGACCCGGTGTTCGTCGGCCTCGCCGACGAGGGGAAGCTGCGTCAGTACCTGAACGGCGTCCAGCACGTGACCATCCACGACTCCAGCGGCAAGGGCGACACCGAGAGCAAGCACCCCGGTGGCACGCCCGGCACACCGCCCGCCAAGGCCGGCGTATGGGTCGCCCAGGCCAGCGGGCGGGGTGCGCAGACGCTGAACTGGTCGGTGAAGTCGGGCGACGTCGCGGCGGTCGTCATGAAGGCCGACGGATCGCGCGGCCAGGCCGGCCATGTGACCGTGGCGGCGAAGATCGCCTGGCTGCCCTGGATCGGCGCCGCCTCGCTGGTCGCCGGCCTGCTCGTGCTGGCCGGCTCGGTGCTGCTGATCGTGCGGCCCCTGCGCCGGGCACGGGGGCGCACCGCCTGACCCGAGAGCGCGGACAGCGGACGGCGCAGGCACGGATCTTCCGTGCCTGCGCCGTCCGCTGTCCGCGCCCGCCACCCTCCACAAGGAACGTTCACCCTCCCCAACTCCGCGTTCACCGCAGGAAGTTGATTCACCGCGCCCGGCAGGGCGACCATCCCCTGACGCAGCTCGACCACATCCCGCGCACGACGCGTGGCCGGCCGGCGGACGCGGTGGCGAACATGGACACAGCGATCACCGGTGGGTAGACAAGCACGTGAAGCTCCGGGCGGAAGGCTGATCGTGGCCCCACACCCTGGCGGCTCCATCCCTTCTCAGGCACTCGCCCCCACCAGCCCCCGGCGCACCGACCGAGTCGAACAGGTCGCGACGCGGCCGGATCCGCTGCTCGCGGCCCCCCACACGCCGCGCACGCAACGGCCCGACGCCGCGGGTGCCGCCGCGGCGCCGGGCGCCCCACCGACGCCGGCACCGCGACCCGCCAGGGCGACAGCACAGGTGCGGGAACTCCTCGCCGCCGAGACCAACGATCAGGAGACTGGCGCATGACCGACATCGACCTGACCAGCCTCACGCCGGAGCAGAAGCGCGCGCTGCTGGCAGAGCGGTTGCGGCGCGGCAACGGCCACCGGCCACCGGCACGCGAACGGCGCTTCGCCGCATCGTTCCCCCAGCAGCGCATGTGGTTCCTCGACCAGCTCAACCCGGGCAGCGCCGCCTACAACATCCCGGCGGCGGTACGCGTGCACGGCCCGCTCGACGTGGAGCTCTGGCGCCGCAGCCTCGCCGAGATCGTCCGCAGGCACGAGTCGCTGCGCACCACGTTCGAGGAGGCCGACGGCGAGCCCGTGCAGGTCGTGCACGAGAGCGGCGAGCTGGAACTGACCGTCGAGGAGTGCGAGCACCTGCGCGGCCCCGAAGGCGAGGAAGGCGTCAAGGCACTGGCGCGCCGGGAGTTCGCCCGCCCCTTCGACCTGGGCACCGGGCCGCTCATGCGGATGAAGTTCCTGCGCCTGGCCGCCGACGAACACATCCTGCTGCTCACCATGCACCACATCGTCGCCGACCTGTGGTCGACCTCCGTGCTGTTCGGCGAGCTGGTCGCCCTGTACCAGGGCGCGGTCAGCGGCACCGGCGCCGAACTGCCGAAGCTTTCCGTCCAGTACGCCGACTACGCCGCCTGGCAGCGCAAGCAGCTGGCGGGACCGGGCTTCACGACCGAACTGGAGTACTGGAAGACGACCCTCGAGGGCGCCGCACCCATCCTCGAACTGCCCACCGACCGGCCACGGCCCGCGGTGCTCGGCACGGCCGGCGCGTCCCGGCCCTTCCACCTGCCCGCCTCGGTGATGAGCGGCGTGCGCGAGCTGAGCCGGCGCACCGGCACCACCGCGTTCATGACCCTGCTCGCCGCCTACGTCGCGCTGCTGCACCGCTACAGCCGCCAGGAGGACGTCGTCGTCGGCGTGCCGGTGGCCAACCGCGGCCAGTCCCAGGTCGAACACCTCATCGGCTACTTCGTCAACACGCTCGCCATCCGCAACGACGCCTCCGGCAACCCGACGTTCACCGAGCTCCTCGGCCGGGTACGCGGCGCGGCCCTCGGCGCCTTCGCCCACCAGGAAGTACCCTTCGAACGGCTGGTGGAGGAGCTGCGCCCGGAGCGCGACCTGTCCCGCTCGCCCATCTTCCAGGTGTCCTTCGTCTACCAGAACATCCCGGTGCCCGAGTTCGGCGCCGGCGGGCTGCGCCTGGAGCTGATGGACGTGGAGAGCTCCACCGCACGCTTCGACCTCGAACTGCAGGTGTTCGAGCAGGGCGAGGAGCTCAGCGGCTGGTTCGAGTACAACACCGAGCTGTTCGACGCGGCCACCATCGACCGCATGAGCGGCCACCTCAAGGTGCTCCTGGACAACGTGCTCGCCGACCCGGACCAGCCCATCCTGGACGTCGCGCTGCTGACCGAGGACGAGCAGCGCGCCCAGCACCAGGAACGGGCGGACACCCGCCACGAATGGCCCGACCAGCTGCTCACCCACCAGCGCATCGAGCAGCAGGCGGCGCTGCGACCCGACGCCGAGGCCGTGTACTGCCAGGGCCGCACCCTCACCTACGGCCAGCTCGACGCGGCCGCCAACCAGCTGGCCCGCAGGCTGCGCGGCCTCGGCGTCGGACGCGATGTGATGGTCGGGGTCTGCCTGGAACGCTCGCTCGACATGGTCGTCGCCGTCCTGGCCGTCCTGAAGGCGGCGGGCGCCTACGTGCCCCTCGACCCGAAACTGCCCAAGGACCGCATGGCGTTCATGATCGAGGACGCCGAACTGCCCGTCCTGATCACCCAGAGCTCGGTGCTGCCCAGCCTGCCGCACTCCGCCGCCACCACACTCTGCGTGGACGAGCTGCGCGAGGAACTCGCCGCCGAGTCCGCCGAGGCCCTCGACGCGCCCGTCGAGAGCCAGGACCTCGCCTACGTGATCTACACGTCCGGATCGACCGGACGCCCCAAGGGCGTCCAACTGCCCCACCGGGCCCTGCGCAACCTGTTCTGGGCGATGAAGCAGTGGCCCGGCATCGACGCCGACGACAGCCTCCTCGCCGTCACCACCCTGTCGTTCGACATCGCCACCCTGGAGCTGCTGCTGCCGCTCGTCGAGGGCGCCCGCGTGGTGCTCGCCACCCGCGAGGTGGCCACCGACGGCACCCTGCTGGCCCAGGAGATGGCCACCACCGGCGCGACCATGATGCAGGCGACCCCCTCCACCTGGCGGATGCTGCTCGACGCCGGCTGGCCCGGCCGCCCGGGACTGCGCGGACTGATATGCGGCGAGGCACTGCCCCCCGACCTGGCCCGCCGCCTGCTGGCCAAGGGCGTGGACCTGTGGAACATGTACGGCCCCAGCGAGACCACCATCTACTCCCTGGGCACCCGCATCGTGGACGACACGATCACCATCGGCCGGCCGATCGCCAACACCGAGGTGCACATCCTCGACCCCGAGGGCCGACCGGTCCCGCCCGGCGTCCCCGGTGAACTGTGCATCGGCGGCAGCGGACTGGCCCGCGGCTACATCAACCGGCCACAGCTGACGGCACAGCAGTTCATCGCCAACCCCTTCGACTCCGACCTCACCGACCGCCTGTACCGCACCGGCGACCTCGTACGGCGCCGGGCGGACGGCACCGTCGACTACCTCGGCAGACTCGACCACCAGGTCAAGCTGCGCGGCTACCGGATCGAACTCGGCGAGATCGAGTCGGTGCTGATGCGCCAGGAACAGGTCAAGGACACGGTCGTCGTGGTTCGCGAGGACCAGCCGGGCGACCAGCGGCTGGTCGCCTACGTGGTGCCCGGCCCGGCCCTCGGCGCGAGCGACGAACTGCGCCGCCACCTGCGCACGGCACTGGCCGAGAAACTCCCCGACTACATGGTCCCGTCCGCGTTCGTCTTCCTCGACGCACTGCCGCTGACCCCCAGCGGCAAGACCGACCGCGGCCGGCTGCCCGCGCCCGAAGGACAGGAGACCCGCACGGCGGCGGCGTACGCCGCACCCCGCAACGCCGAGGAAGAAGCCCTGTGCGAGGTGTTCGCCCAGGTGCTCGGCGTCCCCCAGGTGGGCATCGACGACAGCTTCTTCGCCCTGGGCGGGCACTCGCTGCTCGCCACCCGCCTGGTGGCCAGGATCCGCGGCGCACTCGGCGTCGAGCTGCCGGTGCGCGCCCTGTTCGAGAAGCAGACCGTGGCCGAACTGGCCGAACTGCTGCGCCAGGACGCGGGCCACGCACGGCCCGCACTCGGCCCCATGACCCGGCCCGACCCGCTGCCGCTGTCCTTCGCCCAGCGCCGGCTGTGGTTCCTGCACCAGATGGAAGGCCCCTCACCCACCTACAACCTGCCCGTGGTGCTGCGCCTGAGCGGAGCACTGGACGTCGACTGCCTGCGGGCCGCCCTCGCCGACGTCGTCGCCCGCCACGAGGCGCTGCGGACCGTCTTCCCGGACACCGGCGCGGTCGCCTGCCAGCAGATCCTCGACCCCCACCAGGCACGCCCCGCGCTGGCGGTGCGCGAGGTCGACGAGGCCGGCCTGGAGGAAGCGGTGACGGCCGCCGTCCGGTACTCCTTCGACCTGACCCGGGAGATCCCGCTGCACGCGGAGCTGTTCTCCCTCGGCGACGACGTGCACGTGCTGGCCGTCGTCGTCCACCACATCGCCGCGGACGGCTGGTCGCTGGCACCGCTGCGGCTCGACCTGGCCACCGCCTACCGGGCACGGCTGGCCGGCCACGCACCCACCTGGACACCGCTGCCCGCGCAGTACGCCGACTACGCGCTGTGGCAGCGGGACTACCTCGGCGACCAGGACGACCCCGACAGCACCTGGTCACGTCAACTGCACTACTGGCGCGGCGCGCTGGAGGGCCTGCCCGAACGGATCGCCCTGCCCGTCGACCGCCCGCACCCGGCCGAGGCCTCCCACGACGGGGACACCCTCACCTTCCAGTGGGACGCCCACCTGCACGAGGGCCTGGCCCGGCTGGCCCGCACCTGCGACGTCAGCATGTTCATGGTCCTCGACGCGGCACTGGCCGTACTGCTCAGCCGCCTGGGCGCCGGCCCCGACATCCCCATCGGCGTGGCGAGCGCGGGACGCGACGACCAGGCCACCGAGAACCTGATCGGCTTCTTCGCCAACACCCTCGTGCTGCGCACACAGGTCTCGGACCGCCAGACGTTCAGGGAACTGCTCGCCGCGGTACGCGAACGCACCCTGGACGCCCTCGCCCACCGCGACATCCCCTTCGAGTCCCTCGTGGACAGCCTGCGGCCCACCCGCTCGATGTCCCACCACCCGCTCGTCCAGGTCATGCTGTCCTGGCAGAGCGTCACCGACGAGGCCCTGGACCTGCCCGGCATCGAGGCGGCACCGGTGGTGCGCAGCACCGGCACGGCACGCATGGACCTGGTCCTGCTGGCACACGAGCACCTCGCCGGCGACGGCACACCGGGCGGCATCGACGGCGGCATCGAGTACAACGCCGACGTCTTCGACCCGGAGACGGTCCGCACCATGCTGCGCAGGCTGCGCCAGGTGGTACTGGCGATGATCACCGACCCGGACCAGCCGATCGGCGACGTCGACCTGCTCACCCCGGCCGAGCGGCACCGCGTGCTCACCCAGTGGAACGGCACCGCCGGCGAGCAGCCCACGGCCGGCCTGCCCGAACTGTTCCGGGCACAGGCGGCCCGCACCCCCGACGCCGTCGCGGTCAGCTGCGGCGACGAGCGGCTGACCTACCGCGAGCTCTGCACGCTCACCGACCGGCTCGCCGCCCGGCTGCGCGCCCGGGGGATCGGCGCCGACGGCGCCGAGGACGCGGTGTGCCTGCTGATGGAACGCTCCGTGCGGGTGCCCGTGGCGATCCTGGCCGTCCTCAAGGCCGGCGGCGTGTATGTGCCGCTGGACCCCCGCTACCCCGCCTCCCGCATGCGGCTGATCATGGCCGAGACCGGGGCGAGCGTTCTCCTCGTGGACGGCGAGCACCTGCAGCACCCCCACGCCGACGCGGTGGACGTGCTCGACGTCGCCGCCGAACTGGCCGCCGCCCCCCACGCGGCGGACGTCACCGGCCCGCCGCCCGCGGGCGGCCCCGACCGGATGGCGTACATCATGTTCACCTCCGGCTCCACCGGACGCCCCAAGGGCGTGGCGGTCACCCACCGCAACATCGCGAGCCTCGCCGCCGACCACGTGTGGCGCGGCGGCAACCACAGCCGCGTACTCATGCACGCCCCCACCGCGTTCGACGCCTCCACCTACGAGCTGTGGGTACCGCTGCTCAACGGCGGCGAAGTGGTCCTCGCACCGCCCGGAGAGCTCGACCCGGACGCCCTGGTACGCACCATCCGCGAACGCCACGTCACCTCGGCCTTCTTCACGGCCGCACTCTTCAACCTGCTCATCGAACGCGACCCCGGCGCCCTGGCCCAGATGCGCGAGGTGCTGGCCGGCGGCGAGGCGCTCTCGCCCCCCGTGGTCGCCAAGGCACTCACCGCCTGGCCGCAGACCGTGCTCACCAACGGCTACGGCCCCACGGAGACCACGACGTTCGCCGTGCTGCACAGCACCCGCGAGGTGCCCGAGGGCACCGTGCCGATCGGCACGCCGATGGACGACACCCGCGCCTACATCCTCGACGAGCGGCTGCGACCGGTCCCGGTCGGCGTCCCCGGAGAGCTCTACCTCGCCGGATCGGGCCTGGCCCGCGGCTACTTCGCACAACCCGGCCTGACCGCCCAGCGCTTCGTCAGCTGCCCCTACGGCACCCCGGGCGAACGCATGTACCGCACCGGTGACCTGGCGCGCTGGCGCACGGACGGACGGATCGACTACCTCGGCCGCACCGACGACCAGGTCAAGATCCGCGGCTTCCGCATCGAACCGGGCGAGATCGAGAACACCCTCGCCGCGCACCCCGCCGTGGCGAACGCCGCCGTGGTGGTGCACGACAAGCCCTCCGGCGGCAAGGACCTCGTCGGCTACGCCGTGCTCGCCGACGGCGCCGGCGCCGAGCCCGCCGAACTGCGCTCGTTCGTGGCCGAGCGGCTGCCGCAGTACATGGTGCCCGTGGCCGTGATGGTCCTCGACGCGTTCCCGATGACCGGCAACGGCAAGCTCGACCGCCGTGCGCTGCCCGCACCGGACCTGGGCGCCAACACCGTGTCCCGGGCCGCGCACACACCGGTCGAACAGACCCTGTGCACCGTGTTCGCCGAGGTGCTCGGGCTGGCGGAGGTCGGCGCCGAGGCCGGCTTCTTCGACCTGGGCGGAGACAGCATCCAGGCCACCCAGCTGGTCGCCCAGTCCCGCACGGCCGGCCTGGTGTTCACCGTCCGCGACGTGTTCACCCACCAGACGGTGGCGGGCATCGCCCAGGTGGCGCGGCTGGCCGACGAGGACGCCGCGGCCCGCGTCACGGACATCGGCACCGGCCCCATCCCCCCGCTGCCCGTCCTGGAACGCCAACGGCAGCTGGGCGGCTCGACGGCCGGCTTCGACCTGTCCGCGACCGTCGGTCTGCCCCCCGGCATCGACGAGGCCCGGCTGCTCACCACGCTCCAGGCGGTCGTCGACCAGCACGACGCCCTGCGCACACGGCTGGTGACCGCCCCCGACGGACAGTGGTCACTGCACGCGGACGAGCCCGGCACCCTACGGATCGCGGACGTCCTGCGCCGCGTGGACACCAGCGCCCTGTCCGAGACGGACACCCGGGAACGGATCGCCCAGGAGACGGCCGCGGCCAAGCGGCGCCTGGACCCGGCCACCGGCGCGATGCTCCAGCCGGTCTGGTTCGACGCCGGCCCCACCCGCCCGGGCCGGCTGCTGCTCGCCGTGCACCACTTCGCCGTCGACGGCGTCTCCTGGCGGATCCTGCTGTCCGACCTGGCCGTCGCCTGGGACGCGGTGGCCGCGGGACGCGAACCCCTCCTCGCACCGGTGACGACGTCGCTGCGCGGCTGGGCCCAGCGCGTGGCCACCGGCGAGGGCATCACAGGCCACCGCGCCGAGCTGCCGGTGTGGCAGGACGTCCTGCGCGACGCCGAACCGCTGCTGGCCGGGCAACTGGACCCGCAACGCGACGTCACCGGCACCGAGGGACGCCTGTCGCTGACCCTGCCCGCCCAGGACACCGCACCGCTGGTCGCACAGGTCCCCGCGGTGTTCCGCCGCGGCATCCAGGACGTGCTGCTGACCGCCTTCGCCCTCGCCGTCGGACGCTGGCGCGCCCGCCGCGGCCACCACGGCACCCCGCTGGTGCTGGACGTGGAGAGCCACGGCAGGCACGAACACCTGGTCGACGGCGCCGACCTGTCCCGCACCGTGGGCTGGTTCACCAGCGTCCACCCCGTCCGCCTCGACTGCGCCACACTGCCCTGGCACGAGGTGACGGCGGCGGGCACCGAGCTCGCGGCCGCCCTCGCGCACACCGGCACACAACTGCGCGCGCTGCCCGACAACGGCCTCGGCTACGGACTGCTGCGCTACCTGGACCCGCAGAGCGCGCCGCTGCTCGCCGCGCTGCCCGCCCCACAGGTGCTGTTCAACTACCTCGGCCGGGTGCCCGTCACCGACGAGGAGACGCCCTGGCTGCCGCTGCGCGACGACCACGCGCCCACCCCCACCGGTGTCCGCCCGCTGTCCCACCCGCTCGAAGTCAACGCCGTCACCCAGGACGGACCCGACGGCCCGCAACTGGTGGCCCACCTCAGCTGGGCGAGCTCGCTGCTCACCGAGGACGAGGTCCACGAGATCGTCACCGCCTGGTTCGACGCGCTGCGCGCCCTCGCCCGCTGCGCCGACGCCGTCGAGCAGGGCACCGTCACACCGGCCCGCGACGCCGACCCGCACGCCGCCGCCGCCGTCGGCGCGGCCGACCTGCTGCACGCCCCCATCCCCAAGGCCGACCGCAGCGACGGCACCGGCCTGTCCTTCGGACAGCTGGAGTTCCTGCTCCAGCCGGTCGGCCCCAACCACGCGCACCACGCCGTCATCACCGCCTTCCGCCTGCACGGGAAGCTCGACACCATCGCCCTGCGCCGCTCCCTGGACGACCTGGTGCGCCGCCACGACATCCTGCGCACCCGCTACGTCCAACGCGGCTCGGCGACCGTGCAGTTCGCCGACGGCCGCCCCCAGTGGCCGCTGCAGACGGCCGACCTGCGCGCCCACCACGGCCAGGACCAGCACGAACGGCTGCGCGACCTGCTCACCCGCCAGACCCAGCAGCCCTTCCGCATCGAGGACGGCAACCTGGTCCGCGCCCTGCTCGTACAGCTCGCCGACCAGGAACACGCGCTGGTCCTCGTCGCCCACCACATCCTGGTGGACCACTGGGGCTTCCTCGTGGTCTTCGACGAACTGTCGACGCTGTACGCGGCCCACGCGGCCGGCCGCCGGCCACAGCTGCCCGAGGTGCGCGTCCAGCACCTGGACTACGCCGCCTGGGAGCAGGGGATGCTGGCCGGCGGCGCCCTCGACGAGCACGTCGAGCACTGGCGCACCGAGCTCGACGGCGCCGCACGCGTCCTCGACTTCGAGGCGCCCGAGCACCAACTCGACGACTTCATCGAGGGCTTCAGCCACAGCGTCGTGGTCGACGCCGAGGTCATGGCGGCGGTGAAGGAAGCCGCCCGCCGCGAGGGCGTCACCCTGTTCATGATGCTGATGGCGGCGTTCCACGTACTGCTGCACAGCTACTCGGGCGCCACCGACATCGCCGTCAGCCACCCGCTGGCCGGCCGCGAACGGCCCGAGACCAAGACGATGGTCGGCCCGTTCATCAACATCATCCTCAACCGGTCGCGGATGGCGGACGACCCCACCTTCCACGAACTGCTCCAGCGGGTCCTGCAGGGCGAACTCGACGCCTACTCGCACCAGAACGTGCCGGTGCGCGCGCTCGTGCACGACGGCGTCGTCGGGGACGGCAACCAGCTGCCCCTGCGCGTGATGCTCAACCTGCTCGGCGTGCCCAGCAGGACGCTGACCCTGGACGGGCTCCAGGTGGCACCGCTGGGCGTGCAGGTCGGCGACGTGACCCCGCTCCCGGAACTGATCACCGCCATCGAACCGCACAACCTCGACCTCTACCTGGTCGCCCGCGACGTCGAGGGCGAGCTGCACGGCCTGTGGGTGTACTCACCCCACTACATCGCGCCGCCTGTCATGGGCGCACTCGTCCGCCAGTGGCCGCGCCTGCTCGAACTCGTCGCCCACCACCCCCAGCTGAGGATCTCCCAGCTGCGGACCCGGCTGCTGGCCGAAACACCGCACGACACCGACACCGGACACGACCACTGACACACCCCCGGCCGGCCGGACCCCGCTCCGACCGGCCGGCCCCATCCCACCCCCGGAACAGCCGTTGCACCCGACCGACGGCGGAATGCAGAAAAAATGACTGAAACCATCCATGCCGTCACCAACGGGCTGCCGACCCTCAGGGAACGGCCCCTCGACCCGCCCCAGGTGCTGCGCACCCAGGGCCCGATCGGCCGGATGACCTTCCCCGACGGATACCAGGGCTGGCTCGTCACCGGCTACGAACAGGGCCGGCAGATCCTGTCCGACAAACGGTTCAGCTCGGCCGCCTCGCACAAGCACCTGGCATTCCCCTCCGACCGCCCCTCCGATCTCGAGGCGGACATCCCCGGCCTGTTCGAGCACATGGACCCCCCGGACCACACCCGCTTCCGGCGGCGTCTGGCCGGCCAGTTCACCCTGCGCCGGATGCGCCTGCTCGCCTCCCGGATCGAGGAGATCACCGCGCAGTACGCCGACGCGATGCTGCACAAGGGCCCGCCCGCCGACCTGGTCGCCGACTACGCGGTGCCGGTCTCCTCCCAGGTGATCTGCGAACTGCTCGGCGTGCCGGTCGCCGACCGGGACCGGTTCGTGGGCGACTCGGAGAACCTGCTGCGCCTGGACATCGACCCGCAAAAGGCGCAGGCCGCACTGAAGGACCTCGTCGACCTCACCGGCGAACTGCTCCTGCGCAAGCAGGCCGAACCGGCCGACGACGTACTGAGCGTGCTGGTGGCGGGGGACGACATCACCCTGGAGGAGTCCATCGGCGCCACCCTGCTGCTCCTGGTCGCCGGGCACGAGACCACCGCGAACATGCTCTCCCTGGGCACCTACGCACTGCTGACCAACCCCGACCAGATGGACCTGCTGCGCGCGGACGAATCACTCGTCGAGAGCGCGGTCGAGGAACTGCTGCGCTACCTCACCGTCGTCCACGTCGGCGTGCAGCGCACCCCCACCGAGGACGTCGAGATCGACGGGGTGAGGCTGCGCAAGGGGGAGACGGTCCTGGTCCACCTCCCCACCGCCAACCGCGACCCCCGGCAGTTCACCGACCCCGACCGCCTCGACGTCACCCGAGGCGGCCACAGCCACCTCACCTTCAGCCACGGCATCCACCAGTGCCTGGGACAGCAGCTGGCCCGCCTGGAACTGCGCATCGGCTACACGGCACTGCTGCGGCGCTTTTCGAACCTGCGCATCGCCGCACACCCCCACGACATCCCGATGCGCTCCGACATGACCGTCTACGGCGTCCACCGGCTGCCGGTGACGTGGTGAGCGCCGGCAGCGACAAGGAGAGCACGATGGCCCACCCCTTCGACGACCCCGACGGCGTCTACCAGGTCCTGGTCAACGCCGAACAGCAGCACAGCCTGTGGCCCCGCCACATCCCCGTACCCGCGGGCTGGACACCGGTGTTCGGCCCGGACACACGCGAGGCCTGCGTCGACCACATCGACTCCCACTGGAGCGACATGCGCCCGGCCTCGGCACGGGCGACCCGGTGACGACCGCGACGGCGGTGCGCCCGCCCCTGCACAGCCGGCAGTTCCGCCAAGTCGTCGCCGCGGAGTTCACCTCCTCCGTCGGCACCCAGATGACCACCCTGGCACTGCCCTGGTTCGTCCTGATGACCAGCGGCTCACCGGCACGCATGGGCCTGGTGTTCCTCATCCAGATCCTGCCGGTGCCCCTGCTGAGCATGCCCGCCGGACTGCTCGTGGCCCGCTGGGGCGCCCGCCGCGTCACCATCGCCGGCGACCTGTGCAGCGCGGCGCTCACCGCGGCCGTGCCCACGCTGTACCTCGCGGACACGCTGCCGTTCTGGGCGCTCGCGGCGATCGTGGCCCTGGTCGGCTGCGTCGCCTCGGCCTACCTGTCCGCGCAGCGCCTGCTGCTGACCGAGACCATCGGCTTGGACGAAGGGGTCGTCACCGCGGGCAACGCCCTGTTCGAGACCGCCACCTCGACCGCGCGCCTGGTCGGCCCGGCGATCGCCGGCTTCCTGATCGCCCAGCTCGGCGCGCTCAACGTGCTGTGGATCGACGCCGCCTCCTTCGCGGTGTCGGCCGCCCTGCTGACCGGGCTGCCCCGCCACGCGCCGGCCCCCGCCCAGTCCTCGGCGCACCACATGGCCGACGGCGTGCGCCACCTGTTCAAGGACCCGGTGCTGCGCACCATGTCCCTGGCCGCGCTCGGCTACGGCACCCTCATGCCCGTCGTGATGCTCGCACTGCCCGTCATGGCCCAGAGCCGCTACCACGCCGACCCCCATGTGGCCGGCTGGCTGCTGGCCGCGTGGGGCGGCGGCACCGCGCTGGGCACCGTCGTGGTCGCCCGGCTCGCCCGCCGCATCCCACCCGTGCGGCTCGCCGCGGCGGGCGGCGCGGGCGCGGCGGCCGTGCTGTGGCTGCTGCCCTGGAACCAGCCGGTCACGACACTGGCGCTGACCGTCGCGGCCAGCTGCATGTTCCTGCCCGCGGTGACCGCGCCCGCCGTCGCACTGATGATGCTGCGCCCGCCACCCCACCTGCGCCCGCACGTGGTCCCGGTGTTCGGCGCCGCCGTGTTCGTGGCGAGCCCGATCGCCTACGGCGTGGGAGGGGTGCTGTTCGAGCACCTGAGCGTGGGCACCGTACTCACCGCGGTCGCCGCGGGGGCCAGCCTGTGCGCGCTGCTGCTGCTGAGCCTGGTGCGCCGCTGATTCACGAGAGGAACCATCATGCCGATCCAGCATGCCGGCGAGGTCAGACACAAACACAGACCGAAACTGCCCTCGCTCACCGGACTGCGGTTCCACGCCGCGGCGTTCGTCTTTCTCTACCACGCCTCCCGCCCCGAAATACTGGGCGTCTTCCAGGACGGGGCATTCGCCGACGGATACGCGCACACGTTCAGGAAAATCGGCTTCGCGGGAGTGTCCTTCTTCTTCATCCTCAGCGGATTCGTACTGGCCTGGTCGGCGCGGCCGAACGACACACTCCGCGACTTCTACCGGCGCCGGCTGCTGAAGATATTCCCCAACCACGTGGTGATGTGGGCCGTCGCGCTCTGGTACTTCTCCACCACGGCCCTCGCGCACCCCATGGTGTGGTGGCCCAACCTCCTCCTCGTCCACTGCTGGATACCCCGCCCGGACACGGTCGTCAGCCTCAACCAGCCCAGCTGGTCGCTGTGCAGCGAACTGCTCTTCTACCTTCTCTTCCCGCTGCTGTGGCGCGTGGTACGCGGCATCCCGGCCGGCCGCCTGTGGATGTGCTTCGCCCTCACCTTCGCGGCCCTGCTGGCCACCCAGATGAGCATCGACGCATGGGTCTCGCCCACCCCCCGCCTGCCGGACTGGCCGATGGGCCAGACACAGGCGTGGCTCGGCTACAACTTCCCGCCGCTGCGCCTCTTCGAGTTCGTCCTGGGCATGCTCATGGCCCGGCTCCTGGCGCAGGGACACCGCATCTCCTGGGGCATCGCGCCCACCCTGGCCCTGACCGCGGCCGGTTACGCGCTCACCCTGGCCGTGCCGTGGCAGTACGGCTTCAACGTGATCCTGGCCGTCCCGCTGTCCCTGCTGGTGGGGGCGATCGCGACCGCCGATCTCACCGGGCGCCGCACCGGCCTGCGAGGCCGCTGGCCCACCCTGCTCGGCGAGGTGTCGTTCGCCTTCTACCTGGTGCACTTCATGGTCCTCGTCGCCGTCCACGACCTGCTGCGGGGACGGACGTTCCACCCGGCGGCCGGGCTCGCCGTCATCGCGCTCGCCTTCGTCGCCGCCCAGCTGCTCAGCTGGCTGCTCTACGCGTGCGTGGAACGCCCCGTCATGCGCCGGTGGGCCGGCGGCGCCAGGAGCGGCGGCCACGACCCGGCGCCCACCCGGCCACAGCTGGTGGACCAGCAGCTGTGAGGTCCGCACCCCACCCAGGCCGCCCGCTGCCCGCCCGCGCCCCCGGCGAGCGGCGGGCGGGCCGCCTCAGGCCAGGACGTCCAGCGCCTGCGCGACCGCGTTGTCCACGTTGATCCCGGCGTGGTGCAGCAAGTACTCCTCCCCGCCCACCAGGTCGTAGTGCACGTCCGGCACCCCGATCCGCCGCACCGGCGGGCCCCCGGCCTCGGCCACCACCTCACAGACCGCGCCCCCCAGGCCGCCCAGGGCGCGGTGGTCCTCGATGGTCACCACGACCTCGGCGTTGGCGCTCGCGTGCAGCACGGCCTCACTGTCGAGCGGCTTGACCGTGTGCATGTTCAGATGCCCGGCACTCACGCCCCGCCCGGCCAGTTCGCGCGCCGCCCGGGCCGCGACCAGGTTGGGGTGGGGGCCGGTGGCGATGAACAGCACCCGCCCGCCCTCGCGCAGCACGCTCGCCCGGCCCAGCACGAACTCGGTGCGCTCCGCGTACAGCGCGGTCGTGGCCTGCCGCCCCAGCCGCAGATACACCGGCCCCGGATCCTCGGCGATCGCCACGGTGGCCTGCGCGGCCTGCCAGGCGTCCGCCGGCACCACCACCGTCATGTTCGGCAGCATCCGGATCACACCGATGTCCTCCAGCGAGTGGTGCGTCGGCCCGTAGTGACCCGACGCCAGGCCCGCGTGCGTCCCCACGATCTTGACCGGAAGGTCCGCGCCGGCCACATCGATCTTGATCTGTTCGTAGGCCCGGGCGATCGCGAACGGGCTCATGCCGTTGGCGAACACCGGCCGCGCGGACACCGTCATCCCGGCGGCGACACCGATCATGTTCTGCTCGGCGATACCGAGGTCCACGTGCTGGCGCGGCAGTTCGAGCGCGAAGTGGTCCTCGAAGTTCATGTCGGCGCTCACACACGCCAGGTTCGGGTTCTCCCGCCCGAGCGCGAGCAGCATCATGGCGTACGCGTCACGGCTCTGGATCGTCGAGCGGTTCTCCCAGACATGGTCGAGGACCTCCGCGACGGTGCGGCGCACGGCGATGTCGGAGCTCATGCCTGTCCGCCCTCCAAGACCGCCAGGGCCGCCCGCCGCGCCTGCTCGTCCAGGGTCGCCGAATGACTCTGCTTGGTGTCCTGCAGGCCGGGAACCCCGCGCGCCTTGACCGTGTCCGCGATGACCACCGTCGGCCGGCCCCGCTCCACCGGCCCGGTCAGGGCCGCACGGATCTGCTCGTGGTCGTGCCCGTCGACCGTGAGCACGCGCCAGCCGAAACCGGCCCACTTGCCGGCCAGCGGTTCGAGCGACATGCACTCGTCGGTACGGCCGCTGATCTGCCAGCCGTTGCGGTCGACGATCGCGATCAGGTTGTCCACGCCGTGATGCGCCGCCGCCATCGCCGCCTCCCAGTTGGAGCCCTCCTGCAGCTCCCCGTCGCCGAGGATCACAAAGGCCCGCTTGTCATGGCCGAAGCGCCGCCCGGCGAGCGCCACCCCCAGACCCAGCGGCAGCCCGTGCCCCAGCGCACCGGTGGAGAAGTCCACCCCCGGAAGACGCTTCATGGGGTGCCCGCCCAGCCGGCTGTCCTCCTCCGCGTAGGTGGCCAGCTCCGACTCCGGGATGACCCCCGTCGAGGCGAGCACCGCGTACAGGCCCGCGGACGCCTGACCCTTGCTCAGGATCAGGTGGTCACGGTCGTGCGAGGTCCCCACGCCCGCCGGGTCGCGCAGCACCTCCGCGTACAGCACGGCCAGCAGGTCGGCGATCGACATGCTGCCGCCGATGTGCACACCGTTGGGCGATGCGCTCATCTCGATGACCTTGCGCCGGATCTGCACGGCGAGTTGTTCCGCCACGGTCTGCGGTGGCGTCTGTGTGAGCATGCTTGATCCCTCCGAAAGCCGTCCGGTGTCTGTGTGCTGCGGCGGGCGCCGCCGCGCCTTCAAGGGCCGCGGGCGCCCGGGGCGCCGCACGCGAGCGCCGCCGGCCCGCGGCCGATCCGCGGTTCGCCGGCGACGCTCGCGCGCGGCCCCCGAAAGGGGGGTGCGCTGTCGTGGCAGGACGTCACACGACGCCGCACACCCTGCGCGGAGACGCGGTGCGGACCTCGAAGAGCGATTCCCGCACGGACTCGATGAACACGTAGTCCAGCTCCAGCGTGACCGGGTCCTCGTGCGTCAAGAACACCCGCAGCGGGCTGGTGAGCAGGTCATGGGTGGGCACGATGACGTCGCCGGGCCGGCGCTTGACCACGAGGTCCACCACCGAGGGCCGCTCGCGGATCTCCTCCACCAGCGCCTCGTCGACCGAGACCACCGTGCCCGACAGGGTCGTCGGCGCGTTGTACACGACGGCCGGCTGACGCCTGTCGTACACCCCGTCGCCGTACCGCGCGAGGAACTCCCCGGGACGCAGATAGGCCAGGGCCGTCAGATCGGCGCTGTTCACGCCGATCGCCGTGTCGTGGAACGCGGGGTGCAGGTGCCCGTTGACCCGCGCACCGACCTCCACCAGAGCCGGCCCCTCGTCGGTGACGATCAGTTCGGTGTGCGCCGGCCCGTTACGGATGCGCAGCACCTCCAGCAGGCTGCGGGTGTAGCCGATCAGCGTCTGGACCACGGGAGTGCTCGCCGGCAGCAGGATGTCGCGGTTGTACAGCGGCTTCCCGTTGGGCAGCAGCCGCTTTTCGTACTGCCACACACCGCACACGAAGGCATGGCCGTCGACGCTCACGGTGTCGACGATGTACTCCGTGCCCTCCAGATAACTCTGCACGAGCACCTCGGTGTTGGCCCCGTTGAAGACGGTCGTGCTCGACAGCACCGACCGGAACGCCGAGCGCAGCGTGTCGGCGTTGCGGCAGACGGTGACCCCGTCCGTGGAGGCGGAGGCCAGCGGTTTCGCCACGCACGGCCAGTGCCCGTTCGCCTCGGCCCACGCGACGGCCTCCTCGGCGTCGTCGGTGAGCAGCTGCCGCGCGGTACGCAGCCCCGCCGCCGAGACCGTCTCGATCATCTTGTACTTGTCGCGGCGCGCATCGGAGAACGTCGTGCCGTTGGTCCGCACGTCCAGCGCCTCGCTGAGCCGGTCCGCGAGCAGGACACCCGGCTCCTGGCCGGGCAGCACGAACAGCGGCTCGATCTCCTTGAGCGTCCGCTCGGTGCTGCCGTCCGCGGCGTAGACCAGCTGGTCGAGGTAGGCGGTGCGGTCCCACGGCTGCATACGGGTGATCGGTTCGGCGGAGCTCTGCACATGGATCACCTCCGCCCCCAGCCGGTTGAACGCCGCAGGCAGGTAGTTCCCGGTCCCGTAGGCGTCGACGAGGACACCGACCGCACGGCCCCTGGCCCTGCGCACCACCTCCGCGGAGCGCTCCGCCAGCTCCTCGGTACCCCTGCCCACGGTCAGCTCAGTCATCGGGTCCTCCCGCTGTCGGGTCATCACGGTCTGCGATCACCCAACGTAGGAACCGGGACATGCGGGGGAGCACCGGTCTACGACTTGAGTCACATGAGGTCACCCCCAAAGGCACACGCCCCGCGCCCCGGTGACCGGTTTTCACCCGAACACCGCCCGCCACCCCCCACGCCGGGTAGCGTGGCGGGCACTTCGCGGATCCCCCCACCCCCCTTGAAAGGTGCCCGATGTCCTACTCGGCCGACGTGAGCCGCTACGACCGCATGTCCTACCGGCGCGCCGGGCGCAGCGGGCTGCTGCTGCCACCGCTGTCCCTGGGGCTCTGGCACAACTTCGGACCCGACCGCCCGGCCGACACCCAGCGCGCCCTTCTGCTGCGCGCCTTCGACCTGGGCATCACCCACTTCGACCTCGCCAACAACTACGGCCGGCCGGTGTTCGGATACGCGGAGACCCGCTTCGGACAGGTCCTCAAGAGCGACCTGCACGGCTACCGGGACGAGATCGTCATCTCCACCAAGGCCGGCTACGAGGGCTGGCCCGGCCCCTACGGCATCGGCGGCTCCCGCAAGTACCTGATGGCCTCGCTCGAACGCAGCCTGCGCCGGCTCGGCGTCGACCACGTCGACATCTTCTACTCCCACCGCCCCGACGCGGACACCCCCGTCGAGGAGACCATGGGAGCCCTCGCGGACGCCGTACGCCAGGGCAAGGCCCTGTACGCGGGCATCTCCAACTACTCCCCGGACCAGACCCGCCAGGCCGCCCAGGCGCTCGCCGCCGGCGGCGTACCCCTGACACTGCACCAGCACCGCTACTCGATGTTCGACCGGACGCCCGAGCAGGGACTGTTCGCCGAACTGGAACGGCTCGGCACCGGCGCCACCGTCTTCTCCCCGCTCGCCCAGGGCCTGCTGACCGACCGCTACCTGGGCGGCACCGTGGCATCGGACAGCCGCGCCGCGACCAGCATGTTCCTGTCCGCCGACGACATCACCGACACCTACCTGCAGCGGGCCAAGGCACTCAACGCCCTGGCCGGCGAAAGGGGCCAGAGCCTGGCGCAGCTCGCCCTCAGCTGGGTGCTGCACCGGCCGCAGGTCACCTCCGCGGTCATCGGGGCCAGCAGCGTCGCCCAACTGGACGCCAACGTCGCCGCATTGGACGCCCCACCGCTGAGCGAGCAGGAACTGGCCGCCATCGAACCGTACGCGGTCCACAGCACCCAAGCGTGACCCTGTGCCGCGGCCCGGCGGGCCGGTGCCCGCCCGGGCCGCGGACGTCCTTCAGGTCGCCACGCGCAGCCGGCGCGCACCGGGGGTGTCACCGGGGTGGATGAGCCGCATGGAGGCGGCCTTGTTCACCGCGTCCAGCCGGCTGACCGCGCCGAGCTTCTCGAAGATGTTGCTCAGATGCCGCTTGACGGTGCCCTCCGCGATCCCCAGCCGGACGGCGATCTGACGGTTGCTCAGGGCCGCCGCCGCATGCGTGAGGACCTCCACCTCACGCGCCGACAGCTCCGCCCCGTACGCCGGGCCGGTGCCGGCCGCGCGCAGCGGGCCCTGGTGCAGCGGCAGCGTCACCGTCTGGTACAGGCGGGCCCCGCGCTGCGCGCGCACGGCGTCCACGACCGTGCCGTAGCCGATGCTCTTGTGCAGGTAGCCGTGGATCCCCAGATCCAGCAGGCACTGCACCAGACGCGGCTGCTCCAGCATGGACAGCACCAGCACCCGGCAGGCCGGTATGCCGTGCAGCAGGCGGTTGACGAGGGCCTCCCGGTCGTCGACGGGGGCCATCTGCACGTCGAGGACCACCAGGTCGGGACGCACCCGGGCGACCAGAGTGAACAGCTCCGCCACCTGACCCGTCTGGCCCACGACCTCGATGCCGGGCTCCGTGTCCAGCAGCGCGCACAGGGACTCGCGCAGCAGTCTCTGCTCGTCCGCGATCACAATGCGCAAGGATGCGTGGGGCATGGCAGGCAGCACTCCTGTTTTCCGAGTGAGTGGTCTGGTTTCGGCGTCGGCAATCGGCCCCATCGAATTGGCCATCGCCGGTGCCGGCAGGCCGGGGGCGGAATCCATTCGGGGTGACGGAAAATCCCGCGTCCCCATCGAAACCGTGGATTTCCACGTCCGCGGTGCGCCCGAATCACGTTAGTGGCGTCCACTACGCGGGCCTATACGCGCACATCACCAATACCTGTGAAAGGTTCCCGGATCGGTCCCGATCCGTCAACGGCAGGCGAGCGCAAGGGTATACGGCTGCGTCGTGACCGTGCCGGACCCGGCCGGCCGCCGCACCCGGATGTGCCTTTGAGCGCGGTGGCGTGTGCCGGAAGTCGTAGCACCGCCGGCCGGGACCGTTCAGGCGCCCTACGTTCCTGGAGTTCCCGGGCCGGCGAGGTCCGCCGATGACAGGGAGGAATGCCGATGGCGCCCTCGAGTCAATCTCCCACGATGCGAGGACACCTCGACTACGACTTCAGCAAGATCACCCCGGAGGTCCGCAAACGACTGCGGCCCCTGGGCACACTCGACAACTGGCACGCGGTCCTCGCGATCCTCGCGGACTACGCGGGCGTCGCCGTGGCGGTCTGGGCCTGCCTGACCCTGTCCTGGTGGCTGTATCCGCTCGCCCTGATCCTCATCGGCTCGACGCAGCGCGCGATGGTCAACCTGCTGCACGAGTCGTCGCACAAGGTGCTCAGCCGCAACCCCGTCCTCAACCTGATGCTGGGCACGGTCTTCTCCGGCTACCTGGTCTTCCACCTGTACTCGCCCTACCGGACCAGCCACATCGGCTTCCACCACCGCTACCTGGGCGACCCGGACAAGGACCCGGACTACGAGTTCCACCGGGACCTGGGCCTGTACGACCCGCACAAGTCGGACGGGCGGTTCTTCCTGGAGAACATCGCCTTCGCCGTCCTCGGCCTGCGCACCCTCGCGTACCTCAGGTACATCGTCCGCGACCGCATCTTCTACAAGGGCCCCCAGACCAACGTCTCCATGCCGATCAGCCTGCGGGCGGAACGGGTGGTCTTCGCCGCGCAGTGGCTGCTGATCACGGCCGTGTGCGCCGCCACCGCCACGCTCCACCTGCTGCTGCTCTTCTGGATCGTGCCGCTGTTCACCAGCGCGGTCGCGGTGGGCTGGCTGTCGGAGCTCGCCGAGCACTACCCCATGCCCGAGAGCGAGCGCAGCCAGCTGCTGATGACCCGCAACCGTCATGGCTGGGCCGTCGAGAACTACCTGCTCGGCCGGCACCACGACAACTACCACCTGGTGCACCACCTGAACATGAGCATCCCGTTCTGGAACATGAAGCGCGCCCACCGCATCCTGCTCGACGACCCCACCTACGCCCGCTGGGACGCCCTGTGGGGCGGCATCGTCACCCGCGCCAAGGACAGGGCCGGGGCGGAGACGGTGGTGACCTACGCCGCGAAGTACCGTGCCTGGCGCCGCGCCGGGGGCGACCCCCAGGCGGCCTCACCCACCTTCGCCGAGGTGCTCGCCCTCGCGCACACCCAGCCGGCCGAGAGCGTGTGAGGGAGGCGTCGGTGACCGGACAGACCTACACCACCGAGTGGCGTTCCTACCTCAACACGGCCGGCTCCGGCCTGCAGAGCCGCGAGACCCGCAAGGCGGTGGCCGACTACCTCACGCTGGAGGGGGTGATCGGCTCCTACTTCGCCGAACGCGCCTATGCGGAGGTGACCGAGGACGGCGTGTACCGCAGCCTCGCCGAGTTGTTCAACTGCCCGCAGGACGCGGTCGCGATGTCGGACTCGGCGACCCGCGCCTGGCACAGCGCCGTGGCCGGTCTGTCCCTGACCGAACGCGACATCGTGTGGACGACGCCGTACGAGTGGGCCGGCAACCTGCTCTTCCTGAAGAACGCGCAACGAGCGGCCGGCTTCTCGATCCAGGAGATCCCGCTCACCGAGGCCGGCGACGTGGACGTGGAGTGGTGCCGGCACCACATCGACGACCGGGTCGCCCTGCTGTCGCTGACACACATGCCCTCGTGCACCGGCGTCGTCACCCCGCTGGCACCGTTCTCGCAGCTCGTCCGCGACCGGCGCACCCTGCTCACCGTCGACGCCTGCCAGTCGGCCGGGCAGATCCCGATCGACCTGGCGGCCACACCGGTCGACCTGCTCACGGCCACCGGCAAGAAGTCACTGCTGGGCCCGCGCGGCACCGGCTTCGCGGTGATGTCCGAGCGCTTTCGCCAGGCGGCCGAACCGGTCAGCGTCGATGTGCACACCCATGCCTTCGTCCCCGGCGGCGACATCCGCCACCTCACCGGCAGCGCCCGCCGCTTCGAACTCGGCGAGAAGAGCGTGGCGTCCTTCGTCGGCCTCGATGTGGCCCTGCGGCAGGCCCGCTCCAACGACTTCGACCGGATGGCCGGCCTGTCGCGGCAACTGCGGGAGAGGGCCGGGCAGATCCCCGGACTGCGGGTGCACGCCCCCGGCACCCACCACACCGGCATCATCTGCGTCACCCACGCCCGCCTGGCCTCCGAGCCGCTGTGGCGGCAACTGTGCCGGGCGGGCGTCGCCTGCTGGCTGATCGACGGCGCGCACACCCCCCGCTACCTGCTGCGCCGCGGCATCCGCCAGGCGGTGCGGCTCGCCGTCGGCCCGCGCACGACGCCCCAGGAGATCGACTACGCGATCGGAGTCCTCGAAGAGATCGCCGGCCGTACGGCCGCGGTGCCCGTCTTGGCCCGGTGACAGGAGAAGAGGCCGACATGAAGAAGATCATCATTCTCGGAGTCAACGCGACAAGCGCCAAGTACGTACCCGCCGCGCTGCGTTCGGCGGGATTCGAACCCGTCTTCCTGGCCGACGCCGACGCGTTCGCCGGCGCGGCCGCACAAAGCCTTGGCGACTGCGCCTGCTACCCGGTGGACATCCAGGACCGGGCCGCGGTCCTGCGCCTGCTGGCCCACGACACGTCGATCACCGACGAGGCGTTCGCCATCACCGGCCTGTACGACGAGAAGTTCCCGCTCATCGCGCAGATCGCCGCCACCTACGGCCTGCACGGCCCGGAACCGGTCGCGGTGCGCCTGGCCTCCAAGGCCGAAGTCGCCGCGCTCATACCGGAGTTCAGCCCCCCGACCATCCGCTTCACCGGCGCCCGGGCGGCCCGGCTGGCCGTCGACCCGGCCGCCCTGACCCCGGCGCCCCACGGCTACGTCCTCAAGCCGGCCGAGCAGGCCGGCGGGCGCGGGGCGACGCGTCTGCCGCAGGGCGCCGGGCCCGTGGACGTGTGGAACGCGGTGGCCGCCACCGGCCTGGCACAGGACGCGGCCCAGCCCTGGGTGGTACAGGCGGACATCCGCGGACCGCTGTTCAGCCTGGAGGGCTACGTCAGCGACGGCCGGATCGTGTTCATCGACTTCTCCCAGCGCGGGCGCATCGCCTGGACGGAGGTGAGCAACCTGCTGCCCGCCGACCGCCGGCTGCCGCGCGGCGTCGAGGACCGGTGCAAGGCGGCGGTCACGGCGCTCGTCGAGCGCTCCGGCCTGTCCCAGGGCTACTTCCACTGCGAGTTCCTGGTCGACGGCACACGGCCGTACCTCATCGACGCCAACGTCGGACGCCTCGGCGGCGGCGCCATCGTCGAGCAGCTCGCGCTCTCCCACGGCCTGGACCCGGTCGAGATCCTCGCCCATGTGCTGACCCTGGGCCTGCCGGCCGCCGGGACCAGCCCGGCACCCGCCTACGGCACCTTGGGCAGCGGCCGGTCCACCCTGTCGTACTACTACGGCCTCGAAGGAGGCGGGCGCGTCACCTCGGTGTCCGTGCCGGACGACGGGAGCTGCCTGCACACCCAGGTCGTCCCGGACGGCCACCGCGTGGGCCCCGTGGGCACCGGCGACGCCGTCTGGATCGGGATGCTGACCGGGCTCACCAGCGACGTGGCCCGGGAGATCGAGAACGTCGTGGTCCACACCGACGACGGTCCGCGCCGGCCGGCCTGGGCGGCGCCGT
Organism: Streptomyces durhamensis; assembly: GCF_000725475.1. Lineage (NCBI taxonomy): Bacteria > Bacillati > Actinomycetota > Actinomycetes > Kitasatosporales > Streptomycetaceae > Streptomyces > Streptomyces durhamensis. The sequence goes on from NZ_JNXR01000021.1 coordinate 93,603, forward strand.
CATGACCGGCCTGCGCGGCGCGCCGCCCGGCGGCTGGACGATCTACGTCGTCCGCTTCCTCACCTACAGCACCTGGGGCGTCCTGTACCCGTTCTTCACCGTGTGGCTGCTGGACCAGCGGCTGTTCTCGACCGCGGACTGCGGGCTGGTCACCGGCGCCGCGGTGCTGGCCAACCGGCTCGGCTCGCTGGCGTTCGTCCGCGTGCTGCCACCGGGCGGGGAGCGCCGCTCCATCATCGGTTCGCAGATCGCGATGGGGCTGGCCGCGGCCGTGATGTGCGCGATGGCGCTGCTCGCCGTTAGCTCCCTCATCGGCTGGATGCTGGTCTCGGCGGCCTTCGGCCTGGCCGGCTCGCTGGCCACGCTGGCCCAACTCACCCTGATCGTCCACCAGTTCGGCCCCCAGGAGGCCCGCCGGGCCTTCTCCTACGAGAACGTCGCACTGAACGCCGCCGGCGGCCTGGCCCCCTTCGTGTCCTCGCTGGCCTACGCCGCCACGGGCCGGCTGTACGCACTGGCCCCGATCGGCTTCGCCGTGCTCGCGGGCGTCCTGGCCACGCGCCTGGCCCCGGCCGCCGGCCCGGCCGCCCGGACACCCGCCACCACGCCGGACACCCCGGCCCTGCCGCGCGGCGCGGTCCTGCTGCTGGGCGCCAAGTTCCTGACCACCGTGACCTACGCGCAGTTCTACGGCCTGTTCGCCGCCTACGCGAGCCCGCGCCTGGGGCCGCAGAGCGTGGGTGTGCTCTTCGCCTTCGCCTCCGTCGCCATCGTGGTGCTGCAGTCACTGGTGACCCGGTGCTCGCGCGGCGCCGGGGAGCCGGCCCTCATCGTGGTCGCCAACCTGGCGTTGGGGGCGGGAACCGCGCTGCTCGTGGCCCCCGAGGGCGGCATGGCGCTGATGTTCCTGGCCGTGATCGCCATCACCATCGGCGAGATGATCTACGTCCCGGTCTACCAGGCGCTGGCGGTGGCCGTCGCCGGCGGCCGCACCAGCCTCGCCGTCGGCGCCCTGACCTTCGTCGCGGGCCTGGCCGAATCCCTCGCGGTGATGACGGGACTGTGGCTCATCGGCGCCGGCCTCGGCGCCGTGCCGTTCCTGGCCGGAGCCGGCACGGCCGCGGCCGTCGTCGTGCTCGCCGCCGTCTTCCACCACCGCTTCGCCGCCATGGCGGCCACCGCCGAGGCCGCGCCCGCGGCCCGGCGCACCGCCACCACCACTACGTGACAGGAAGGGGCATCGTGGCATCCGCACCCTCCCTCACCCAGCGCCCCGCCGGGCGACGGCCGATCCGCGTCCTGAAGTTCGGCGGGACCTCGATGGGGAGCACCCCCGAGCGGCTCGCCCGCATCGCGGGCATCGTCGCCGACGCGCACCGGCACGCCGGTGTCGTGGTGGTCGTCTCCGCCCGGGGGGACATGACCGACCGGCTCATCGACGAGGCCCGCACCGCGAGCACCGCACCGCCGGGCAGGGAACTCGACCAGCTGCTGGCCACCGGAGAAGCACGTTCGGCCGCCCTGCTGGCCATGGCCCTGCACGAGGCGCACGTACCCGCCGTCTCCCTGCTCGGGGCGCAGGCCGGCTTCGAGGTGTGCGGCAGGCACACCGACGGGCGCATCAGGCACATCGACACCGCCCGGGTCCGCCAGGTGCTGGAGCGCGGCGAGGTCGCCGTCGTGGCCGGCTTCCAGGGCCGCAACGCGGCCGGCGACGTCACCACCCTGGGCCGGGGCGGCTCCGACACCTCCGCCGTCGCCCTGGCCGTCGCGCTCGGCGCCGCCGACTGCGAGATCTACACCGACGTCGACGGGATCTACTCGGCCGACCCGCGCCTCGTGCCCGGCGCCCGGCTGCTGCCGGTCGTCCGCAACAGCGTCATGGCGGAGATGGCCTACGCCGGCGCCCGCGTGCTGCACACACGCTCGGTGGAACTGGCCGGCCGCGCGGGCGTCGACATCCACGTACGCAGCGCCTTCAACCATCGCCCGGGGACCGTCGTGGTCTCCGAACCGGAGGGAGCAGACACAGCCATGCTGGAAGCCGAAGACCGCGTGGTCGCCGTGTCCCACGAGCCGGGCAACGCCCGGATCACGATCGTCGCCGTGTGCCCGGACGCCCCGCTGCGCGGGACGGAAGTCCTCGCCCTGCTGGCCGACGTGTCCGTGCCGGTCGACGTGATGACCAGGTTCACCGACAGGTCGGGGCGGCACGGCTGGGACTTCACCGTCCCGGCCAAGGACGTCGAGACGGTGACGAGCCTGCTCACCACCCTGCCCGGCCGCCTCGCCGTCGACGCCGCCGTGGCGAAGGTGTCGCTCGTGGGCACCGGTTTGATGAGCGACCCGCGCACCGTCGGGCGGATGCTGAACGCGCTGCTCGCCAGGGGCATCGACCCGCTGTCCCTGGCCACCTCCCAGAGCCGTATCTCCGCGACGGTGGCCGAGGCGGACTGCGCCCGCGCCGTGACGGTCCTGCACGAGGAGTTCCTGTCCGGCCCCGTCCTGCGGGAGGCGCTGCTCCCGGCGACGGTCGCGGTCGGCCCGCGCGCCTGAGGCGGTGTCCGCGGCCGCGGGCGCGCGGCCACCCTGAGGCACCCGCCCGCCGGTGACGGCCCGGCCCGCGCACCGGCCCGATGCCCCGCTGCACGCCGGGGCGTTGCCGCACACCGCGGCGGCCGGCTCCACGCGGCCCGAGCCCGACGCCGAGGGGATCCAGCCGCCGCGCGCGTCGGTGCCGGCCGCACCGGATCACGGCCCGCGGCGCGGGCCCGCCCGCAAGGGGGCGGCCGCCGGGCCGGCGGGACAGGGCGGCGACGGCGCCGCCGAGGGGGTCGCCGGACACGTCCCGCAGCTTTCCAGTGTGCTTCCCCGCCCGTGGCTGAAAGGGGCCCTTCATGACCAAGCCGGAACTGCTGCGCACCGGGCACCGCCGCCACTCGCCGGTGCCGCAGGCCTGTGGGACCGAGATCGCCGACGGAGTGTTCGCCTGCACCCCGCCCGGCGAGGGCTGGTGTCTGAACAACGCGGGCCTGATCACGGGGCCCGAGGGGGTGACCGCCATCGACACGGTGGCCACCGCACCGCGCTCGCTGGCCCTGCGCGCGTTCACGGAGGCGCTGCGCGCGGGCCCGGTCCGCGCCGTCGTCAACACCCACCACCACGGCGGACACACCTTCGGCAACGCGCTCTTCCCCGGCGCGACCGTCATCGCGCACTCGCTGGCCCGCAGCGAGATGGCGGAGAGCGGCCTGGCCCTGACGCAGCTGTGGCCCGACGCGGAGTGGGGCGAGATCCGTCTCGTTCTGCCGTCGGTCGTCTTCGACGAGCGCCTGACCCTGTACAGCGGGGACCGCCGGATCGAACTCGTCTTCTGCGGACCGGCGCACACCACCAACGACGTGGTCGCGTGGCTGCCGGACGACGGGGTGCTGTTCACCGGGGACGTGGCGCTGTCCGGGGCCACCCCGTGCACCCTGGCGGGGTCGGTGGAGGGGGCGCTGCGGGCCGTGGCGACACTGCGGGCCTTCGGCGCCCGCACGATCGTCTGCGGACGCGGCCCCGTCTGCGGCCCGGAGGTCCTCGACGAGACGGAGGCCTATCTGCGGTGGGTCCAGATCATCGCGATGGAGGGCTGGCAGCAGGGGCTGACCCCGATGGAGACCGCCAGGGAGGCCGGAGCGGGCGACTTCGGCCATCTGCTCGACCCCGAGCGCACCGTCGGCAACCTGCACCGCGCCTACGCCGAACTCGACGGCGGCGCGCTGGGCCGGCCCCTGGAACTGCCGCCGGTCTTCGCGGAGATGGCGGAGCACAACGGGGGCGTCCTCCCCGCCTGCCTGGCCTGCTGAGCACCACCCACACCGCCCCCATACACAACCGGATGGTCGGTTTAAATAAAAGGGTAAATGCCTCCGAAGTTCCCGTCAACGCCCCGACCAGCGCGACCAGATGCCGGGCCGGCGCAAGTCGAACCGATTGACACAAACCACTTGGTTGGTTTTATGTGGGGTGGGTCGGTCGCCTCGAACAGCTATTTCACGAGCGTTGTCAGTCGCCAGAAGCGATGGAAGGAAACAGTCGTGTCTGCTCAAACCGTTGCGGATGCACAGGCCGGGATCCCCGATGTGGTCCGCCTGACCCCGAAGTTCGACGTGGCCAGCCTGGTACGCGACGTCAAGTCGCTGCGCACGGAACAGGCCGCCGACTGGAAACTGCAGAACACCTTCGTCACCGATGACCACCTGATCGAGACCGAACTCGACTGGCACATCATGCCGCTGCGCAGCACCGGCGGCGACAAGACGCGCACCGACCCCGGCGGCCCCGGCCTGGCCCCGTTCGCCGACACCGCCCACGTCCAGCACGCGCCCTACCTGCACTCGGTGATGCGCGCGATCCCCTCGCCGCTGCGCTCGGTGCGTCTGATGGCGCTGGGCCCGGACACCTACGGTCCCGACCACTTCGACAACAAGTACGCGCTCACCTGGGGCATCGCCCGCCTGCACGTGCCGGTGATCACGCTGCCGGAGGCGAAGCTGTTCTTCGGCGAGACCCCGTACGTGTGGGAGGCCGGCTCGCTGTGGTTCGGCAACTTCGCCCGCACGCACCGCATCGAGAACAGCGGCCGCACCCACCGCGTCCACCTCGTGCTGGACGTGCAGGTGACCGAGGAGCTGTTCGGCCTGTTCCCGGCACCGGTCCGCGCCGCCCTGCCCTTCGACAAGATCATGGTCAACCGCGCGGAGCAGCCGGTGCGGCCGGCCCCGCTGCACCAGGTCGCCTTCGAGGTACCCAAGTCCTTCACCGACTGGGAGGAGGAGGACGGGCAGTTCCTCAACGACCAGCCGACGGTCGGCGCCGAGATCAGGGCCCAGGACGACGGCCTGGTGCTGCACTACGACGGCGCGCCCTACGCGGGACTGGTCCACATCGGGGACAACGAGTTCCGCTTCCAGGGCTGGACCGACGAACGCACCGTCCAGGTCGTCGACGAGGCCGGGCAGCGGCGGGTGGTGCTGCGCACCAGGGTCGGCAAGCAGGTCCGCACGCTGGCACTCCCCGCAACCGCGCTCAGCGCGTGAACACGGGGGAGGGCGAGATGGCTGTGACGGTGAACAGGCCGCACATGACGGGCTTCGGCTGCCCGACCGAGGGAGTGGACACCGAGGAGTGGGACCGGCTGGCGGGCAACCACCTCTACGCCGCCAGCGGGTGGCTGGATTTCTGCGTGCACGATCCCGGCGGGCGCACGCTCACCGGGAACGTGCACGCCCGGCTGCCCGACGGCGGCATGGCGGCGGTCCCGGTCACGGCCGTCTGGGAGGAGAACAACGCCTTCTACCAGTGGAGCCGGCTCCTGGAGCGGGCCGGCCTGCCCCCGGCGGCCCCCCAGGGCCTGCTCGTCGGCCCCCACCGGGGCTACCAGACGAACCTGCTCGTCAGCGAGGGCACCGACCGCACCGAAGCGGCCGCGGCCCTGCTGGACGAACTCGCCGCACTGCGCAGACAGGCCGGCGCCCAGCGGCTGTTCGACGACGCCCGGCCGCAGAACATCCCGTGCCACGGCATGTTCCTCGACAGCACCGACGTACGGGCCCTGCGCGCGGCCGGGGTACGCGCCGAGCCCGTCCTGTGCGCCGCCGACGCCTGGATCCGGACCGAGGGCGAGGACTGGAACGGCTGGATGCGCACGCTGCCCTCCAAGCGGCGCGGTGAGCTGATCCGCCGGGACCAGCGGCGCTTCGACGACGCGGGCTACCACTTCCTCGAAAAGCCGCTGTCGGAGTGCTACGAAGAGGCGGCCCTGATGTCCCGCGGCACCCAGGCCCGCTACGGACAGCCCGCGGACGTGGAGGTGCTCGCCGAGTCCCTGCGCGTCCAGGCCGAGGCGATGGGCGACGCCGCGCGCGTGCTGATGTGCGCCCGTGACGGCGAGAGCCCGGTCGGCTTCCTGCTGTTCTACCGCTGGGGCGACGCGACGTACCTGAAGGGCGCCGGATTCCACTACGACCGGCTCGTCGGCGTCGCGGAGTACTTCAACCTCGTGTACTACGAGCCGATCCGCGACGCGCTGCGCGCCGGCCGGCGCCGGCTGCACGCCGGGATCGCCTCCACCGACACCAAGGCGATGCGCGGCGCCGAGATCCGCCCCCTGTGGATGATCGACGTGTTCGGCGACGGCACCGGCAACGACGCGGCGCGCGCCTACAACGCCGCGCAGCTGCGCGAGCTGACCGAGTCCTCCACGGCGGTGGCCAAGGCAGTGGTCGAGGACGACTGGTTGGAGTTCTGTTGAGTACCCGCCTGCTGCTCAACCGGGACTTCGGCCGCTTCTGGGTGAGCCAGGTGCTGACCAGCGTCGCCTCGAAGAGCATGACGATGGTCTTCCCGCTGCTGGCCACCCTCTCGTTCGCGGCCTCGCCCTTCGAGGTGGGGGTGGTCGCGGCCGCCCAGTACGTGCCGGTGCTGGTGGTGACCCTGTTCATCGGGATGTGGCTGGACCGGCGGCCCAGACGGCCCACGCTGCTGTTCACCGACGTCGCGGGCGGGGCGGCGCTGCTGGTCGTACCGGTGCTCAGCGGCCTGGACCAGTTCCGTATCGGCGTGCTCTACGCGGTCGCGTTCGCCTTCGGGTCGCTGGTCGCCATCGCCGAGGTCTGCGCGCAGGCGTATCTGCCCAGCCTGGTCGAGGAGTCCGACCTGGTCTCGGCGATCGGCCGGCTGGAAGCGGTGTTCACACTGGTCGTGGTCGCCGCGCCCGGCCTCGGCGGCCTGCTGATGAACTGGCTGGGCGGCTCCGGCGCGGTGCTGACCGGCGCGGTGCTCTACCTGATCGCCGCGCTGATCCTGGTCACCGTGACCAGACGCGAGCCCCCCGTCCTCGCACCGCCCACGCGTGAGCGGATCAGCGCCGAGATCGCGGCGGGAGCACGGTTCCTGCTGTCCGCGTCCCTGCTGCGGACCCTGATCGGGCAGGCGGCGCTGTTCAACTTCTTCGAACAGGCCATGCTCACCCTCTACACCGTGTACGCGGCCTCCGTCGTCGGTATCACGCCCGCGCTGCTCGGCCTGACGGTGACCCTCGGCGCCATCGGTTCCATGCTCGGCGCGGTCGCCGCCGCGCAGGCCGAACGCAGATGGGGGCTCAGGCGGGTGGTGGTGGCGAGCATGGCGATCGCGTCCCTGGCGCCGGTGCTGATCCCCCTCGCCGCCGACCCGACCCCGCTCACCGTGACGATCTGGTCGGCCTCCTTCGTGCTGTACGGCTTCGGCCTGACCGTCTACAACGTCTTCAGCACCTCCACCCGCCAGCGCCTGACCCCCGACCGGCTGCGCGGCCGGGTCGCGGCGACCACCCGGCTCGTCGCCTACGGGCCGCTCAGCGCCGGCACGCTGCTCGGCGGCGGCCTCGGTTCGCTCTTCGGCGCGCGCACCGGACTGTGGATCGCGGTGGCCCTGCTGGTGGCCGCGTTCGTGCGCTTCGCGGTGACGGTACGGCGCACACCGGTCCCCGACCTGCACAGCGAACCGGTACCGGCGAAGTGAGCAGGCATGACGAATGGCCCGGGCCGCACGGCCCGGGCCATTCGTCATGCCTGCCGGGTGTCCCTCCTACAGCGGCGCCCCGGCGCCGGCGGGCACGTCGCTCTGCCAGAACCACGGCTCGTCGAAGGCGGGCTTGAGGTCGTCGAACCACACCGCGTGCTCGTCGAACTTCGCGAAGAAGGGCCGCCCGACCCAGTCGGGGTTGCGTGCCTGCAAAAACCGGCAGCAGAAGACGTCCTGGCCGGCGACCTGGACGATGCCGTCGATGACCACCTTGCCCGGTGAGGCGGACATGACCGGCCCGCGTGCGGTGCGCTCCAGCCCGGAGACCTGGCTGATCGCGTCGCGGTAGACGGACACCGCCCGGTGCAGCGGCAGCTCGAAGTACTGGCTGGCCCCGGTGTCCCGCTCCACGAACATGTAGTAGGGCACCACACCGAGGCCGGTCATCGTCCGCCACATCTGTGCCCACACCGAGGCGTCGTCGTTGACGTGACGCACCAGGGGCGCCTGGGCCCGGATGACCGCACCGGTGTCCCGGATGCGCCGGATGGCCTGCCGGCAGGCGTCGGTCTCCAGCTCGCGGTGGTGGGAGAAGTGCGCCATCACGGCGACGTGCCTGCCCCGCGCGCTCGCCTGCTCCATGAGCCGCAGCAGATCCCCGGCGTCGTCGTCGGTGGTGAACCGGTAGGGCCAGTAGGACAGCGCCTTGGTGCCGAAGCGGATGTTGCGGATGTGCTCGAAGCGGGGCTCCAGCAGCGGCGCGAGGTAGGCCCGCAGCCGGTCGGTGGACATGATCATCGGGTCGCCGCCGGTGAACAGCACATCCGAGACCTCCGGGTGCTGGGCGAGGTAGCGCAGCGCCTGTTCCGGTCCGGACACGGCCTGCTTGAGTTCCGCGACGCCGATGAACTGGGCCCAGCGGAAGCAGTATCCGCAGTAGGCGTGGCAGGTCTGGCCCTGGCCGGGGAAGACCAGCACGGTCTCCCGGTACTTGTGCTGCAGGCCGTTGAGCGCCCCGCTCTGCGACCGGGGGACGTTGGCCTGCAGCTGATCCCCGGGATGCGGATTGAGCTGCCGGCGCGCCCGGTCGACCGCGCCGCGCAGTTCCTCCCGGCCGGCCCCCTTGCCGACCAGCGCGGCGATCTCCTCGTAGACCGGCTCCGGCAGCATGCCGCGGTCGGGGAAGGTGAGCCGGTAGAGGGGATCGTCCGGAGCCCGGTCCCAGTCGATCAACTCCTCCAGGACGTAGTTGTTGACTTTGAACGGCAGGACGGAGCTGACGATCTCGATGTCCCGGCGGACGGCGGCGTCCAGCCGCTGCACCTGCGGCAGCCTGGCCAGCCGTGCTCCGGGGACCGCCCGCATCTTCATCGGGCGCGTGGTGGTGGTCTGCACGTTCATGTTCGCTCCTTCGCCCGGTGCGCGTGGGGGAGTGGGGTGGCCGTGGCGACGGCCCGGCCAAGCGCCTGCAGGGCCTCGTCGACCTGGTCGGCGTTCACCGTCAGCGCGGGCAGCAGCCGCAGCACGTTGCGCACCGGCCCGCCGATCTGCAGCAGCAGCCCCTGGCCGATCGCCTCCTGCTGCACGCGCAGCGCCGCGGCGGCATCCGGCTGCCCGTCCGCGGTGGACAGCTCCCAGCCGAGCATGAGGCCGAGCCCGCGCACATCGCCGGTGATGCCGTTGTCGGCTGCGATACGCCTGAGGCCGTCGGCGAGCGCACGGCCCCTCAGGGCCGCGTTCGCCACCAGCTCTTCCCGCTCGATGACGTCCAGCGTGGCCAGCGCCGCCGCGCACGCCACCGCGTTGCCGCCGTACGTCCCGCCCTGGGAGCCCGCGGGTGCCGCACTCATCAGCTTGTCCGAGGTGGCCATCACGGACAGCGGAAGCCCGCTGGTCATTCCCTTGGCCGCCACCAGGATGTCCGGCTCGACACCGAAGTGCTGGTGCCCCCAGAAGCGTCCGGTGCGGCCGAAGCCGGTCTGCACCTCGTCCATCACGAGCAGGAAGCCGTGGCGGTCGGCGCGCTCGCGCAGCCCCTGCAGGAAGGCGGCGTTGGCCGGGATGAACCCGCCCTCGCCCAGCACCGGCTCCACGATGAGGGCCGCGGTGTCCTCGGGGGCCGTCACCGTCGCCAGCAGGAAGTCGAGCTCCTGCAGCGCGAAGCGGGTGGCCTCCTCCTCGTTCCAGCCGTACCGGTAGGCGGCCGGGAACGGCGCGATGTTCACCCCGCCCATCAGCGGCGCGTATCCGGTGCGAAAACGCGGGCTGGAGGTGGTCATCGACGCGGCGCCCACCGTACGGCCGTGAAAACCGCCGTGGAACACGATGACGTTCGCACGCCCCGTGGCCTGCCGGCACAGCCGCAGCGCCGACTCCATGGCCTCACTGCCGGAGTTGGCGAAGAACAGGGACTGCAGGTGTGCCGGAAGCACCTGCCCCAGCCGCTCGCACAGATCGAGCAGCGGGCGGTGCCGCACGGTCACGTACTGACCGTGGATCAGTTTGCCGGCCTGCTCCGCTATCGCGCTCACCACCGCGGGGTGGCAGTGTCCCGTGCTGGTGACGCCGATCCCCGCGGTGAAGTCCAGATACCGCTGTCCGTCCTCCCCGAAAACCTCCAGCCCTCTGGCACGGCTGACGGTCACCGGGGTCGCCTGTTTGAGAACGGGTGATAAGCGTGCCATGGCCTGGCCTTCCCCTCCGCGTCGTCGCACCCCTGTGGCGCTCCGCCGCCAGCTGACGGTAGTCAGACCGATCACAAAAGACAACCGGATAGTCGGTTTTAATACTGGGTCAGGGGAGGTTCACCGAGGATGCGCCAGGGTGGATACCGGCCGTTTCCGTCGTCGACGGCCCCGGAACGCCCGGAAGTACGCCGATCAAGTGTGCAGCACGGCCAGTTGACAGAACCACATGGTCGGTTTTCGATTGGTGGTCGGCCACCACGCCGCCTCACACCCACCCGCGGCATGGCACCAGGAGCACCCGTTGTTGACCACCTGCCGACGACGCAGGGGAATTGCGAGGCACCCGATGACTGCGCCGCTATTGGAACTGACCGACCAGGAACGCTCTGTCCTGTGGGACCGGGCCGAAGACGTCGTGCACCACGGCCCCCAGGCCGCCGGCGCCGACGCCCTGCCCCAACGGATCCGCCACACCGTCCAGCGCTTCGGCGAGGACTCGGGCAAGACGGGTTACCTGCTGCTGCGCGGGCTTGAGATCGGCCAGCTCCCGCCCACCCACCAGGGCGGCCACCCCGCCACCCTGCCGCACCACGGCACCGCCGGCCTGGGCATGCTCATCGCCGAAACCCTCGGCACCATGATCGGCTACGCCGACGAGAAAAGCGGTGAACTGGTCCACAACGTGCAGCCCCTGCCCGGCGAGGAACAACGCATCGAAGGCTCCGGATCGGTCGCGTTCGACTTCCACATCGAAAACGTCCACCACGCGCTGCGCCCCGACTTCATCGGCCTGATCTGCCTGCGACAGGACCACGACCGCGTCGCCGCCACCCGCATCTCCTCCTGCCGGGAAGCCGTCGAGCTGCTCAAACCCGAAACGCTGGAAACACTGCGGCAGTGCCAGTTCTACAGCAACTACCCGGGCTCCTTCACCAGGGACACCACCGTCGAACCCGCACCGGCCGGCCCCCACCCGGTCCTCTTCGGCAGCGCCGACAAGCCGTTCATGCGCTTCAACTCCCACAACACCGTCTCCCTGAGCAAAACGGGCCGCACCGCCCTGCGCGCGCTGACCGAGGCACTGGAGGAGGTCTGCCACGAAGTCATCATGCAGCCGGGCGACTGCGCCCTCCTGGACAACCACGTCGCCGCCCACGGACGCTCGGCGTTCACCCCCCGCTACGACGGACACGACCGGTGGCTGCGACGCTTCTACGCGATCAAGTCCATCCCCCGCTCGGTGCTGCACATGATGGACGGATCGCGCGTCATCCCGCCGATCCCGGCGATCAACGGCATCTGGTGAACGGGCAGGAGACACCGGTGAACGAACTCGACTCGCTGCTCTCGCTGGCCGACTTCGAGCAGCAGTGGATGGCCGAGGCCGACCCGCCCATCGCCCAGTACGTGGCGGGCGGGGCCGGCTCGGACGGCGCGGTCGCCGCCAACACCGCCGCGTTCGACGAGGTGTGGCTGCAACCGCGAGGGCTGCACGACGGCCCCGACGCACTCGACACCTCCGTCACGGTGCTGGGCCACACCCTCGCCATGCCGCTCCTGCTCGCCCCCACGAGCCCGCAGCGGCTGGTGCACCCGGACGCCGAACTGGCCACCGCCCGCGCAGCCGCCGGGCACGGCCTGCTCTCGCTCGTCAGCACCGACTCGCACTACCCCTACGCCGAGATCACCGAGGCGGCACCCGGACGCACCTGGTTCCAGCTGTTCGCCTACCGCTCCCGCAGGGACGTCGAGGCCACCTTGGAGTACGCCGAGACCTGCGGGGCCTCGGCGATCGTCGTCACCGTCGACGCGTCGTTCGCAGCGCGCCGGCTGACCACCCGCCGGGCCGGGTACCGGCTGCCCGGGACGGTCGACTACGGCACCCTGCGCACACTGGGCATCCTGCAGGGCGCCCCACCGGCCGGCGGACGGCACGACAAGCTCCCCCTCACCTTCGCCGACCTGGAGTGGATCCGCGGCCGCACCCGCCTGCCCCTGCTGGTCAAGGGCGTGCTGCGGCCCCTCGACGCCAAGCGCTGCCTCGACCTGGGCACGGACGCGACCATCGTCTCCAACCACGGCGGCCGCCAGCTGGACGGCGTCGTACCCGCCCTGTTCGCCCTGCGCGCGGTCGTCGAATCGGTACCGCAGGATCACCCGGTGCTCCTCGACGGCGGAGTCCGCTCCGGGACCGACCTCGCCAAGGCGATCGCGCTCGGCGCACGGGCCGTGTGCATCGGCAGACCCTACCTCTGGGGCCTCGGACTCGGCGGCCGGCACGGGGTGGAACGCGTACTGGACATCCTGCACGCCGAGTTCAGCGACGCGCTGCTGCAGCTGGGCATCACCACGGTGGACCAGCTGGACGAGACGTTCGTGACCGCAGCGCGCCGCCTGGCGCCCGTGGCCGCCGGCTGACCCGGCCCACGAAGACCCGAGGAAGCGACAGCGCGGTGGCGGCTTCGAAGACACACAGCGGTACACCCCCCTCGACCGTGGGCACCCGCGGCGAGCCCGAAGAGGGCCGGACCCTCCCCGGGCTCGCCCTGGCGGTCGCGGCCGCCGTCGCCATGGGCGGCGCGGCACCGGCGCTCAAGGCCCTGGGCGCGGCCGGCCTGTCGGCAGTCAACATCATCCAGGCCCGGGCGGTCGTGGGCGCCGCGCTGCTGATGCTCCTCGCCGCCGCGGTGCACCGCAGCCGCCTGCGCATCCACCCTCGTGACTGGTGGCTGGTCCTGCTGTACGGCGCGGTCAGCCTCGCCCTGAACCAGGTCGCCTTCACCATGGCCGTGACCCGGCTCCCGGTGGGCATCGCCCTGCTGGTGGAATACCTCTCCCCGGTGCTGGTCGCCCTCTGGGTACGGCTCGTCCAGCGCAAACAGCTCTCCCGCCTCATCTGGGCGGGCATCGCGCTCACCCTCGGCGGCCTGGCGCTGACCGGGAAAGTCTTCTCCGGCGGCGGCCCCGACCGCCTCGGCCTGGCGCTGGCCCTGCTCGCCGCACTGACCCTGGCCGGCCGCTTCCTGCTCGCCGAACGAGGCCTGCGCAGATACGAACCGCTGGTGATGTCGGCATGGGGCACCACCGTGGGCGCCGCGACCCTCACCCTCGTCGGACTCTTCGACCCCTTCCCCTTCGACGCCCTTGACCGCACCTCCCCCCTCAACGGCTGGTCCGTGCCCCTATGGGTGCTGGTGATCTGGGTGGGCGCGATCGGCATGGCCGCAGGACTGGCGCTCGCCGTCGCGGCACAGCGCCGCCTCCCGCCGACCTCGGCCAGCCTGATGCTCACCCTCGAAGTGGTGGCCGGAGCCGTCCTCGCCTACCTCGTCCTCGGCGAGGTCCTGACACCGGCACAGCTGATCGGATCCTCGCTGATGCTCGGGGGCATCGTGCTCGCCCAACTCGCCACCACCCGCCGCCGCCCGCCGCGCTGACCCACCCCGAAGCCCCGGCCCCGCCCCACCGGGCCGGCAGACGCCGCACCGGCCACACCAGCTTGGAGGGCTGAACCTTCGGCGGGTAGTGACGGCCGGTGTGCACGTCGGGATTCGCATTCCAGCGTGGTCACGTGAACCACGTATGTAGCGTGATCGTCATGCGGCTCAGGTACGGGTTTCGCCTGTACCCGAACGACGCTCAGCGCACCGCGCTGGCAAGGGCGTCCGGGTGCGCCCGGGTGGTCTTCAACGACGCGCTTCGCGCTCGTGAGGACGCCCGCGCCGTCCGGGCTGCCGTTCCTCACCTTGGCCGAGTTGTCCAGGCGGGACACCCGGCAGGCGATCCGCTTCACCGCGAACGCCGGATGGAAGGTCACGCCCGGCGGGAAGCTGCGTCTGCCCAAGGTCGGCGACGTGCGGGGCGGGCGGGACCGTCCTGGACCGGGACATCAACGCGGCGGTCAACGTCGCCAAGGCGGCCGGACTGGCCGTGACAGCCCGTGAGCGCAGGTAAGACCGGCACCCGTACCGGCACCGCGCGATGAAACAGGAACCCACCCGAAGCCGCACCGGGAAACGGCGCGGCAGGCGGGAATCGCCCTCCTTCAGGTGGGCGAGGATGTCAACGGCGCATCGGATACGTCCCGGTCGCCGAATGGACCGTGTACGACTTCTCCCACGCCACACCACAGACCGGTCCCGGCGGGTGCCTGGCATAGGGTGGTGCCGGCCCATTCGATCATGTCCGTGATGCGGACAGGCAGGAACCCGAGGAGCCTTCGTGCCCATCGTCGTCGCCACCCTGCGGACCAGGCCCGGCCGCCGGGAGGAAGTGCTCGCGGCGTTCCGTCGGCACGCTCCCGCCGTGCACGCCGAGCCCGGCTGCCTGCTCTACGCCGTCCACGCCGGCGAGGACCGTGTCACCGTCGTGGAGAACTGGGCCGACCAGGCCGCCCTCGACGCCCACTCGGCCGGAGCGGCGCTGGCCGCCCTGGGCGGGGAGATCGTCGACGCGCTGGCCGGCCCGACGGATGTCGCGGTACTGCAGCCGGTGCCCACCGGCGACCCGGCAAAGGGCCTGCTGCCCACCACCTGAGCCGGCCCCGCCCAACGAGCAGTCCGTCCCGCTCCAGCCGGCGCAGGTTGAGGGTGAGCATCCGCCGGCTGATGCCGTGGACGGAGCATTCGAGTTCGGTGAAGCGGACGGGGCCCGTGGGCTGCAGCGACCAGGATCCCGATGCTCCACTTGCCCGGCACGCGGTCGATTACCTCGGTGACCGGGCAGGCCTCGTCCCTCAGCGACCGCCGTCCGCCACAGTGCTTCGTCACGGTCCCGCCGCCGCTCGGGTCGCGGCCGGGCCGGCCACCGCCCGCCGCGGCACCCGGCACGGCACCAGCCCCGCCGCCCCGCGCACCGCCGGCGCGCTCACAGGTCCAGCACCAGGCGAGGGCCCAGGGAGCGGGAGACGCAGATGAGCATCAGGTCGCCGGCCGCCCGCTCCTGCTCGGTCAGCAGGCTGTCGCGGTGTTCCACGGCGCCCTCCAGCACGGTGGTCTCGCAGGTACCGCAGGTGCCCTCCTCGCAGGAGGCCAGCACGGCCACCCCCGCCGCACGGACCGCCCTGAGCACCGACGTCCCGGCAGGGACCAGCACCGACGTGCCGCTGCGCCTGAGGACGGCCTCGAAGCCCGCGCCGGCCCCCGCGGGCGCGGCGGCGGGCGCCGCGGCGGCGAACCGTTCGGTGTGCAGCGTCAGCCGGGGCAGGGCCGCACAGCGTTCCCGTACGGCGGCGAGCAGCGGCTCGGGACCGCAGCAGTACACGCGCGCCCCCGCAGGCGCCGGGGACAGCAGCGCGTCGATGTCGAGCAGGCCGCACTCGTCCTGCGGATGGACCGTGACACGCTCGCCGTAGGCCGCCAGTTCGGGCAGGAACGCCATGGACGCCCGGGTCCGGCCGCCGTAGGCCAGCCGCCAGCGGCTCTTGTCGCGCTCGGCCTGGGCGAGCATGGGCAGCAGCGGGGTGATGCCGATGCCGCCCGCGATGAACAGCAGGTCGTCGGCGGGCAGCAGCGGGAAGCGGTTGCGCGGGCCGACTGCCCGCAGCCGCATCCCCTCGACCACCTTGTCGTGCAGCTCCGCCGACCCGCCGCGCCCGCCGGCCTCGCGCAGCACGGCGATGCGCCAGGTGCCGGGCCGGTCGTCCCGGGCGCACAGGGAGTACTGGCGCACGAGCCCGGAGGGCAGCACCAGATCGATATGGGCTCCCGCCGGCGCGGCGGGCAGTGCGCCGCCGTCGGCGGCCACGAGCTCCAGGCCCACCACGCCCGCGGCGAGTTCGCCGCGTTCGCCGACCATCACCTCGAACGTGCCGTCGGCCATGTCCTGCTCCCACCCCTTCGAGGCTCCTCACCGGCCGTGCGCCGGCCGGCTACCGGCTGATCCTGCGGATCATCTCGCGTGCCGCCAGGCCGCCCGCGTCGATCGCGACGCTCAGTTCCTGCGTCCCCGCCGGCTCGCCGGCCACGACCTGTTCCAGGACGGTCAGGGCGTCCAGGTCCTGCTGCACCACTTCCCTGTTCATCGTCAGCAGCGCCTGGCTCACACCGTCGTCGTCCAGGGCGAAGTCGCGGACCACCGCCCAGAAGTCCCAGGTGCTGTTCTCGGTCTCGGGGGTCAGACCGTGCACGATCTTGACGTGGGCGCCGCCCTCGTCCCCCCCGGGACCGACCGGAGTGCCGTGCGGCGCGACCCGCACGTTGTTCACCCAGAACGCGGGCGGCTGGAAGAACACGTCCTGCCAGCGGTCGATCGGTGTGGTGTACCCGGTGGTCTTCTCGTAGAAGGGCGGGCACGCCACGGCCTCCATGTGGCGGGAGAACGTGACCTGGTCGCGCTCGTCGTCGACGCGGGTGGTGAACGGGGTGCGGGCGACCTCCGGTGTGCCGATCAGGTCGGCGTGCAGGTAGGTCTCGTGGGACAGGTCCATGAGGTTGTCCACCAGCAGGCTGTGGCGGAACGGCGAGTGCGCCATGTCCTCGACCGACGCCCACGCGGGATCGTCGAGCCAGTGCGCGTCGGGCACCAGGCGGGGGTCGGCCTCGCTCGGGTCGCCGATCCAGATCCAGATCCACTTGTCCCGCTCCACCAGCTGGTAGCGCGGCACCCGCGCGGTGCGCGGGACACGGTCCTGGCCCGGCACGAAGGTGCAGGTTCCGGAGCAGTCGAAGACGAAGCCGTGGTAGCCGCACTCGATGGAGTCGTCCGTGAGCCGGCCCAGCGACAGCGGGTAGCGGCGGTGCACACAGCGGTCCGCCAGGGCCACGGGCTGCCCGTCCCGGCTGCGGTAGAGCACGACCGGCTCGCCGCATATCGTCCGGCTCAGCAGCGTCCGGCCCACCTCCTTGCTCCAGGCGGCGACATACCAATAGTTCTGCGCAAACGCACTCATGGGGTCTCCTGCACGTCGTTTTCCAAACGGGCTGCCAATGGGGGAGGGGCGGCCAGTGCAGCGCAATTGGCAGGGACCAACGATACGGCTGCCGAGTACCGTGTCAATCGCCTCCCGGACGCTCAACTCGGCGCCATTGATGGGAACTTGACTTTCCTTAATCATTACGACTTCCTTGAGGCACGTCCCGTCGACCAGGCGTTCGTGCGCACTGTTCCGGGACGTTCTCGCATCCATCTGCCGCCGCGACGGCCTCAATTGCGCCACGCGGTCCTGTCCGGCGTGAGAGGAGTCCCCATGGAAGTGGTCCACCACTCCTCCGGAAAGAGCCTGCGGCTGAGCCGCCTGATCAATCCGGTGTCCGGCCGGACCTTCGTGGTGCCTCTTGACCACTCGGTCGCCGACGGCCCGGTCGCCTCCGCGCCGGCCTTCCGCGACATCGCCCGCGCGGTGTCCCGCAACGGCGGCGACGCCCTGCTGGTCCACAAGGGCCGCATCCGGTTCCTGCCGACCGACGTACTGCGCGAGACGGCCCTGGTGATCCACCTCAACGGCATCACCCGGCACGCCCCCGACGCCAACGCCAAGGTCCGGCTCGCCGAGGTCGAAGAAGCCCTGGAGCGCGGGGCCGACGCGGTCAGCATCCACATCAACATGGGCTCCGACACCGAGGCCGAGCAGCTGGGCGACCTGGCCCGGGCCGCCGACGGCTGCACCCGCTGGGGCCTGCCGCTGATCGCCATGGTCTATCCGCGTGGGCCCCGGGTGGGCGACCCGACCGACCCCGCGCTGGTGGCGCACGCCGCGAGCCTGGCCGCCGACATCGGCGCCGACATCGCGAAGGTCCCCTACACCGGCTCGCCGGTCACGATGGCCGAGGTCGTGCGCAGCTGCCCGATCGGCATCATCACCGCCGGCGGTGCCCCGGTGGGCGACCGGCAGCTGACCCGGACCGTCGGTGAGGTCGTGGCCTCGGGCGCGCTCGGTGTGGCCATGGGCCGCAACGTGTGGGCCTCGCCGGACGTCGCGGCCACCGTGCGCCGCATCGCCGCCGCCCTGCACCAGCCGGCCGCGCCCCGCACCGGCGAACGTGCCCACGCCCCCGCCGCCCCCGCCGCGCAGGTGCGCACCGCGCCCCTTCCCGAGCCAGTCCAGACCTGACCGAGTTGCCGAGGAGTTCGCAGTGAAGCTCACCTGGATCGACGTCCGTGGTCTCAAGGACATCACCGCCCCCGTGATCGAGGAGGCCGTGCACGTCGGCGTCGACGCCTTCGTCTCCGACGACCCGGAACTGCTGGTCTCGATACCGCCGAACAAGCGCAAGGTCGGCCTGATCCTCCCCGGCACCCCGAAGCCCGCCGCCGAGAAGCTGGCGCAGACCGCCGACCTGCTGATCGTCGACCACACCCTGGCCGGACAGTACGAGCCCGCCTCGCCCGACGCGCAAAAGGGCGTCTTCGTCACCGTCACCGGCGAGGAGTCCCTCGACGTGGCCTGCCAGGTGGCCTCCAGCGCCGCCTGGACGGTGGTGGAGTTCCAGCAGGACCCCAGCAAGATCCCCCTGGAGATCCTGCTCGGCGCCACCGACAAGGCCGAGGGCAACCTGATCACGGTCGTCACCGACCTGGAGGACGCCGAGATCACCCTCACCGTGCTGGAGCGCGGGCCCGAAGGCGTCCTGCTCAAGCCCGCCGCGGTGGGCGAGGCGACCCGGCTCACCGACATCTGCCAGGAGAGCACCGAGCAGCTCCAGCTGCAGGAGCTGACGGTGACCCGGCTGGCCCATGTGGGCCTGGGCGACCGGGTGTGCGTGGACACCTGCTCCCACTTCAGGCAGAACGAGGGCATCCTGGTCGGCTCGCACGCCACGGGCATGATCCTGGTGAGCAGCGAGACGCACCCCCTGCCCTACATGCCCACCCGCCCGTTCCGGGTGAACGCGGCCGCGCTGCACTCCTACAGCCTCACCCCGGCCAACCGCACGCGCTACCTCGCCGAACTGCGCTCCGGTTCCGAGCTGCTGGCCGTGGACACCGACGGCCGCACCAGGCGTGTCGTGGTCGGCCGTATCAAGATGGAGAGCCGCCCGATGCTGCTGATCGAGGCCGCCTCGCCCTCGGGCGCCAAGGTGAACGTGATCGCCCAGGACGACTGGCATGTGCGGGTGCTCGGCCCCGGCGGCAGCGTCCACAACATCACCGAGCTGAAGCCGGGCGACGTCATCCTCGGCTACGCGCTCACCGACCAGCGTCATGTCGGCTACCCGATCCGGGAGTTCCTGCACGAGCAGTGAACCCCCAACCCGCACCCCGGGCCCCCTCGACCGCACCCGGTCCGAGGGGGCCCTGCTGCGCTCCCCGTCGTCGCGCCGCGTCAACGCAGCAGCGCGAGCGCGTCCTTCGTCGCCTCGTCGGCCGGCAGGCGCACCAGCAGGTGGACGCGGGGGTCGTCCGCGACGATCAGCTTCGACTGGCGCAGGGTGAGCCGTCCTGCCCTCGGGTGCGTGAAGTGCTTGTGGACACTGCGGTAGTCGGCGACCTCGTGCCGCTGCCAGAACCGGGCGAAGTCGGGTGTGTGGGCCAGCAGATCGGCCACCACCGCCCGGTAGCGGGGGTCCGCGGGCTCCTCGTCGGCGCGCATCCGGAACTGGGCGAGCACCTGCGTGGCCTGGGCCTCCCAGTCCGTCATCAGGGAACGCGCCGGCGGCCAGCCGAAGATGACCCAGAGCATGTTGCGGCGCTCGACGGGCAGCGCGTCGAAGTCCGTGAACAAGGCCGCCTCCGCCGCGTTGAAGGCCACGACGTCCCAGTGGTGGTCCAGCAGCAGCGCCGGGTTGGGCTGCAGGGCGTGCAGCATGGCTTCGAGCTGCTCGTCGCGGCCGGGGCAGCCGCGCACCTCGCCGATGTCCGGGGGCAGTTCGTCACTGAGCCGGTACAGGTGCCGGATCTCCGGTGCGGACAGCTTCAGCGCCCGCGCGAGCGAGGCGAGGACCTGACGGGAGACCTTGATGTCCCGGCCCTGCTCCAGCCACGTGTACCAGCTCAGGCTCACCCCGGACAGTGAGGCGACCTCCTCGCGGCGCAGCCCGGGAGTGCGCCGGCGTGAGGAGTCGCAGATGCCCACCTCGTCGGGCGACAGACGCTCGCGCCGTGACCTGACGAACGCTCCGAGCGTACGGCGGCCGGTGTCCGCAAAACCCGTCATGGCTGCCATCGGCCCAGGCTAGCAGCCGAAGGCGGGCCGTCCCGGAACGCCCGGCACCGGGCCGAATCCGATCCGGCCAGGAGATTCATTCCGAAATACGCGGGCAGGGCCACCGAAAGCGTTCCGCACTTGTTCAAGTGTTCTTTATGAGCGGTTGAACAGCCCAGGCAGCCCGCAAGCACAGTGATTCATTGCCGAACGTTTGCATCGCTGTGGCGTGCGCTTTTGGCGAATGAATTCAGATGGCGCAAAAAAGGCGGATACCTGGCCGAAGCCGAACGGGCCCAGGACACCGGCCCGGTGCCCCTCGGCAGACCGCTTCCCACGACGCCGCAAGGCGGGGAGTTTTTGTCTCCTGGCTGTCCGCCCCCCGACACCCGACCCTTGAGTCAGCCCCCGAGCGCACGCCGCAGAAAGGCCCAGCGATGTCCCAGGACGTACAGCCCACCACGACCGGATCCGGCGCGCCGGCCGGCACGCCACCGCAGCCGCAGACGGCCGCGCGGGTGCCACCGGCTCTCGCCGCGGCCTGCTTCCTCAGCAACTTCGACCGCTTCGCCATCACCCCCCTGCTGATGGCCATCGCCACCGGATTCCACGTACGCCTCGGCCAGGTCGTACTCGTGGCAAGCGGCTACTTCTTCGCCTACGGATGCGCCCAGCCGTTATGGGGCATGCTGTCCGACCGCTACGGGCGCATGCGCGTCGTCCGCTTCACCCTCGGCGCCGCAGCCGTGTGCGCCCTGGCCTCCGCAGCCGCCCCGACCCTGACCGTCCTGGTGATCCTGCGCATCCTCACCGGGGCGTTCTTCGGAGCGGTCGTACCCGCCTCCCTCACCTACGTCGGCGACACCGTCCCCGCGGCCCTGCGCCAGCGGGCCCTGTCGGACCTGCAGGTGGCCCTCGCCATCGGCACCGCGGCCGCCACCGTGGTGGCCGGCGCGGTGGCCGCGGTGTCCAGCTGGCGGGCGATGCTCGCCCTGTCCGCCGTACTCGCCGTGATCACCCTCCTCGCCCTGCGCCGCCTGGCCGAGTCCCGCACCGCCACCACCCTGCGCCGGCCGTCCGAACAACTCGCCTCCGTGCTGCGGCTGCGGTGGTCCTGGCTGGTCATGGGCTTCGGCCTGATCGAAGGCGCGGTCCTGCTGGGCTGCTTCACCTTCCTGGCCCCCGCCCTGGAGAACCGGGGCATCGGCGCGCTGGGCGCGGGCGGCGTGACCGCTCTCTACGGCGCGGGCACCCTCGGCTTCTCCCGGCTCCTCAAGCGGGTGGCGCTGCGCCCGGCATGGCAACTGCTGGCCGCGGGCGGCGTGATGATGACCGCGGGCTTCCTGGTCGCCGCCGCCGGCTTGAACGTGGCAGGAATCGGCGCGGCCGCGATCCTGCTGGGCGGCGGCTGGTCCTTCTTCCACTCCTCACTGCAGAACTGGGCCACCACACTGGTGCCCGCGGCCCGCGGCACCGCCGTCGCCCTGTTCGTCGCCTCCCTCTTCGTCGGCAGCGCCATCGGCTCGGGCCTCGGCGGCCCGCTCGCCCAGCACGGCCACTACCCGCAGCTGTTCGTCCTCGCGGCCGCCACGGCCGTCCCCCTGACCGCCCTCGCCGCCTGGCTGCGCACCCGCTACACCCCGGCCGGCTCCTAGAGCTCGACGGGATCGGGCACGAAAGACTCCAGGGCACCGTCCTTTCCCCCGGGGACGGTGCCCTGGTCACGCCGTGCCACAAGCCAGTACACGAGGGCCGGCAGCACCAGGCCCACGATCCAGGAGATGTCCGCGCCACCGAGCCGTGCGACGAACGGCCCCGTGTACAACGCGCTGGACAAAAACGGCAGCTGGACGAGGACACCGAACCCGTAGGCCGTCAGCGCCCGCACGTTCCAGGCACCGTAACGGCCGCGGGGGTCGGCCAGCGCCTCGACGTCGTACCCCGTGCCGGACAGCACATAGAAGTCGACCAGGTTGATCGCACTCCACGGCGTGAAGAAGATCAGCAGGAACAGCAGGAACGTCGAGAACGACTCGAGGAAACGCCCCCGCCCCAGCAGCGCCAGCGCCGTCCCGGTGAGCATGATCGCGCCGACGCAGACGGCCCGGGCACCGGGCCCCACCCGGCCGATCCGGCGAAACCCGCCGACCCCGGTGACCACGCTCATGAAACCGCCGTAGGTGTTCAGCACATTGACCGTCAGCTTCCCGAAGGCGACCGCGAAGTACAGCAGCAAGGTGACGGCCGCCGACCCCGACATACCGACGACGCGCCCCACCTCGTCCCCCTCCCCGCCGCCCTGCCACGCCGCCGCCAGCGCCCCGAAGCCCATCGACCACTGCGCACCGAGCACACTCCCGCCCAGCGTCGCCCAGAACACCGAGCGCGGCGCGGTCGTGCGCGGCAGATAGCGGGAGGAGTCCGCGACGTACGGCCCGAATCCCAGCTGCCACGACGCGGAAAGCGACATCGCCAGCAAGAACAGCGGCGCCGAGAAGTGATGCGCCGCCAGGATCCGCCCCAGCGGCGCCGCATCGGCCATCCGCACGCCGAGGTAGAGGAAGGCGACGGCGCCGACCACCGCCGCGGCCTTGGCGACACGGTGGATCAGCCGGTAGCCGACCGCCGCCGTCACCGCGGTGGCCACAGCGAACACCACGATGCCGGCCGTCTCACCGGTGTGCGCGAGGTGACCCACCGCCTGCCCCGCCAGGACACTGCCGCTGGCGAAGAACCCGATGAACATCGTCACCGAGCACACCAGCGGCACCACCGCCCCCCGCACCCCGAACTGGGCCCGGGAGGAGATCATCTGCGGCAGCCCCAGCCGCGGCCCCTGAGCGGCATGCAACGCCATGACCGCCCCGCCCAGGAGATTCCCCGCCAGCAGCGCCACCAGCGACCACAGCGCATCGAGCCCGAACACCACGGCAAGCGACCCCGTCACCACCGCACTGATCTGCAGATTGGCGGCGAACCACAGACCGAACAGACCGGCCGGCCTGCCATGCCGCTCACCGTCGGGTATGAAATCGATGGAATGCCGCTCGACGAGCCCACCCGGCCGCTGTAACTTTTCATCCCTCGGCATGAAAACTCCACAGAAGAAATCCGGCGAACAGTGAGCGCTATGATGGCCACGTTCTCGACACGAGTGTCAAGAACCGGCCGAACTCAAACCGCCACCGCCCAGACGCATTTCAGCGGCCGCATGTGCCGCATTCCTTCCGGTGGAGAAAAGCGACAGCGGTGGCGGCCGGTGAGGAACCGCGAAGTCCCCGAACCGACAACACCGCCACCGCCACCGCCCGCCCGCAACAGGCGGCAGGCTCAGTCCTCGTCCAGCAGCGCCACCGCGCTCACCGGACAGGCCCGCACCGCCTCCCTCACCATCGGATGCTCCCCGGCCGCCGACTCACGGCCGGCCAGCACCTCGCTGAACCCGTCGTCGTCCTGCGTGAACACCTCCGGCGCCGTCAGCGCACACATGCCCGCGCCCACGCACCGCTCCCTGTCGACCTCGATCCGCACCGCGCTCACCAGGCCACGGGCAGTTCGAGCAGACCGTCGATCGTCGAGGTCGCGGGCTTGGAACGGACCTCCTCGACGGCGACCGCGAGCCGCAGCCCCGGCAGCCGCTCGAACAGGCAGCCCAGCGCGATCTCCAGCTCCAGGCGCGCCAGATTCTGGCCCAGGCACTGGTGCACCCCGAAGCCGAACGCCAGATGGTGGCGCGCGGAACGGTCCCAGTCCAGGCTGTCCGGCGCCGCGAAGACCGTGCCGTCCCGGTTGGTGATCGCCGTCATGATGATGACGCCCTCGCCGGCCCGGATCGTCCGGCCGGCCACCTCGATGTCCTCCACCGCCACCCGCAGCATCCCGTTCTGCACGGACAGATACCGCAGCAGCTCCTCCACCACGACGGCCATCGGCGTCCTCCCGGACCGCAGGGCCGCCAGCTGCTCGGGATGGCGCAGCAGCGTGAACACGCCGAGCGAGATCATGTTGGCCGTCGTCTCGTGACCCGCCGCCAGCAGCATCCCCGACAGCGCCACCAGCTCCTGACGGCCCAGAGGACCGTTCGGGGTGTCCATCCGCATCAGCTCGTCGAGCAGCCCGTCGCCCGGCTCACGCCGCTTGCGGTCGACCAACTCGCCCATGTAACGCTCGAGTTCCTGCCGGGCCCGGGCGACCTCCTCCACCGTCTGGCCGCGCAGCAGCCGCTCGGAGGCCGCCTCGAAGAACTCGTGATCGTCGTAGGGCACACCGAGCAGCGAGCAGATCACCATGGACGGCATCGGCAGCGCGAAGGCCGAGACCAGCTCCGCCGGCGGCCCCTGCCGCTCCATCGCGTCGAGCAGCTGGTCCACGATCTGCTGGATCCGCGGGCGCATCGAGGCGTTCTGCTTCAGCGTGAAGTGCGGGATCAGCAGCCGGCGCTGGGCGTTGTGCGCGGGGTCGTCGACGGAGATCAGCGGCACCCCCCGCGCCCTGACCTTGGCGAACTGCTCGCTCGGCGCCGGGAACCCGGGCTGTGTGCGGTCGCAGGACAGACGCGGGTCGGACAGCAGGTCACGGGCCAGCGCGTGCCCGGTGACGGCCCAGGCCGCCCGCCCGTCGTACAGCGTGACCCGGCCGATCGGATACGACTCGCGCAGCGGGCCGTAACCCGCGGGCGGCTGGTAGGGGCAGCTGCGGGCCTGCGGGAAGGGGACGGGAGTCTCCTGAGCGGCGGTGGCGCCGGGGTCCTGAATCCCCGTGTGCGTCGTGGACTGCGTCATGGCTCGGATCGCCTCGCAATTGCTCGGTAGGGGGGGGCGGAGTCGGTGGTTCCGTGCTCCCTCGACATTTGATGCTCGGTGCACCCATCCAGCACACCCGAAGAACCAGCCAGTTCCGCACCACGCGGGACAAGACCAAAACCGGCGGTGACGATGGCGAGGATTACGGCAACGCCGCACACGGTGACGGCGTCCGCTGCAGCAGATCTCCAACCAAAACCGAGCGGACCTCCAGAAGAAACCCAGACCGAGGTGCTATGGATCCAGACGAGAACCAGATATGCAAAGGAAAAGACCCCGCAGCAGTGCTCCTTCCACGGAGCCGTTTGGCGCATAACAGATCCGCCCGCCCCCCATTCAGCCCTTCTCGGACGACGTCGAGCGCTGTGCCTGACACAGGGCGCGCACCCCTTGCCGGACCGGGCCGGCCGGCGGCGGGCGGAGCCGGCCGCCCTTCAGCGCCTGGGGGAAAGGCTCGCGGTGCGGCGGGCGTGGAAGAGGCCCCAGCGCAGCAGTCCGCGGCGGGTGATGTCCGTCCACAGGGGCAGGTTGGCCAGCAGGTCGTCGAGGTAGGCGGCGCTGATGGCGCCGCGCAGCTCGGGCGTGCGGCGGCGCACCTCCTGCTCCAGGCGTGCGTAGTGGGTGGCGAGGTCTGCGCTGCGGTCCTCGAAGTCGCTCTTCAGACCGAGTCCGGACAGTGTCTCCAGGTAGGACGAGGGCGTTGCCAGGCTCTGCACGCCCAGTCGGGACAGCGCGGGCAGGATGGCCCCGGCCGGGGTCTCCTCGGCCGCCATGATGTCCGAGAAGACCAGCGCTCCGCCCGGTTTGAGGACACGCACGGCCTCGGCCAGCGCGCCGCCCCGCTCCTCGACATGGCACAGGACCTCCAGGGACCAGACCACGTCGAAGCGCCCGGCCTCGTAGGGCAGGTGGTTGAGGGAGCCGGTGACGACCTCGATCAGGCCGTCCAGCCCGCGCCGGGTGTTGGCCGCGCGGTGGCGCCGGTTGTGCCCCTCGCTGAGGTCCACGGCCACCACCCGGCAGCCGAACCGCTCGGCGAGCGCACGGGCCGAACCGCCGTACCCCGAACCGAGGTCGAGCACGGTGGCATCGGGGCCGAGCAGGTCCGCGACCCGGTCCGCGGCGTGCTGCACGGTGCGGTGCGAAGCGCCGGCGATCGCCTCTTGCGGGTGGGCGTACACGCCGACGTGGATGTCCTCACCACCCCAGACGGCGTCGTAGAAGGCGTCGACATCGCCGCTCTCGTAGTAGCGGCGGGTTGATTCCTCATGGTCCGCTGCGCTGCCGCCACCCCTGGTGTGATCACTCATGACGGCTGCATTCCCCGCACCGGCGAGCGCGATTCACCCCACCGGTGAGTGCCCGCGATCGGCGCATCGGCGCATCGGCGAGAGGCAGGAGCCGAAAGCCGGGTGTGCCCGGTGCCGCCACCGCCCAGGGCTCCGGCCCGCCCCGAGCGGCTCAGCCACCCGCGCGGCCAGGCATGCCGGAGCAGCAGGCGCGGTTTTGCGGCCGGCCGCTGCGAGTGTGCGGGCTCAGCCGTCCCTGCGCGCGCGGCCGCCCGGGCGGGAGGCGACCCAGGCACGGATGGTGTCGGCGTTCCAGCAGGGCCTGCCCCACTTGACGTGGTCGGGCGGGGGCAGCAGCCCGTGCTTGCGATAGGACCGTACGGTGTCCGGCTGCACCCTGAGGCGTGCCGCGATCTCGTTGTAGGACCAGGAGGAAGCGGTGGCGGCCCGGGCCGCTCTGGGCCGGCGCTGGTGGTGCGTGACGTCGTAGACCTCCGTAAGTCCGTCGACAATGCGCGAGATGCCGTCGTCTCGGGTGGGGTGGATGAGGGCCGCGAGGGTGACGATCAGCTCGGGAGTGACCGTCCCGTTGCGCTGCGCCTCGCGGCCGGCCTTGTGGGCCAGTGCCGTGACGAGCAGTTCCTCGACCGTGGCGGCCGGCAACCGCTTGACGATGGCGGCGGCCAGGCCGGTGAGCTCCAGCCGCTCGGGACGCCCCTCGACGTCCGGACCGAACCGGCCGCTCCGGCCGGAATCCCGCGGCGGGGGAGTGGGGCGGATGCCGCGCTCGGCGATGATGCGCTCGTAGGCCGTGACGTACGGGCACTGCTCGGCCGGGCCGATGCCGCAAGCGGCCAGGAACGTCACGAGCTGCTCGGCGGTGGGCGGCAGTTTCCTGCGCGCCACGATCCGCCAGGCGGTGGTGCGCGGCAGGGGCCTGCGCCCGGGGGTGAGGCGGGCGTCGCTCAGCGAGGGAGCGCCGGCCTGCTCGTAGGCGGCGGCCAGAGCGGCGCCGAGGTCGTCCTCGGTGTGGATGAGGTGGGGAGCCGGGGCCTTGAGGTGGCGGAGCCGGGCACGCTGGGCGGTGCGGCCGCGGGTGCGCAGAAGGCGCGCTCGCGCATGGTCGGCCGGGTTGCCCGAGCAGGCGCGCACGTAGGCGTCGAGAACGGTCGTCGACGGGGCCGCGGCGCCGGATTCGGCGCGCTGGACGGCACCGCGGGAGACGTTGGCGGCCTCGGCCAGGGCGCGCTGGGGCAGCCGTGCGGCCCGGCGCAGGGCGACCAGGTGTTCGGCGAGATGGGCGAAGGGGCGTTCCGGGGCACCCCCGGCGGGGGAACGGGCCACGGCGGCCGCCTACTTGCCCGTGCCGGAGCGCACGGCGGCCTCCACGAAGACCGCCGCCAGCCGCCGGCCGCCGCCCGCCGCGGCCAGGGTGGCCGCGCCGATCGCCCCGCAGCCGCTCAGCAGCGCGAACACGGTGTCCAGCGGGGTGCCGGCCAGGAACAGGCCGCTGCCCAGCGCGAGGAAACACAGGAGCAGGATCAGCGCGTGCGTGGGGCCGAACCGCACCGCGGCCGCGGTCGCTGCGGCGGTGCCCGCCTGCCCGGAGCCGGGGGTGCAGGAGCACGGCGGGCTGCTGTCGGCCGCAACCGGGCCGGCCGGGCGGGGGACGAAGAGGTTGGTCATGGTGCGCAGGAATCCGTCCTGACGGGGCCGCCGGCCGGACGCCGGGACCCGGGCTACTGGTCGCAAAAAAGGCGCGGCCCAGGGGCAGTTGGACCCTGCCGGTACAGCGGGCCGCGCGGCACACAGCCTTCCACGCACCGCCCCCGCCCCGCCTCACCCCGACTCCCCGTTTGCCCGTTATGGGAAGGTCCGGCCTTGTCGGTGTTCCCCGCACCGCCACTGAAGCGGCCACCCGGCCGGCAGACGAACCCCGCGGTGGCGACGACGCCTTCGGCGACTGCCGGGCCCGCGGCGGCCCACCGTTTGTTCCGGAGGACTTGCCATCCGGGCCCGATCGGCAGACGGTGGTGGACAGCACGACACCGACGGCGATCCGCCGGTGTCCTCCTGACGGCTACCGGTCGCAAGCCCGAACCCGTTCCAGGACCCCGGCAGGCGCGTTGGACCCGCGCCCGCCGACACGTCGAGCCGACACCGCCCTCGGCGTCGCCGGAGGAGCCGGTGAGTCCGGCCGGCGCTCATCGGGCAGGCCGGCGTTCGCGGCGCTCCCGCCGGCACGCCCGTGCCCAGGCGTCATCCCGGCGGGCGGACAGGCTCACCGACGGAGATGAGCCAGGGCCCCTTCGGCCACGGGGTAGGGGCGTTCACGGGGCAGGAGTTGCCGTGCGGCGTCCAGGTGTCCGTCCTGTACCTGTGCGTGGACGGTACGGGCGAGCGGGGTGATGTCGGTGATGGAGACGATCCACTCGTCGGCGTAGAGGCGTGCGGCTTCGCCGGCGAGGCCGAGCTGGAGCGAGCGGTGGGCAAGCGGCTGAAGGCGCAGGTCGCGCTCGGGGTCCCATTGCACCCGGGCCAAAGCCCGCTTCAACTGGCGCTTCCATGTGGCGTGATCGGCGTGGAGTCCGTGCTTGTAGTGGGACAGGCAGGCGTGTTCCAGCGCCCACTCGAAACCTTCCCGGGAGATCTCGACCGCGAGGACGGTCTCCTGCCCTTCCTTGGTGCCCCACCCGCAGCGGTACATCATCCACAGGAACGACGGCTTGATCCAGGTCATCCGGTCCCGCTGCCACACCGCCGGGAAACGGCCCTCCCGGGCCGCCGGCAGGCCGATCCTCGGGGCGTACGCCTGGTAGACGGTGACCGTGGAGTCCGTGTGCAGGGCTCGGATCTGGTACTTGGGTTCTGCCACAAGGACCAGGGTGGGCACACCGGTGCACGCGCGCCATCGAATTACCGCGATGCACGGCTCCCGGTCAGCGCTGCGCCCAGCCCCAGCGTGAGCAGCATTGCAGCCACCCAGATCGCCCCGACCATCGTGCGGCTCCTCGGCCTCGATGCGCGGGCCCTGGACGCCGTACGCACCGGGCACACCCCCGCCCTGCCCGCGCGCTGACCTCGCGCCATCAGGCGAAGAGAGAATCCGCCGCGGAATCCGGCTCTTCGATGTGCACGCCTTGCGGACTCCGGGACCGGCCGGGGTGGGCGGCCTCATGTGGTGGCGCACCGCTAGGGCATACTGACGCCCCACCCGTGCAACAAAATGTTTAAGGAGGGGCAGTTGGCAGCCTGTTTCAGGACGGTCACCGAGGTGGCAGAGGCCCATCTCGCCCAAGCGGACGCCCTCGGGCGCGCCTTCCAGGAGGCGATCGCCCCCGCCACCGTCAACTACGACTTCGCTCACATCCGCGACGCCGCCGCCCTGCTCCCCGACAGCGACATCGTCAAGGTCGTCCGTGGCTGGGGGCTCCAGGAGGAGGCACCGATCCTGGTGATGGCGCTCTCCCTCAAGGAAGCGGTCCGCCAGGCGCTCCCGCCCGAGGCGGCTCAGGCGTCGTTCTGGGACACCGTCGAACGCGGCCTCGTGGACGCCTTCACCCACCTCGCGGCGCAGGAGGGCGAACCGGGGCTGGCCTACTACGAGGAGGAACCGGACCGCACGAGCTACTACCGCGACCTGTTCTTCGCCCTCCAGGACGAGGAAGCCGGCGCGTACCTCTACGCCGTCGCCTTCTGCGCCGACGTCACCGTCGGCCTCGCCAAGTCCCGTGCGGGGACCCTGGACCTCATGGACACCGCACCGTTCGCGGTCCGGCTCAACGCGATCGTCGTGCGCCAAAAGCTCACGAACACGGTCTGACCCGCCAAGCGCAGGTCCCTACGACCAGTCACGGCCCGCCGTCCCGGGCCGCGAAACCGCACACCGCCGCGCGGCGCCGGCACACAAGGCTTCAGACGGTTGAGGCCCTGTTCGCGGAAGGCCGCGTACCGTCCGCGGGAACCGAGAGGGCACCGGCCCCCCGTACCGTCGGTCGTTCATCCGTTGCGGCTGATGAAGTCCCGCAGTCTGGCGCGGGGGTCGACGCGGTGCGGCTCCTCCCGGTGGCCGTAGAGCTGTTCCGCCCTGCGGATGCCGTCCAGGAGGAGGTCGCGCATCTGGCGGACCGCCTGGTCCTTCGCCCTGGCGATCCGCTCGCAGCTCTCGTCGGAGCCGGCGGTGGCGAGCGCCTCGGCCAGCTGCCGCTCCCAGGTTTCGAGTGCGGCCCAGGCGTACATCTCCATGTGTCCGGAACCGGAGTGCTGCAGGCCCACCAGCGCCCATCCGCGCGTCTGCGACAAGGCGGTCGTGGCGGAGACCCAGCTCGTGGCCACTTCGGCTGCTCGCCGGGCCAGCTCCTCGTCCGTCATCCGGGAAAGGTCGGAAGGCGTGTGCGGCGTAGGGCTGTTCATGATCCTCCTGTTATCGTCATGGAGACGATAAACGATGCGCGGCGACGGCACCAGGGCCGGGCCGGCCGCCGAGTGGGCGCGAAGGAGATGATCGCCGTGTCCGACACCGAACCGACACCCGGCTGCGAAGTCCGCACGACGCCGCGGGAGCTGGCGAGGGAACTCACCGTACTGACCGAGGTGGACTGGCAAAAAGTCTGGCCAGGAGCGGGTACGGGCTACGAACCGGACCCCGCATGGCTCGCCCGGTTCGACTGGAAGGTGGTCAACTTCCAGTGGCGGACCAACGACTGGGGCCCGATCACGGTCCAGACCCGCACCGGAAAACAGCACCACCTGTCCACCACCACATCTCACTCGCAGACGTACGCGCGCGCCTCCCACCGGCTGTGGAGCGGCGCCACCCCCGACCGGCGCGACGGGGCGCACGAGAGCGAAGCGGCACAGGCGGCCGACGTATGGGCCGAGTACCTCGTGGCCGCCCGGAGCGTACTCGGCACACCGACCTGGTCCGGCGCCTGGGACGGCGCGGACTTCCCCGTCGGCTTCGGCAGCAGATCGGGGCCGCTCGAAGAACGGCGCAGGTACAACCCGTACCGGCTCGCCGTGTGGAATCCACCGGGTCCCGAGTCCGCGGTCATCATCCTCACCGTCTTCCGCGACGGCTACGGCAGGCACTCCGTCGAGCTCGAACTCCTCGATCCCGCGAACATCGCCCTGGACGACGGCTACGCCGAAGTAGAGGCAAAGGTCCGCGCCGTCGGCCCATGGGGACCGGCCCCGCAGGACAGACCCCTCTACGGCGATCCCGAACCGGAAGACAAGCCGGAGACGACCTGGCAGGAGGTGGCCGCACAGCTCAAAGGGGTCTCCGCATGGGACTGGGACGCGATATTCGGCAGCCACTCGTGGAACCGGGCGTTCGCCACAGTCGGCGAACTGGAACGCTGGGCGCGGCGACTGGGCTGGACGGTGTGCGGCACCCACAGCTCCGCGTGCGTCTGCGTCACCACGCGGGAAGGGCTGTCCCTGTGGCTGCCGCCGCTGCTCCGGTATCCCGCACGCGTGAACTGGCTGGAGTCGAAGCTGTGGAGGATCAGCTCCAAGCCCTCCTCCCCGCACCACCGCAATGTGCTGGAACCCGCCGCCGCTCTCTGGGCGGACTGCATGAGGGCCGCCACCGAGAACCTCGGAGAGCCCGGATACCGCGGTCATCCCGACGACCCGGGCCTCCCCGAGGAATGGCACGGCTGGCGCCGGGAGACACGGGGCTTCAAGATCCGCACCCGGTGGCTGGCGCTCTGGCCCTCGTCCGGCGAACCGGCCCCGGCGATCGGGCTGTTCATGCAAGGCGGCTTCATGGAACGGGGCTACGACCATGAAGCCGCGCAGCTCGACCTGCGTATCTGGCGACCGGCAACACCCCGCACGATCTGACACCGCCGTTGCGCGAGTGAGCCCGATCGCGACATCCGGCTTCCTCCCACCCGGCCCCACCCCGTGGCCCGAGGTGCGTGCGAGGGCGGACTGGCCGTAGTACTCCTGGGCAGGCATGGAAACACCTCTGTTCTTCCCAGGAGTCCTTGATGGCCGTTCGCCGTGTCGTACCCAACATCCAGTCGCAGAGCGCGCACAAGAGCCGGGAGTTCTACGGCCTGCTGGGCTTCGAGGAGGTCATGAACCACGGCTGGATCATGACGCTCGCCTCCCCGTCCGGCCCGACAGCGCAGATCAGCATCATGACCAGCGACAAGACCGCGCCCGTGAGCCCCGACATGAGCATCGAGGTGGACGACGTGGACGCGGCCTACGCGGTCATGACGCACAGCGGCGCGGAGATCATCCACCCCTTGCAGGACGAGGAGTGGGGCGTGCGGCGGTTCTTCGTCCGCGACCCCGACGGACGGGTGGTCAACGTGCTCGGCCACCGCTGACGTCCCCTGATGACCGTACTGCTCAGAGCCACCGGCGGCAGGGGCCTGGCGCGCGGCCCCCGGGAGTGAGCGCCGCGTTCTCCTCGCCGGCGGAAGCTGTTGGGGCTGCTGGCGGGTGCTGGGGTGCGTTGCCGGACGGGAGCGCCTGTGCGCCCTGCACGCCCTCTCCACGAACACGGCCTGTGCGCCGCACGGTCAGATCGTGGGGGATACCTGGGAGCAGGAGTGTGTGGGGCGCGGTGACGGCAGCGGATGCCCGGATGCGGCCGTACTGACGATCGACGCGGGGATCGCGGTGTACCGGTGCGATGACTGCCGGCACTACTGGGAGCTGGACGAGACGGAGCCGGGACGCCGGGCGGACGGGGACGATGGGCGGACCCGGCCGCTCGGGGATCCGAGGGAGGCAGGGCCGGGAACAGCGGCCTAGGCCGTGTATCGAAAGTGGATCTTGAGCTGTGAATGATCTCGGTTCATGGGTCGGGGAGATCTCACGGACGAACAGTGGGCGGTGCTGGAGCCGTTACCCATCTGGCCTCGGCGGCAGTTGATCGACGGCATACGGTTCCGGGTCCGGACCGGTGTTCCGTGGCGGGACGTGCCCGTCGAGTACGGACCGTGGGGCCGGATCTACGACCTGTTCCGCCGATGGCAGCGGAATGGCACCTGGCACCGGATCCTCACCCGTCTCCAGTGCCTGGCCGACGCGGACAGCGCGATCACATGGGACCTGAGCGTCGACTCCACGGTGTGCCGAGCTCATCAGCATGCGGCCGGGGCCCGCAAGCAGGGTGACCTGCAGAAAGAACCACCGACCAAGCTGCACCTGGCTGTCGAGCACGGTCACGGCCGGTCAGCGCGGCGACTCGCCTCAGTTCGAGCCCGTGCTGGGGAAGATCCGCGTGCCTCGCATCGGGCCGGGCCGGCCACGCCTCCGCCCCGACCGGGTGCGGGCCGACAAGGCGTACGCCTCCCACAAGAACCGCGCCTACCTGCGCCGACGCGGGATCCGCTGCACCATCCCGGACAAGGCCGACCCGGCCGACTACCGCGAGCGTCACGCGGCCGAGTGCGGGATCAACCGCCTCAAGAGACATCGCGCTGTCGCCACGCGGTACGACCAGCTCGCCGTCCGCTACGAGGCGACCGTCCTCATCGCGACCATTAACGAGTGGCTGTGACCCGCGGTCTCGCGCAGCGGGATCCACGTTCCACGGCGCGGGCAGATCGCTCCCGCAGAAGACGCAGACGAAGTCGTCCTCACGCACGATGTTGCCTCGGCACCAGCCCGAGACCCCGGTCTCTGCCTCCTCCTCCCAGGGGCTGCGACAGCCCCTGACCGCAGGCCCTGTGCGCGGAGAGGTCACGACTCCACGATGCGCGGACTGGCGAACGACGAGTTATCGATGACGACGTCCATCATCGGGATCGGGTCGACTTCCTGAAGATAGAGACGTTCTGCCACCAGATACCGGTTGCGGTGGATCGACTCCGCATCGTTCCCGGCCCAGCCCTGATCACGGTCAGCACCTCGCTGAACGGACAGTTCCGAATCCACCTGCAACCAGAGACGGAAGTCCCAGTACCCGTTGATCTCCGGCCGGAAGGCGAAGACGCCGTCCACGATCAGCACCGAATCCGAAGTAAGGGGCGCCGCATCTGAGGAATGATCCTGCTGCGTCAGCGGGTCGATGCTGCACAGCACACACGAGGTCGCCTCCGGCGACTGGCAGGGTCCAAGCAGCAGCCGCTTGACCGCGTCATAGTCGAACGCGTTGCGGTAGTACCCCTCACCTGACTCCCGGTCATACAGGTGCCGGTCCTTCCATGGTTTCTTGAAGTCATCAAGAGTCGCCCGGAGCACGGGCCGTCCCGCAGCGCTGATCCACTCAGCCAGTTCGTGCCCGAAACTCGTCTTGCCCGCGGCGGTCAGACCGTCGATCCCCACCACCAGACGCCCCTGACCGAGAGCCAGGATCCGCTTCGCGACCCATTCGACCAGCGCACTGCGTTCGTCAGAGGTCGCCGCAGGACACGGCTGCTGCCAAGTCGAAACCGAATAATGCACGCCCGCCTGCTGCAGTCCCATGAGGTGAACCTACCGGCTCTCTCAACGCCGATAAAGATCACCCTGCCCGACCTCCTACGGAGACACAGGCAAGCGCATAGAGCAAGATCCAGTGCGACGGGACAGCTGGGCTCTCGGATGGGTTCAGAAGCAGGCACTGAACCCGCCCATGCATGTCCTGGCCGGTGTCGCCCGACTACACCGAAGCCTCCGCCCCTGCGCTGGGGGCGAACCCGCTCCCCTGCTCGGCGAACACCTTGATCGCGGCGCCCAGGAACTCCACCAACCCGGGGTGGTAGGAATCGGGCGCCGAGGCCCCGCCCGACACGGGGCCGGCGCCGACGGACACGCGGCGGCCGCAACGCCGCTGTGGCGTCGCTGTACCGGGGTCAGGTGAGGTTCTTCTCCAGCGCGGTCAGGTAGCTGTGCATGAAGTGGTCGCGGACGCCGTCGCCGGCGGGTGCCAGTGGGTCGGCGAGCAGGCCGGCGGCGTGGTCGGTGAGGCCGCCGATCAGAGGCATTGCTTCGCGGACCTTGCCGTGGGAGTCGATGTAGCGCAGCGCATCGACGTGGGTGTAGGGAGGCGCGGGCGGCATCTGGGGGACGATGTCGTTGTTGTTGACGAACCGGTACATCCGGTCCTTGAAGCCCTTGTTGTAGGCCTTCGCCAGGACGCTGTCGCAGGTGCGGGGCTGGCCGTAGGTGTAGACGCCGTCTGCGGCCAGGCGCGGGTCCTCCAGGTACATGCGGGCGCCGGCGAGCATGGCGAGGGCCCCGCCGAGGCTGTGCCCGGTGAACCAGACGGATTGCCCGTTGGTGCGCAGCTCGGCGTGGGTGTTCTTCACGTCGGGCCAGATCGACTCCAGCGCTTCGCCGAAGCCGTCGTGGACGTAGCCGGTGCCGGCCGGGCCGGTCCGGGGCGGGGTGGTGGCATCGGAGAGCCAGTCCTTGATCTGCTGCGGTTCTGTTCCGCGGAACGCGGTGACGATCATGTCGTCGCTGGCCATGGTGTAGGCCTGCGTGTCCTGCAGCGGGAACGGCGGTGTGAACCGTGTCTGGTGGTGCCGGACGGTGTCGAACCCCCACTGCCGGGACTGTGCCTCGATGGTGGCCTCGTCCTTGTACGCCAGGTCCGAGGCCAGTGCGAGCCAGTAGGCGCGCTTGAGGCTGTAGTCGGTGGAACGGTGATCGATCTCTACGGGTACGGCCACAGCGGCATCCTCCTGGCTCGGACCGGGCGTCGACGGGCCGGCCGCACGGGCGTCGGCAGCCCTTCGGCCGGACTTCGCCTCGCCGGAGGCATGTGCCTCCGGCGCTACAGCCCTTCCACGTCGAAACGCCGACGGCCTCACGGTTCACTCAGATGGAGAGAGCGCACCGGGCGGTGAGCGCGAGAACCTGCGCCGGCGCGCACCGTTGCAGCGGGTGGCGGAGCTCGGCGGGCGGGGCGCCGCGAGAGGCATCGTGTGCGGGTCCTGCCGCATCGGGCCACTGCAACGTACTACGTAGTATCGTATAACGTAGTAGTGGGGAGGAACGAAGGAGGTGCCTGATGCCGCGTCAACGAGACCGCGTCGGATGGGCCGAACCCGCGCTGCTGATCCTGGCCAGCCTGGCCGACGGACCCAAGCACGGCTACGCGATCACCAAGGACGTCGAGGAACAGACATCCATCAAGCTGGGACCGGGCACGCTGTATGCCGCCATCGCGCGGCTGGAGGAACGCGGCCTGGTCGCGCCGCTGGACGAGGACGAGCGCCGGCGGCCCTACCGGCTCACCGCGCAGGGCCAGACCGTGCTCGACGACAAACTCCGGGCGATGGCCCGCTTCGCACGCACCGGGTTGACCCGGCTGGGGGTGGCAAACGCGTGATCAACATGGCGGCCCGGATGGCCTTGCGGGCATACCCTCCCTCGTTCCGGGAGCGCTACGGCTGCGAGCTTGAAGCACTGGTCGAGGATACCGGCGCCGGCCCGAGCGTCGTCGCGGACCTCTTGGGCGGCGCGCTGCGGGCATGGCTTCGCCCGGTGATGCCCGATGAGTCCGCCGAACGGCGCCGCCGCCGCATGCAGGCAAGCGTCGCCACCACCTGGGTCACCTGGTGCGCCGCACTGTATGCCCTGCCGATGCTGCGCTTCATCCTGTCCGAGGAGCCCTGGCCGACTCCGGATTCGGTACGCCGACTGCTCGACGTCGCGCAGTACGCCATGTACGGCGCCGGCCTCATCCTGCTGGTCGGCGCCCTCGCACTCCTTGCGGAATCCTCCAGAACCGGCAACTGGACCGCGTGGCGCCCGCTGGTGGCTCTGATCCCGACGCTGCCCACGTGGCTGATCGCGCCGCTCCTCCTGGCATTCGCCTCCATCGATCCGGTCTCCTACTGGGTCGGGGCCCTGGGGATGCTCGGCCCGGCAGCGTTCCTCATCACCGCGGCGGTCACGCCGGCCGTCGTCGTCACCCGGTGCCGGCCATCTGCCAAGGTGTTGCGGCTGCTTGCCCTGTCCGGGGTCGCGGTGGCGTTCGCCGTGACGACGACAGGCATCGCCTGTGCTGCGACGCTGGCCATGAACACCGATGACGCAGCCCAGCTGGTCACGATCCCCCTACTCGCCGTCACCGTGGCCGCATCCGCAGCAGCCCTGGTCAGCTCCGGCCGCGGAGCCAAGGCCGCGCTCCACAGAGAGCATCCGGTGGATCTCGAGGCTGATGTGTGAGTGAGGCGGTGACGCTCTCACTCCAGGCGGGCGCAGGCCGGCTGCCGCCGCAGCTGTTCGGCGCCGGGCTTCACCCGCCGGCCCGCGCCCTCCTGCTCCGCGCGGCCGAGACGGCCGGGCTTTGCCCGCCCCAACCGCCCGCGGTCCGCCGCCAAGGCCCGTTCGAAGGTCCTGACGTCGATGCCGGGATGCGGCGTCAGGACCGGAGCCCGCATCCTGATGCGAAGTTCCGGGCCGTCGATCCGAGGTGAACAACCCTCCAGGGGGTTCGAGAACACCCCGCCGCGCCGCTTCCGACCTCGTCGTCGGCGCGGACGGGCTCCACTCCAACGTGCGCTGCCTCGTCTTCGGCGACGAGTCCCGCTTCAGCGCCTTCACCGGGGCCTACCTCGGAGTGCTGACCCTGCCGAACAGCGCCGCGCTCGGCGGCGAACTCCTTCTCCACGTCGGCGTCGGCCGCACCGCCGGCATGTACGGCGCGCCGCACCTCGGCGACGCGCGGGCCCTGTTCCTGTTCCGGAGCGAACGGGAAGTCGACCACCACCACCACCACGACAGGCCCCGGCAGCAGGAGCTGCTGCGCGGTGCGTTCGACGGCATGCACCCTGAGGTGGACCGCTGGCTGGACGAGCTCGACCGCACCCCGGCGTTCTCCTTCGACTCGATCACCCAGCTGTCCCCGGGCCGGGAGAAGGCGGCTCCGCCACCTGAGTGTGGATCAAGTCGAGGAGGTCACGGGGCCGGTGGAGGAACGTGCGAGTCGACGGCGCCCGCGTCAGTGTGCTCGGCCTGGCGTCCGTGCGGAGCGGCGGAGCCTGACACGGGTCCGGACCAGCAGGCCAGCCGGGACGCCGGCCCGCCACGGTCTGCCCGGCCGGCCACCTGCCGAGTTCGATGGACGGCCGGGACACGCGGCGGTGATCCCCCTCAGTCAGCGGTTGTCGGGGCTCAGCAGCGCGGCGGCAGCGGCGACGAAGGCCTCGGACGCTTCCTTGGCCGCGTGCCGCCGGGCGTCCAGCTCGGTGCGGCCGGTGGCCTTGCGCAGCGCGTACGTGGCATCTGCGGCCTGCTGGGCGGGGCCGGTCAGCTCGGGGACCAGGACCTGAAGGCGGATGTGGGGCGCGGTGATCGCCGCCCGGGTGTCGTGGGACCTCGTCTGAGCCTCCAGCTGGTGCTCGCTGCCCGCGTCGGCCAGGGCCAGACGCTCCCGGTGGAACATTGCCGAGCGGTGCGCGTCCAGGGCGGCCGCGAAGTCGGTGACGGCGCCGAGCTGGTCCTGGCGGTGGCTGTCGGCCCGCTGCTCGGCGCGCGCGGTGCGTGCGGAGCGGTGCTGGAGAAGTCCGGCGGTCAGGGCACCGGCGAGCGTACCGAGTACGGCAACGATCGAAGGCCATATGGACATCAGGTGCGGGGTCCTCTCGGATGGTCGGTTTCGGCAACACGTGTTCTCGTCGCTGCCGGGACCGTTCCCGGCAGCGACCAAGAACGTTTCCAGGTACTGCGCCAGGCCCGGGCGTACGCATCCAGGGTGCGCGGCGCACGGCCGAGGTCTTCCCACGCGTGCAGCCAGGCCGCTGAGTGCTCTGCCGCTGCGGTACCGGCCGCTTGGCCACGAGGGTCACCGAGCTGCTCAAGCCGCCCTGGAAAGCCCTCCCCGGCACAACTTGAGCGGTTAAGGGAAAATAGCGCCCGCAGCGTCCGACGGGGCTCGTTCGCCCCCTGCGACCTGCACTTTCCTGCGGACGCCGAGCAGAGCGTGTAGCGTCCGGCCACCCTCCGCTGCCAAGGGCGTGTTTCCGCACGTCAACACGGCTCTCAGCACGGAGCCGGTTGCGGACGCCGCCCCGTGCGGAACGACGAAGAGACCACCCGTCCTGCCGGGGTGGTCTCTTCGTGCCAGGCCTGTCCGACGGGCCGCGTCACCGACCCCGCACCCGACGGCACTGTCACCCGAATGGCGCAACATGACGTGCCACCCACATGGGTGAAGATCAAACTGGCTAGTGCCCCGACCGAGGCAATCCGTGAAAGGGGAACCACATGCGCATGCGACGAATCCTCGCCGCCGTCATCGCCACGGCGGCCCTCGCCGGACTCGGCCTCACAGGCGCTGCCACCGCCGCCGCCACCGCGAAGGGCACCCCCTCCTACGTCACCCCTTCTGAGTGCAAGCAGGGCGGCGGAACGGCCGATCTGACGGCCAACCTCTGCAGGGGTGGCACGCACGACGGGGAGAAGATCGACTGAACCTGCCAAGGCGCCCCGCAGCCACGCGCCGCGGGGCGCTCCCGTGCGAGCGTGGCCGGGAGAGCCGCAGGGACTGTGCCGAGCCGTCGGGCACGCCAGGTCCGCGTCGGCCTGGAAGCACGCGGTGTGTCCGGACGACGTACGAGTTCTGGGCGGACGGCAGGCCGGTGCAGCCGTCGGCGGTCGGCCGGGCGACGGCGTCCGCGGCGGTCAGGGGGTGCGGAGGCTGCCGGTGTACACGTCCGTACGGTTCTGTGGTGCGCCGGAGTGGGTCTCGGTGAGCACCGCCCGTACTCCCTTGCCGTCTGCCGCCAGGCCTTGGTAGTCGCCGAGGAAGTAGCCCCCGGCGAACGGCGCCTGCAGCCAGTCGAAGACCCGCGAGATCCGTCGTTCGGTCCGCAGCCTCGGGTCTCCGTGCCGCAGCGTGGCCAGTTGGTAGGCGGTGGGCACAGTGGTGGTGTTGCCGGGCCTGAGGAAACGCAGGTCGTAGTAGGTGAGCGCGACCGTGCCCCGCTCGGCGACCGCGATCGACGGTGAGAAGGCCGCAACGCCCTTGGGGCTGATCAGCTCCGGGGTCCCCCAGGTGCGTCCGCCGTCGGTGGACCGTACAAGCTGGACGGAGTCGAACTTCCCACCGGAGAAGTCCGAGCCCTCGTAGGCCATGTACAGGGTGCCTGTCCCGGGGTCGACGGCCGGGCTCGGCAGGGTGGCCGCGGCGCGCAGCAGTGTGGCGGGGTCGTTCGGGTCGACCTCCGGTACGGAGGTGTCCCGGGCCACCGTGACCGGGGCGCTCCAGGTCTTTGCGGCGTCGGTCGAGGTGACCACCTCGTAGCGGGCTTCGACGACGGTGCTCAGGTCGTCGGAGTAGGTGATCCGGTCGAAGAAGTCGTACAGGGTGCCGGTGCACCGGTCGGCGACGATCAGATGGCCGATGGTCTGGGTGTTGGGCACGGTGCTGGTGGCGACGAACGGCCGGGCCCTGCTCCAGGTGCGGCCGCCGTCGCGGGTGAGGGAGATGTAACCGGGACCGTCGAG
Source organism: Streptomyces durhamensis (assembly GCF_000725475.1). Taxonomy (NCBI): domain Bacteria; kingdom Bacillati; phylum Actinomycetota; class Actinomycetes; order Kitasatosporales; family Streptomycetaceae; genus Streptomyces; species Streptomyces durhamensis. The sequence goes on from NZ_JNXR01000021.1 coordinate 134,425, forward strand.
GGAGCTGGGGCCGGGCGGGTCGTTGTCGAGGCGGTTCCAGACCTGGTAGGCGGTGCCCTTGCGGATCGGGTCGGCGGTGAGGGAGGGCTTGTCGTTGAAGAACGGCTGCTCGTCGACGTGCGTGGTGGTGAGGTTCTGCCAGGTGCGGCCGCCGTCGCGGGACGTGACGGCCAGGAGGGCGGTGCGCGTGCTCTTCGTGAAGTCGACGCCCTCCCCGCCGGCGTAGACCGTGCCGTCCGGTCCGGTGCTCACCCAGGGGTCGGTGGCCCGTTCGTAGTCCGCGCCGCCGGGGGCGCACAGGCTGAACGGCAGCGTGCTCCGGTGGAAGGTGTGGCCGTCCGTGGTCCAGCCGGCCGCCAGGCCCCGGGCGCCGCCGTCGTTCCAGCGGTCCTGCTGGAACACGGTGACCACGCGCTTGGGTTCGCGCGGATCGACGGACAGGTACGGCTCGACCTCGGTGCCCGGGTAGACGATGCTGCCGGGGGACCTCGCTCCGATGGTGCACTTCGCGTACGGGTCGCCCTGGGACACCTTGACCAGGGGTGTGCCGTCGGGGCTTTGGTCTGCTGCGGCGGCACTCGCGCCGGTGACCGTCACGAGCAGGAGCGCGGCGGTGGTGACGGCGGCCAGGGGCAGGAAGACGCGCATGCGGGATCTCCTCCGGGCCTGTCGGCCGGGTACGGGACCGCCGTCGTCGGAGCGGCCTGGGGCGTGGAGGCGTACCGGAACGCGAGGGTGGGCGACTCCGCTTGGTCCCTTTTCGGCGGTGCAGCCGGTGACCTTGATGGGCCGAACGGCGGAGTCGTCCCCGGGGTCGTCGAGGAGATTTCGAAGGTCCGCGCGAAAACCCCTTGCCCAATGGTCAAGAATCGTTGACCATTGCTCGTATGCCTACCGATGATCTTCCCGAGACGTTTCACGTCACCACGGACGACCAGTTGCGCGCCGTCTCCAATCTCACGCGCCACCGGATCATGGCCGTGCTCCGCTTCGAGCCGGCGACGATCACACAGATCGCCGAGCGGGTGGGCCTTGCGAAGGGGAGTTCCAGCTATCACGTGCGGCTGCTGGAGCGGGCCGGCCTGGTGAAGGTGGTACGGACGCGGAAGGTGCGCGGTGTCACCGAGCGGTACTACGCGATGGCCGCGCGGTCGATCGTGCTGCCGGATCCGGGCGAGGGAGGGCCCGATGTGCTGATGCGGCATGCGGTGGCGGACCTGGAGGCGTCGCCGGCGGAGGGCGAGCGGCACGTACGGATGGCGCATCTGCGGCTCACCGACGAGCAGTTCGCGCAGCTGGGGGCGCGGCTGCAGGCACTGGCGGACGAGTACCGGGAGCTGTCCGATCCGTCGCTGCCGGACGCGTCACTCGTCTTCGCACTGTTCCACCCGGCACGGGGCGAGCAGACCGAGGGGAGCGCCAAGTGACCTCGGACGTCCGGAAGTTGCCGACCGGGTTCGGACGGCTGTGGACCGCGCAGACGGTGTCCTCGCTCGGTGACGGGGTGTCGCATGCCGCACTGCCGCTGCTCGCGGTGACGTTGACGCGGGATCCGATGGCGCTCGCCGTCGTCACGGCCGCCGGGACGCTGCCGTGGCTGCTCTTCGGGGTGCTCGGCGGTGCGCTGGTGGACCGCTGGGACCGCCGGCGCACGATGTGGGTCATGGACGCGGCCCGTGCGGTGCTGCTCGCGATACCGGCGGCAGCGGCCGCGCTCGACATGCTGAGCATCCCGCTGCTCGCGGCCCTCGCCTTCCTGCTCGGCCTCGGCTCACTCTTCTTCGACACGGCCGCCACGGCCTATCTGCCGGATCTGCTCGGCCGCGACCCCGCACTCCTGGAGCGGGCCAACTCCCGCCTGCGCGGAGCCCAGACCGCCATGTCCGGCTTCGCGGGGCCGCCCGCGGGCAGTGCGCTGCTCGCGCTCGGGCGGGCGGTTCCGCTGCTCGCCGACGCGGTGTCGTTCATGTTCTCCGCACTGCTCGTACGGTCGCTTCCCGCCCTGCCCCGGCCCGCGCCGGAGATCCGCGAGACGCTGCTTCGGCAGGCGCGGGCCGGGGCCGCGTACGTCTTCCGGGACCGGTTGCTGCTCGGGCTCGCGCTCCGCCCGGCGGTCGGGAACATCGCCTTCCTCGCCGTGGAGACCGTCCTCGCCCTCTTCGCACACGACCGCCTCGGCATCGACACCTACGGCTTCGGCCTGCTCCTCACGGCGGAGGCCACCGGCGGACTGCTCGGTGCGGGCATCGCCTCCCACCTCGGCCGACGACTCGGCACCGGCACCGCACTGACCTGCACGGCCGCAGTCGAAGGGCTTGCCATCCTGGGCCTTGCCGCTGCCCCCAACCCGTACGCGGCCGGGCTGGCGCTCGCCGTCTGCGGGGCCGGCATGGGCGCCACGATGGTGCTCGGGCCCTCCCTGAGGCAGGCGATCGTCCCGGCCCACCTCATGGGCCGGGTCGCCTCCACCTCCCGCATGCTGGCCATGTGCGCCGCCCCCGTCGGAGCCTTCCTCGGCGGCTGGCTGGCCACCACCTACGACATCCGCACCCCGCTCTACGCCGCCGCCGTCCTCCTGCTGGCGATGACGGCCGTCACGGCATCCATGACCAGCAACCGCCGGGTCGAGGCGGCGCTGCGTGCCGCCGCCCCGGCCGGCGGTCCGGATCACCCGGCATCCGAGGAACCCGCCCGGGAGAACGCACCCGACGTGGTGTGACGCCTGCCGCGAAGGCGTCACGACACGTCGGGTGCCAGTTGGGGATGTGACGCGCAGCGAGGATGCGGAGCTGGGGCTGCTAGTCGGTGGTGCCGAACCAGCGGGTGGCGGCGCGTCCCGACTCTGCGAGGTCGGGGTCGCAGCCGTCGGCCCAGGCGATGACGCCATCCGGGCGGACGAGGAGGGCGCCGCAGCCCAGCTCGTTCTTCGCGCTGTGGGCGCGTACCGGATCACGTCCTCGCGGTCCGTGAGTGCGTCGGCGAGCCGGCGGCCGGCAGTGAAGTCGAGGGCGACGCCTTGCCCCTGGCGCATGTAGTCGCTGAGGCGGGCTCCGTCGGTGAAGTGGGAGTCGGGTGCGTCACGGCGGGGGTGCGTGCTGCCCAGGTCATAGCGCTGGGAGCCTGACGTGCGGTGGTAGACGTAGGTGGTTGCGTCGCGAGAGCGGTCGCCGTCTACGCACCCGAGCAGCGGCGCATGCCACGGCAACCGGCAGCGGGGGAGGGCAGCACACGTCAGCGCCGCCCCTGTGGCCCCCGAGCGGCCGCCGGCCGCGCCGCCCCCGGCCACGGACCCCGTGCTGCTCGTGGTGCTGGGGATCGTCATCGCCCTGACCCTTGCTTCATCTATCGAAAGTCGATAGATTCTCATCGTAATTCGATGGAAGGTTGGGTCGTGGGAAAGCTGACAGTGGGTGCGCTGCGCGCCGTGCTCGTGGTGGTGCTCGCCGGCACCGTGTTCGTACAGGCAGGGATGGTGTGGGCGTTGGTCAGCAAGAGCGACCCGGAGGACGGATCGCTCCCGCTGACCGCGCTGCGCGTGATCACGATCCTGGGCATGGTGTCGGCCCAGGTCGCCCTGGCCTGCGTAGGGCGGCTGGTGACGATGGTGCGACGCGGCACCGTGTTCTCCCACACCGCCTTCCGGTACGTGGACGGAGTGATCGGCGCGATCGTGGCAGCTGCCCTCATGTGGTTCACGGTCACGGCCCTCAACGCGCCGGGCCAGCGGGACGACCCGGGCGTCACCGTCATCATGGCCGGGATCGGCGTGGCCATCCTGGGCGTCGCGCTCATCGTGCTCGTGCTGCGGATGCTGCTCGCCCAGGCCGTCGCGCGCGATGTCGAAGCGGCACAGATGCAAGCCGAGTTGGACGAGGTGATCTGATGCCGATCGCCGTCGACATCGACGTGATGCTGGCCAGGCGGAAGATGTCCGTAGGTGAGCTCGCGGACCGCGTTGGGATCACGCCCGCCAACCTGGCGGTCCTCAAGAACGGCCGCGCCAAGGCGGTGCGCTTCGCGACACTCGCCGCGCTCTGCGAGGTGCTCGATTGCCAGCCGGGCGACCTGCTGCGCTGGGAGACCGAGGAGGCCGCGGGCGGATGACACGCCCGGGGGGCGTGAGAACGTCTGGCACCACCGGCCTGTGACAGGGCAGGCGGACCGCAGGGACGTGGATCACCGATCACCCGCAACGCCGCCCCCGCCCCATGGGTTGGCTTCCGGTCGACCTGCACCGCACCGTCCTGGTCGGCGACCGCGGCCTGCGAACGTGCCCCTCCGGCTGCCCTGGTCCGGTCTCGCCGTGCCCGTACCCGCCCGTCTCGGGTCCCGCCAGGAGCCCGGCCCCGGCCCCGCACGAACCCCGGCAGTGGGCTTCCCCGTTGGGGTGTTGGGGGTGCCGCGGTCCCGGTACGCGGCCGGGCCGGGCCCACGGTGTGACGAGGCGTCCGGACATCTTTTCGTCCGTGCGGGGCCGGCCAGTACTCGCTGCAGCGGACCGACGCCGGTATGGCCGCCTGTCCACAGGACTTCACGCGCGAGAGCGCGCTCGACGACCCCGTGCTCGGGCTGACCATCGACCGGGCGCGCTCGCGACCTGCGCGCAGGAGTGCCCGTCGCCGCCGCCACCCAGCGAGCCGCGCCGGCCGGAGATCACCCGGAATGCGGCGAAGGCCTTCAGTGAGCGTGGTGATGCCTTCGATGAGCGTGGGGTCGTCGAGGGCTGACGGTTCGTGATCCCTGCGGTACGCCGTCTGCATGAGGTGTGCGCGCGGCGGCGTATTCACCGCGGAGCGGCGGCCGTTCCGTGAACGACCGTGGTGGGCGGCGGCCGAGCCCTTCGTCCAAAGCGGTGGCACTGCCGGACCTCGTCCTGCCGCAGGCCGAGAGGAGACGTCGGTCCTGAACCTGGCCGCGTCACCCCTGCGGGTGGTGCCGGTGAGGCGCGGGCAGACAGGAGGGTTGCACACCGGCCAGTCTCCGCTCGGACCGGCCGGTCCGGGGGCGGGCAGGTAGGCCTGTTCATCCGGAGCTTACGGTTCGACGTGGTGTGCAGGTCGGCGGCGGGGCCCGACTCGGTCGGCTCCTCGCCGGGACACGGCCGATGAGGACTTGGTTGCCGCGGGCGCCGACTCCGCATCTCCGCCGAGCCGGCCGCGGACCGCTGCCCCCGCCGGCCTGGCCGACAGGCAGCGCAAATCCTTCGAGGGCCGTTGGCCAGACGTCACCGGCCCAACGGGCACCGTCTTCCGGCCTGTACGGGTGCCGCCGAAAGCCCGGCCCCAAGCGGAGGAAGGGAGCGCCGATCCTGATCCGCCTGATCGTCTTCGGATCGGTGTCATAGAGGCGAGGCGCTCTTGTCCAGCTCCCTGCGCCCGGCTTACGGAAGCCTTCGCCGACCGCCGCACCCTCAGCCGGCCTTCGCCGGGGGCCTCTGGCCTTGCTCCGCCCGGCGGATGCGCGGCACGAAGGTGCGTGCCGCGGAGTTGAGCACCTTCGGATCTGCGGCTGGAGTCGCGAAGGACCACCCCGTCTCGAGAAATCACAGAGCGTGGCTGCTCCACAAAAGGGGGACCAGAACCTGAATTGGGGCAGCGCTTGGTGATCAAGCCGCCGATCGGTGGTCACGAGTTCTGAAGCGCAGGGCTCCTCCGTGGGGGTCTGCCCGGCCCACGGAGTGCTGTCAGCGGATGGGGCTAGGGTCCCTGATGTGAGTGACCACTACGACCTGTTCCTGGCGGTGGACCTGCCGCCGGACCTGCCAGAGCCGGTGCTTGGGGAAGTGAGGTGGCTCCTGGGGCAGGCGGACATGCCGACAGAGCCGAAGTCGGCCGACTGGGAGTCATGGGGCGGTCCCTGGCAGGCCTTCGACGGTGGCTCGGCGAGCCACTCGTTCGACGGGGCCGATGTCTCCCTGCTGGTCCGTGCCACGGACAGGCCGAACCGGGACGGCAGCGAAGCGTGGGCCCTGACCGTCCGGACGTGTGTCCACGAGGACGACTTCGGGGTGACGATGGACGTCGTCGGATGGCTTCTTCGACACGCGACCACGCGAGGGTGGGTCGGGTTCGTCCGTGACTCCAGCCTGGGCCAGGTCCGACATCTCGTGCGCCACGAGGATGGCTTCGATCTTGTCGATGTCCGCCCGGCCGGCCAGCCGCAGCGTGTCCCCTGGTCATCGCGGTAGCCCGGCTCCAGGCGGGGCATGCGGAACGACTGAAAAGGTCAGCTGGCGGTGCTCTCGGCCCGGGCTCGGGTGGTGGCGAGGCGGTAGGAGGAGGTGCCGGTCTCGATGAGGGTGCCGTCGAAGGAGAGGCGGTCGACGATGGCCGCGCAGAGGCGGGGGTCGGTGAAGATTTTGGTCCAGCCGCCGAAGGACTCGTCGCAGGCGACGGCGACGCTTTGCTCGCCGGGACCTTCGGCGAACTGCGCGAACTCCACCACCCGGCCGCTGCGGAGCGGCGCGCATCTGCCGGTGCCACCGGCGAGCGCGGCATCGCCGGCACCTTCGAACCGAAGGCTGCCGACGGGTCACCTCCCGCTTGGTCCGCCCCTCGTCAGCGGCACCCCGGTTTGCGGCATGGCCGAAGGGCCGCCGCCCGCGCGGCGCATGGTCCGCGTTGGCACGCTCAGCCGGCGGCACCACGGGGCACCGGGGACGCCGGAAGACCCGGCCGGAGCCTGAAAACTCCGGCCGGGCTGACGGCCGTCGTCAGACGCTCCACATCTCCTTCATCGTCTTCACTTGGCCCTTGGCGTCCAGCGTGACGTCATAGATGTTGCCGAAGCAGCCGTAGGGTGCCTTCACCTTGGGGTAGTCCTTGGTGGGAGCCCCGATTTCCTCGGCCAGGCAGCGGTCGATGTGCAGCGACAGCTGCTCATGGTCGACCTGCTTCCACTTGCCGGGGCCGGCAGCGAGCGGCGAGAAGCGCAACCGTGCTGAGAGCACGGCGAGTTGACATCATTCTTCCATTCCCCCGAATGAGAGAGCTCGGTAACGTGATCATGGTTGATCGACGGAGCTTTCTACACCACGGAGTTGTTGAAAGGCCAATCGGCGAGGCCGGTAGCGATGCCCGTCAGGAGTGCCTGCGAGGACTTCGCCCGCCGCGACCAGCGCACCAGCGTCGCCCGCTCGTCCTCGGACAACACCGGCTAGCAGTGCTCCGTCAGGTTCTGCTTCTGCTGGTCGGCGGGGGCGGCCGCAGGTGGTGCAGGTGCCAGTACCTGCCGCGGCACCGAAGCAAACACATCGCCAACGAACTCCGATAACTCACCACGGAGCCGATCCACTTCACCCGGCCTCACACCACAAAGACGCCCACCGCCAGGCGAGATCACTCGACGTGACGGAGCACTACGAGAACCAGCCTTCGAGAGCGTCGCGGAGGTGGTTGTCGTCGTCGCGCAGGAACAGGGCCAAGATCTCGTCGCCGGGGCAGAGAACGGCCAGTTCCTCCTCCTCGCCCTCGTCGTCCAGCCCGATACCGCCGGTTCCTCCTGCCTGGATGACGAAGGGGAGATCGTCCGGGTCGCCTCCGGGACGCTGCTGCCACTCCATGCCGTGAGCGCGGGCGAACACCTCGCCGAGGTACCAGCAGGCGCCCTGGACGAACGCGGTGTCCTGAGCGGCCTCGATCTCACCTGTGGAGGAGAAAAGGGACCGGATCAGGGCCTCAAGGCGGTCCACGGACTCCATGGTGAAGTCCCAGCCGCCGCCCGCCTCGGCCGCCCACAGCTCGAAGGCGTCCTGCCGCTCGCTCAGCCACTGCTTCAGCAGCGGGTTGCCCGTCCACTCGTTCTCGTCGCCGGTGCTCATGGCGCCCGAGCATACGCAGCCCGTCTGATGGTCCAGTAACGATCCTGTGTGGAACGCCAGTTGAGGCCCGGCGCGCCGTGAAACAGTCATGACCTGAACATGGTGAGTCCTTTAGGGTGTGGGCTTCGGCGGCGCCAACGACCACGGGGGCCCCTGGCGCCCCGGGACCCTGAACACCTCTCACCCTTTTTTGGGCCCCTCACGGGAGAAGCTACGTGAGCCACCCCATACCCCGCCGCAGGCGCAATCTCTTGCGCGTCGCGGTCTCTCTCGCCTGCGCCGGCATCATGGCGTTCAGCGGTCTGCCGCAGCTGACCGGGCAGGCCGAGGCGGCGCGCCGGCCGCCGAGTCCGGGCAAGCCGTGCGACCAGAAGTTCGGCACCTCCGGCACACCGGCCGCGCCGGGCTCCCAGCCGTGGGAGACCGACGGCAGCGTGCGCCCGGCGATCGACTGGGACTCCTACGGCTACGACAACCCCCGCGAGTCCTTCGACGGCCTCACACTGCCCGACGACCCACAGGAACGCGACGCCTTCCTCAAGAAGATCGGACGCAACTACCGTAAGTACAAGGAGGACGACCCACGTCGCGTCTACGCCCGCTACAACCTCAACCAGCGCTCCGGCAAGCGTAAGGCGGCATCGTTCGACGAGTACCTGAGGAACAACTACATCGGTACCTACGGCAACAACCGCCGCGGTGACGCCTTCCACCGAAAGCTCGTCAACGACCTGAAGCTCCATGGCCCGGACTGGCTGTGCGAGGTCGAGATCGACGTCAAGGACCCCGACACCGGCAAGACGTACCGGCGGCGCCTGGACGCGCTCAACCACAAGACGGGCGAGTTCGTCGAGGCGAAGGCCGGAGGCCAGCACGACAGCAAGCAGAACGCCGCCACCCGGGCCCTGATGAAGGACCCGAGGTACAAGAACTACCGTATGCGGTACGTGTTCGGCGATGGGCAGTCCGGCGAGACGCAGAAGTTGATGAACAAGTTCCGGCAGGAGTTCGGCCGCAACAACCTCGGCCAGCGCCGCCTGACCACCTACGAACATCGCGCGCTGGGGCTCCCGCAGTACGAGCGCACCAAGTACTCGCGCGTGGACACCAACCTCGCGCCGCCCGGACGGTACTCCTACGCCGGCGGCGCGGCGAAGATCGTGGACAGCTCCCCGCCCACCCGCGAGATCGCCAAACGCGAGAACGCCTACGTCCGCAGCCTCGACCCGAACGGCAACCGCGTCCGGGGCCCGGGCGGCGTCGACTTCACCAGCCTCGAACTCAAGTACGTCGGCAAGCCGGTGAAGGGCAAGGGCATCGACTACGCGTTCTCCGCGAAGAAGAACCCCGACCCCGACGGCAACCCGTCCTTCGGCGGCAAGGCCAAGGCCAAGCTGATCTCGGACTCCTTCTTCGCCTGGCTCGCGCTCACGCCGGACAAGTTCTGGGTCAACCTCAACCCGGACCAGCCCGACCGGATCATGGACTCCACGTTCGCCTCCACCGACGCCGGCCGCGTGCTCCTGGAGGCCGATCTCCAGATGAAGCACGACTTCTTCAAGGCCATGGACCCCAAGACCGACCTCGGCAAACGCTTCTGGGCCCAGCTCCCCAGGGTCGACGGCCGCCCGTGCTTCACCACGATCCGCAACTGGATCGAACCCAAACCCGCGAAGGTCCGCGAGCAGGACGGCGGCATCTACATCCTGGACGCCCCGCTCCGCCTGAAGTCGGTCGAGCAGGACTTCGCCACCCAGCCCGGCGGCGGCGAAGCCGCCTGCCACCCCACCAAACCCCAGCGCGACCAGGCCCAGTCCGTCATCAACCGGATGATCGTCCCGGCGGTCGAGAAGACCATCAACACCGCACCCCAGTACGCGGACCTGCGGCGCGTCTACACCTCCCGCGTCGCGGCCGAGTGGATCCGCGTCCAGGACGCGAAGTCGCCCACCGATTACCACAGCATCATCAACAGCAACGACGTGAAGCGGTGGCCGCTGCGCGCCCCGAACCAGAAGTGGGACAAGAACGAGCTGTTCCAGCGGTACCGGAAAATCTACCTGAACGGCGAGTTCAAGTACAACGTCGACACCGACCAGGGCGTCGTGGTGTACATGGTCGGGGGAGTCGACTTCTCCAAGGCGCCCAAGCGGAACATCACCGCTCTCCGCTTCCGTGCGCAGCACCGCAACCTGCCGCGCACCACGAAGGACAGCGTCAAGGCGATGACGAACGACGCCGAGGACGCGAGCATGCTCTACCTCGGCGGCACCACCGACACCAGTGCTACGCCGCCCGGACCGAGCCCGACGCCGACGAAGCCGACTCCGGCGCCGTCAGGCAGCACCGGGCACCCGTCCACCCCCACGCCCGCCCCGTCCGGCAGCCACACGCCGAGCCAGCCGCCCGCCACACCGCCCGCCAGCGACGACGGTGACAAGGGCGGAGGCCTTGCTGACACCGGCGCCCAAGTGCTCACCGTCGCCGCCATCGCCGCGGCGCTCCTCGCGGCCGGCGTAGCGCTCGTCTGGTTCCGGCGCCGCCGCACCCACGGCAGCTAGCCTGTCCATGAAGTGACAGAAGTGCGGTAGGCGGCCCCCGCACACCCCGCGTCTTGAGGGTGTGCGGGGGCCGTCGCATATCCGCCCGACCTCAGCTTCCGCCAGGACGGACGCCGAAAATCCAAACGCGGATACGCTCCAGGAGCGCCCTCCACTCCCTCTCGCTCATGTCCCCCGGGTAGTCGTGGACCAGGACGGCTTTCCGCTGACCGGTCGGGTCCGGTGGGCGGCTGGTCTGCCCCGCATGCACTGCCTGGTCGTCGACGACGAGACCCGCCTGACCGATCTGGTCGTCCGCTACCCGCCGAGTACGGCCAACCGCGCACGAGGTCGTCAGGGCCTGTGGTGAAAGTGGAGGGTCTGTCAGACCTGCCTGGGATGCTCCGTGCATGGAGATGACAGTGCAGCTGACGATCGACTGCTCCGATCCGCAGAAAATGGTGACGTTCTGGGCTGAGGCGCTGGGCTACGTGCCTGAGCCTGCGCCGGGCGGGCACGGCACCTGGCATGCTTACTGGGCGGCGGTGGGGGTGCCCGAGGCAGAGTTGCCGGCCGGTGCCGGGGATATTCCGGAGTCCATCATCGATCCCGCGGGACGTGGACCGAGGGTGTGGTTCCAGCAGGTTCCGGAGCCGAAGGCCGCCAAGAACCGGTGGCACTTCGACCTGAAGGTCGGTGGGGGCCGTGACGTCCCCCTGGACGTCCGCACACAGCGGGTCAAGGCCACGGTGGAACGGCTGGTCAAGGCTGGTGCCACCGTGCTGCGGATCAAGGATGAGCCGGACACCGGGTTCTACGCCGCCGCCCTGCAGGATCCCGAGGGCAACGAATTCGACGTCGTCTGAGGGCCGTTGCGGCGGTGCTGGTCACAGCAACTCGTCCACGGCTGCGCCCGGCACCGTCGCCTCGTAGCGCACGGAGAGTGGCTTCGTTCATCTCTGGGAACAGCGATTGCCGTAGGTTGGCGGAGGCAGTTGGAGATCAATCGCCTCGTGAATCTCGACGAGAGATGACGTCACTTCGCGGCCACGGATGTGGGCCGGCCAGCCGCCTCACCGTCTTTGACCGCCTTGGACCAGGCCTGTGCCCCCACCCTGGGGTGTAGCTTGCATGTCCACCCCGGAGCGGATCCGTCCTCGGATGCCTGTCTGCTGAGATAAACCCGTGCCTGTCTCGTTGCCCCGCATCTGGCCCAGCCCCGACAGCAAGCCGCTCCCACCGGCGAAGACGGCTGAAGTCTTTCGTGTCTTCGCCCGCGACCTGGCAGCTGGTCGCCGTTCCTGGGACGGCGAAACGGCCCATTTCGTCGCCGCCCAGTTCGATCAGCGAGCCGCCGACTGGGACACCACCCGTGCCACCGGCCGAGACGAGCCCCTGCGTGATGCCCTGGACCGCGGCGGCCCTTTCCCTGATGGCGCTTGCCTGGAACTCGGATCAGGAACTGGCCTGTTCACCCGGTTGCTCCGCAGCGTGTTCCCTCGGGTGATCAGCGTGGACCTGCCCGCGGCAGACGTCGTCGCCGCCTTGCCTGGAGACTGGCAGGCCGTCGAGGCCAACGCCGGCTGGGGCAGCTGGGCCGTCTTGCGCCGTGCTCGCTGAGGTTGTTGGGTCAGCCGCTGCATCGACCGCTTGAAGCAGTGGAGCGGCCTGGCCATGCGAACCGACACACGCGCCATCACCCACCAGGCCGCACTCCACCTCGCCGCGATCCTCATGTGGACCCCGACGCCACCCACGATCCCGACGACATCATCGTCCACGGCGGCCAAGGCCATCGCGGCCAGTGCAACGTACTCATCCGCCGTTGTTGCTGTTGCCCGGCCCGGCACGCGCCAGGGGACACCGCCCAGGCCGAGGCTCCAGACGGCAGGCCCTTCAGGGACTGACCCACATCAGGCAGGCGTGGGAAGCACCCGGCACACCTCCAGAGTCCCCCCGCGCGACTCGGTACCCAGGACACCGACGGAGAGTGACGGCGGAGGCGGCCGTACCCGGCGGGTTGGTGAAGTGGTGCTTGACGACGGCGTACCCGCACGGTCGACGCCTGTTCCCGGGAACGGCGGTCGCGAACGGGACCAGAGGCTCAGAGCTTGGTGAAGCACATCGTGTGGCCCAGGCCCCGGCGGGTGACCTTGATGGCGTAGTCGTACTGGGATCCGCACTGCTGGCCCGCGACCACCAGGTCGCCCATCTTGTGCTCAGCCTCGGGAGAGTCGCAGGCGACGACCGTCGGTACCGGACTGCCCTGGGGATCCTGGACCTTGACGCAGTCACCGATGCTGGGATTGTGCGATGCCGCCTCGGCCTCCTTCTTCGCCTTGCCGCCGTTGGGGTCGGTGTTGTAGTCCCAGACCCAGTTGCCGAGGGCGCCGAACACCGCTATGACGATCACGGCGGACTTCAGCATCCGCCCCAGGCCGCCCGGCTGCGGTCGCTGCGGCCCACGGGGAGGCTGCGGTTGCTGGTGTCCAGAGCCCGGGTCAGGCGTATTTGCCGAGGTCGCTGGCCTGGAGGGCGGCTTGGTCGTTGATGCCGATGATGTAGCCGTCCGGGTCGCGGAAGTAGAACATGCGCTGGCCGGTGTGGTCGGTGTCGGTGTCCTTGATGATCTCGGCGTGCTGGGAGATGCGGTCGTGGGCGCCGTCGAAGTCGTCCACGCCGAGGTAGAACATGCCGGCGAAGCCGATGGGGGTGTCGGCCAGGACGGGCAGCCAGTTCTTCAGGTCGGCGTTGCTGTAGAGCATCGCGCAGAATGCGCCCTGGTAGAGCAGCATGTGGATGTCGTCGCCGGGGCGGGCGGTGCTGGAATCGATGTCGAAGCCGAGCTGCTTGTAGAACGCGATGCTGGCCGCGGTGTCCTTGACACTCAGGCAGGGAGCGAACGGCATGAATCCTCCATGATCGGGGTGCGGCCTTCATCAGAGTGCGAGGGTGGGGACCGGCATACGCCGGGCGCCCGGCGGTTCCTTTCTCCGCCGGTTGGGGCGGGCGTGCACTCCGGGGGCCGCCGTACTGGTGAGAGCAGCCGCTCTGAGCGGCCGACGGCTGGCGGCTGTGTCAGCGGGTGCTGCTGATGCAGAAGGGCTGGCCGGAGGGGTCGAGCAGGACGGTCCAGTGGTCCCCGCCCGGCTGGTGGGCGGGCTTGGTGGCGCCCAGCGCGAGGAGCCGCTTCTCCGCCGCCTGGACGTCGTCGAACTTTGCGGGCTCGCCTCCGCCATCGGCCCAGATCGCGTGCGAAAGGACCTTGCCGCTCACGGCGCTGCCGGCATGTGCGTCGCCCACGGTCTTCTCCTCTGGTGGGGGTCGGCTGGGGGCGGTTTCCGCCCTCTGAGGCCGAACGTAAAGAGCTGCTAGGACGAGGAATGCCCTATATGGCTCTCCTGGGCGCGTACGGGCGGGCGCCGGGGCGGGTGGGTAACGTGTGGGCCATGGCCTATGACGAGGTGCTGGCGGAACGGGTCCGGGAATCGTTGGAGGAGGGCGCCGAGGTCGTCGAGAAGAACATGTTCGGCGGACTCGTCTTCACGGTGCGGGGGAACACGGCGGTCGGTGTGGTCGGCGACGACCTGCTGGTGCGAGTCGCGCCGGATGATACCCCGCAGGCCCTCGCGCAGCCCGGCGCACGGCCGTATGAGTTCCGCGGCCGGATCTCGAAAGGCTGGATCCTGGTGGCAGGAGAAGTCCTCGACGACGACGTCCTGGACGACTGGCTGCAGCTGGGCCGGAAAGCCGCTGGGGAACTTCCGCCGAGGTAATCCGTTGGAATCAGCCCTGATCAGCCTGGCGACTTCTTCGACCAGCTGCCTGTGCGGGAGTTCTTGCGGGTGAGGCGTCGGGTCATCATGGTGAGGAGTGCCCCGTTCAGGTGGGCTTCGGAGCGCTGCGGGAGACGTTCGTGGTCGCGGGCGTCGCGGCGGGCGTTCATGCACCAGTCGATCGTGCGTTCGGCTTTCCAGTGGCGGGGTAGGACGACGAAGCCCTTGGGCCGGTAGACGATGCGCAGGGTGAGCCAGAGGCGTTCGCGGGCCCAGTCGACGAGGTCGCCGGCGTAGCGCGGTCGGCCCAGCTCGGGGTGATCTGAGGCTGGGTGAGGCGAGGGCACCAGAACACGTCGCGGTCCTGGGTGGCGCCGGGCGTCACCGTGATCATCGCGGGGAGGCCGAGTGTGTCCACGGCGTACATCGCTTGCGTTGATGGCGACTCTTGGAAACGGCCAGGGCTGCTCTTCGCCCCACTCGGTCCCCCTCTCAAGGGACTGGGGAAGTCCAGCGAGTGACGGGCCGTCGATGAGCCGGGGTTGTCTGCTTGTTCAGCGCCCGAGCCGGGGCAGCCCGTCAAAGGCGCCTGCAGCATCGCTTACACACGAGGGGTGCCGGTCTTCGCTGTGCGAGGTGACCTCGGCGGCGGGGTCCGGAGTGCCGATTCGAGTGAACGCCCACAGCACGAGCCCCAGGCACGGCTTCTGGCGCATCGGCCGCGACGGCGCCGTCCCGGACAACACCGTCCGGGACAACGTCAGCCGCGGCAACGCCGGCTGCGGCTCACACGGCTCGGGCCGGCAGTACCGGCACGAGTACCCAGGCGCAACCGGCCGGAACAGCGCACAGACGTACCGCTGCCTGCCCGACCCGTTACGTGAGCGCCAGACTGGGTGCCGCGGGCAGTGTCTACCAGGTGATCGACTTCACCAACATCTCCCAGACCACCTGCACCCTGTACGGCTACCCCGGGGTGTCGCTCGCCGGCGGCACCCCCGTCCGTCAGATCGGTCCGGCCGCCACGCGGAACACCACCACCCCCCGCGCGCTGGTGACGCTGGCACCGCGGGCCACCGGCAACGCGCTGCTGCGGATCACGGACGCCGGCAACTACCCCGCGACACAGTGTCATCCGACGGCCGCGCAGTACCTGCAGGTCTACCCGCCGGGCCAGACGACCCCGATGTACGTCTCCTACAACTCGACGGCCTGTGCCGGGACGGTCGGCATCCTGAGCGTCAGCGCGATCCAGCCGGGCCCGGGAAGTATGCCGTAGCACGCCGGCGCGCCGTCGCCCGGCGGGCAAAGTACCGCGCCGTTGGCCCGGCCCGGACGCCGGGGCCTGCCCGGACCGCTCGTTCTGCCACACCTCCGGTCGCGGCGACGCCAAGCACCAGATGATCCCCGGCTGGCCGTACTCGTTCGTCGCCGCGCGGCAGGCCGGCAGCACCTCCTGGACGGCGATTCTGGACACCATTCGACTCGAGCCCGGCGCCAACCTCGTCACCGTCACCACCGCCCAACTCCACGCCATGATCAACCGGTTGATTGACGCCGGGCAGTGGAAGGCGGACGATCCTGAGGCCCTGGTCGTGCTGGACGCCGGATACGACGCCCCGCGCATCGCCCACCTGCTGGCCGCGCTGCCGGTGCAGGTCCTCGGCCGGCTCCGCTCGGACCGGGTGATGCGCCGCCCGACCTCGCCTCGGGTCTATGACAAATCCATGAAGGATCACTGCATGAGTGATGGGTTGAGCTGCTGATCTAGTGATCGTTACGGGATTTCTGGTCGTCGTGCCGTATTGATCTGAGCTGGGGTTTCCGGGGAGTTGATCGTCTCGGAATGTAGTGATCGGCGCAGGATTTCTATGTGGCTGCGTGGTCTGGGTGGCTCGGTTTGCTGGTCGGGGACGGGGCTGGCGGATCGCGCCTGCGGCCGAACCGAAGAGAAGCAAGGGCACCCGCGGAGGGAACGGGCCGCGTGCTGTACAGGCGGGCCGACCACGACTCCCGACTGTCGAACTCACTGCGCCCAACTCGCTGTTCGAACTGCGTGGGAGGCGGAAGGCCCGGTCACCGGGTCCGGTGGCGAGACGGGGGGTAGTTCTCGGGGATGGCGAAGAAGAAGACGAAGAAGACGGGCTCTTCGGTGGGGCTGGTCCGGTTGACGCGGCAGCAGATGCTGGACGGGGTGCTCGGACCGGACGGGGTGCGGATCGGGTTTGCTGTGCCGGAGGAGGCTGGCACGGTCACGGCCTTGTTGAAGGCGGCCGCTGACGACCTGGAGACCGGTCATCTCGAAGCGCTCGCCCGGGGGCGGTGCGGGACGTGGCTGCTGGATGCCCTCGCGGGCGCTGACTTGGGCGAGCCGGTTGTACGGGCGGCGGCGGCCGGTGAACTCCAGTCCGCGGCAGCCGCATTGTCCCTGCCCTTGGTTGCTCGGGACGGCGACGGGCAGGTGACCGGAGCGCTACTGGGTGTCCCGTCCGGCACGGTCGTCTCCGGGTTATCCCGGTTGCCGGCGTCCCGGCAGCAGATCCTGATGTCGATGCTGACGTACGCGAAGATCAAGGCGGTCGCGGTGTCCGAGGACGCCCGCGGCCGCGGGATCGGGGCCGCGCTGCTCAAACAGTGCGTGCAGTTGTACGAGCAACTGGATTACACCCTGCTGTTCGGCGAGTTCGACACCGGGCGCGATCTGGGGCCGTACTACACACGGCAGGGCTTCAACGTGCTGCGGCCCGAGCAGGCCATCGACGTCGGGACCCTGCTCGCCGGCATACCGCTCCATCTTGGGGCGGGGCCGGGTCTGACGTTCTTCTACCGGTGGCGCGCACCCGGAAGGTGACTGCCTGACCGGGCATCCGCGAGCGGGCCGAGCACGGAACCGGACGGGGCTGCTGAGTAACGCGCGATGACACGCAATCACCGTTTGCAGCCCGCGCGGCCGGCCGACCCGGTCCTGCCGGTGGAGTCTGCCGCCACTGGTGGCCGCGCGCATGCATCGCTTCCGATGGGTCAGCCGGCGTCGTCGCTGTCCCAGTCGACGGTGCGCCGGTATTCGGGGTGGTTTTTGTCCATCTGGATGGCGGCGTCGATGGGCAGGGGATGCCGGGTGCGGCGTTCCCAGGTCAGGGCATGGTTGCACAGCCGCGCTGCGGTCAGAGCGTAGGGGAGGGCGTCGTCCTCGTCGGGGCACTGGATGACGGTGATCTCGGTCGCGGTGAGGTTGTGCCACGTCTCGGCCTGCTGTTCCTGGTCGTCACACAGCCAACGCCCCTGGGTGTGACCGGGCTTGGCCGACGGGGTCTTGCCGTCCATCTGGTGGGGGCGGCGGATCATGATGAATGTGCTGTCGGTGCCGTCGAGTTGGAACAGTGCATTGCTGGTCTTGTCGCCGTCGCTCTCGTTGCCGTGCTCGTCGATCTCGTGGAAGAGGGCGGGCAGGGGGATGCTCGGGTCGGCGCTGGAGGCGGTGCAGATGACGGCGCACGGCCGGTGGTCGGGCGCAAGGGTGGCTCCGGGCGGGCCGCCGGCTTGTTTCCGGCGCGCAGCCAGCTGGGGGGCGCACGCGTGGCTAAGTGCATACGGTACGTAAGAATTCCTGGGTCGGTGTGCACACTTGCCTCCTCGATTCGCTTGGCTGATGAGTGAGGGCGCTACCGCTCTTCCGTGTCGACGGTGGCGGTGGTCGGCAACGGACGCTGAACGGGAAGGATCTCGAGACAAGTGGATCTCGGTATGGCTGCTCACCTGCTGACGGGGGTGGTCGCGGTGCGGGTTTTCGCAGGTGACATCCGCACAGTGGGCAGGCGTCTACTGAGTGCAGGTGTACGGGTCGGGGCGGCGCAGCTCGCCGCCCAGTACCGGCGGGGAGAGTCCGTCAGCCGGCGCAGTGGCGCCGATGATGAGCGGCTGAGGGAGGCCCAGTGGGCGGTCAGCAGCCCGATCCGTGGGCGGATCAGGCGGTGCGCGATGACCTGGCCGCTGTACTGCCGACCACGTTCGTCGCGTTTTACAGCAGGCGGCACAAAGCGTATCTGCGTTACGCGCATGTGCAGTTGGACAGCCGTGAGCGCGCGGAGCAGGTCGTCGAAGACGTCTTCGTTCAGCTGGCGCGGGCGTGGACGCATGTGCTGCAGCAGCCCAATGTCGATGCGTACGCCTGGGCTGCTCTGAAAGAGGAAGTCGTCCGCCGTCTGGAGATACAGGGACGCGCCCTGGCCTTGGTAGAGACGGCCGCGTTCGCTGCCGTTCGCCATGCCTCCCGGTCCAGGTTCACCGTTCTGGAGTCCAAGCTGGGGCTGTATGCGGCGATCGCCCGGCTGCCGGAGCGTCAGTACGACGTGATTCTGCTGTGTTTCGTGCTCGGGCACCCTATGCGGCGGGTGGCGGAGCTGATGGGCATCTCCTACGGGACGGTCCGAAGTCACCTGCGCGGAGCGCGGCGGCGTCTGTCCCGCGAGCTGGGGATCGACTGGGCAGCGGAAGACATGGAAGAGGAGGAAGGATGAGCCGGGGGAGTACCAGGCGCTCGCGTATCGATGAGGTCCTGGCCGACGCTGAGATCCTGGCCGACGAGTACGAAGACTTCGACGAGCGCACCGCGCTGGACCGGATCGCCCGTCGCGTGGTGTGGGACAGCGCCACCGACCTCGAAGACCGTGGCTCTGGCGTTTGCCTGTCTGCTGTACCTGGCCGACCGGCACGAGGCCGCGCAGTTCTGGTGGCAGTTCGCCGCTGGTGCGGACTCTTCCACCGCCGCCCACTGTCTGTACTTGCATCACCTGCAGCACAGTGAACTCCGCGACGCCGGGCTCTGGTACGACCAGGCGCGGGAGCTGCGCCGGCTGGACGAGAACCCGATGTTGCAGGTCACGACCTCGCAATGGAGGGACAACGTGTGGCCGTGGTCCCCGAGGACCGTGACCTTCCTGACTGTGTACGAAGTCGACGACTCGGCAGCGGACCTCGATGATGCCAGCACGCCGCTGCTGGTGGTGCCGCTGTCCGATTCCCTTGCCGAGGCCGTACGACGGCTGGAGGTCGACAGTGACGTCGACTACGGCACCATTCCCAAGCCGGATCCCGATCTAGCAGCAGAACTGGAGGACTGCGTCGTCTCGGGAACCTGACGAGTGCACGCTCCAGCGTGGCGGAGCCGGGGGAGAAGGCGTTGCTTCGCTCCGCTGCTGTGCGCGCCCTCTCCATCGCGCCTGACGATCGAGGCTGCGCGGCTACCCAGACCCATGCGCAGACGAAGCGCGGCTTAAGCTCCGTTCGGTGGAGACCTTCTGGATCACCGCGGCGGCGGCCCTGTGGGGTGCCGCCGCAGGACTGCTCATACCGCGTGCTGCGTACCGGTTCTCGGTGTCCCCCGGGGAACCCTGGCGAACCGCGTGCCCTGCAGGACATCCACTCACCGGCGCTGGGGACGGATGGCTGGGGCGGGCCCGCTGCCCCGACGGCGAAGCGTACGGTCCGCGCGCGTCCGTTACCTCCGCCCTCTCATCTGGGGCCTGCATCGTTCTGGCTGCCGCCACCGGGGCCCGCCCCGAACCGATGGTCTGGCTGCTGCTCGCCCCGGCCGCCGTGCTGCTCGCCACCGTCGACTTCACGGCGCACCGGCTGCCCGACGTGCTCACTCTGCCGCTCGCTGCGGCCGCGCTCGTTCTGCTGGGCGTCGCCGCAGTGCTGCCCGGCGCCGGTGGCAGCTGGACGTCCGCGCTGCTCGGCTCCCTCGTTCTGGGGGTCTGCTACTTTGCGCTGTTCCTCATGAGCAAGGGCTTCGGGTTCGGTGATGTGAAACTCGCCCTCGTCCTGGGCGCTGTCCTGGGCTGGTATGGCTGGGCGATCGTCCTGGTCGGGACCTTCGCCGGGTACGTGCTCGGCGCACTGTATGGCATTGCCCTCATGCTTGCGGGCCGGGCACGACGGGAGACCAGGATCCCCTTCGGTCCGTTTCTTCTCGCTGGCGCGTTCGCCGGGGTGCTCCTGGGCTCCTGCGCCTCTTGAATCCGGCCGACGGGTCGGAGCGGACGACCGCCGCCCGGACTGATGGCTCCTCGCCCTGGTGTACGCGATGCTCACCGACCAGGAGCCGGAGGTACGCCCAGACCGTGCGGTGCTGCGGGCCGCCGTCGAAAGCGGCGATCAGAGCGCGGTCGACGTGTCCATGGAGCCGCTGGACCGGGCGGCGGCCCCCCGGCCCCCTGGACGACTGACAGACTGATGGCGATTCCTGAAAACGACCAGGGCTGCTTCTCGCCCCGCTTGACGAGCCAGCCGAGAAGGTCGAGGACTTCATGGAGGTGCGGGTCTCGGAGCGGGGAGGCACGCGGTCTGTCCACCGTAGAGATCCGCGTTGGAGGGACAATCCCCCAGGCGCGGGGAGCACGCACCTGATGACGCTGAGAACGGACGCGGGGGACCGTCCCCGCAGGCGCAGGGAACACAGCTTGGCGTGCAGGAGCGGCAGGTACTTGTAGGGACCATCCCCACGCGCGCGGGGATGGTCCCTACTGCAACCACGTTCGCGCGCTCATGGTTCACTCGCTCCCTGCACCCGCGGGGATGGCCCCGGGCGCCAGCCGCTGGGCCAAGGGGGTCAACCATCCCGCGCACGGTCTACGTACGCCCCACACAGGCCGCGAAGAAGAACCTGTTCGACAAGGTCCCCGTGCACCAACTGACGCCCGAAGGCGAGAACTGACGCGGAAGTCGGCCCGTTAGGCCCCTTCATGAGGGGATGGGCCGTAGCTTGGGTGGTGTCGCCTCCGGGGTGCCTCGACAGCTTCCCCTGAGGCGCCCTTGTTTCCGGCCTTGGCCGCTGCAACCTCTCGCACCTGGCCAGCCAGCTCCCTCACGGCGCGCGTCCTGGCATAGGGGGGCGAGGTCCTTGCGCAGCGTGGCGAAGTGATCGTCTCCGCGGACGGACGAGACGTGTTCGTACTCGAGCAGCGAGCCGGGGGAAGTGGCGTAGGCGGCCTGCGCCGCGCGGACCCTGTCCCGGTCACCGGCCACCGGCCACCGGCCACACCACGCAGCACGGAGACGAGGGACAAGGATCGAGTCCCTGGCGAACAGGTCCCGGTCGCCGATGCGGGCGCGGTGCACGTAGCCGGTGACCGAGGGGACGTGATCGCCGAGCGTCAGCGGTTCGCCGGGCCACAGGGCGGTTGCGGCGCGGTGGATGCGGTCGGCGCTGAGCGCGAACAGGTCCGCAGTCTGCGGTAAGGCGGGCAAGGTGTCTCCTTCGGACGGGTGGAGGTGAGGTGGTTCCTCTCGGGGTGAGGAACCACCCCGTGCCCGCACGGACGGTCTTGCCTGGCCATCACCGCACGGGGTTCTTCGGCCGTTCCGGAGTCAGGGCGGGTGTGGGAGGTCCGGGACGGAGTGGTGACCGGCGGGACCCGAGGGGGAACGGTCTCGGGCCCCGCCGGTGGTCTATGGGTGTGGGAGCGGTCTACGTGGAGGGCGGCCCGATCCGGGCTCGCGTCCGCCGGCGGACGGTCCGACTGCCCTACGACGGCCGGGACCGCGCGGGCTTGCTGCACCTGCATGCCTGACAGGACGATCCCGAGCACGTTTGCCGTCAGGAACAGAACTCCCGCTGTCCGGCCGTCATCGCTCGGGCCTAATCGCCGGTGCCTGCCGGCTCCGGGACGGGCGGTCACTGGTCGCTCCAGGTGCCGCGTCGGGCAACGAGTTCTATGGCCGCCCACGTCGTGCCTCACGAGGTCACCGCCGGGACGTCGTACATCCCCGCGCACGGCTCACACGCGAACAGATCCCCGACGGGGTACCTCGGTGACGCGGTCCCGGCACACCAGGCGCACGACGTACCCGCGCGCTGTCGATCCGTCAGCCGGTCGCGGTCAATGGTGGGAGCGTCCACCAGGCCCGGCATGGGGTGGGGGTTCGTGCTGCGTCTCGTCGTCATCGTCGGGCCTCTTCGTCCGTCTCGGCGCCCGCCGGTCCCCCTCGGGGGTGGAGGGACCGGCGGGCCGTCAACCGGTCGTCCGGGAACGATCACCGAACGGCCTGTAATCACCCAACACCTGTGCGCGACTGCAGGTAAGGCGCCACAGTGGACGGAGGGTTGAACTGGTTGAACGCACTCGGGGGTTCACCGATGGGACGACGACCGCGCACACCCAACACCGCACTTGCGGATCTCATGCAGGCAGGAGGAATCGGAAACGCCCAGCTCGCGCGACGAGTCAACGCCACGGGCCGCGAACTGGGGATCACCCTGCATTACGACAAAACGACCGTGTCTCACTGGCTCGCCGGCAGCACCCCGAAGCCGGAGGGGCGCCCTGCAGTGGTTGAGGCGCTCTCACGCCTCCTCGGGCGCCCCGTAACGTGTGCAGAGGTTGGCTGGGAGACAGGCCCTGGCGAGCCGCAGGACACGGTGGCTGAGGTGATCGATCTGAGCCGAGCAGACATGGACCCCTCACGCCGGGGCGTGCTCAAGGGCGGCATGTATGTTGCAGCGCTGGCAGTCCCGCGCTTCAAGGACGTAGCGGACCGTGCCACGCACGTCGAGAACGACCGGGCAGGCCGGACTGTCCATATCGGCGCATCTGACGTGGAGACCGTCCGCACGATGACGGACAAGATCGCTGACATCCTGGACCAGGTGGGCGCTGGTCACGCCCGGCCGATGGCTGCCGCGTTCCTCGCCAACTCCGTTGGCACGTACCTGCGCGCCTCTGGAACGGAGCAGGTACAGCAGGACATGATGGCCGCCGCCGCTGACCTGGTCTATCTCACGGGGTGGATGGCGATGTACGAGAACCGGCAGGGCCTCGGTCAGCAGTACTACCGGCGCGCTCTGGACCTCGCCGGCGAGGCGGGAGACCACGTCACCTATTGCCGGACGCTGCGGGGCATGAGCCTTCAGGCAACCCACCTCGGCTACGGCAAGCAGGGACTGGAACTCGCCGACTCCGCGGCCGAGGCAGCCCCCAGCGCGGGGCCCCGCCTGGTGGCTTTCCTCCGCGGCCAGCAGGCAGCTGCCGCGGCGATGACCGGTGACCGGAGTACCGCCCTCGCCCGGCTTCGTGAGACCGAGACTGCCCTATCTCAGGCCGACAACCGGCGAGACGCCGTTGGCGGTTACGACCAAGCCGCCTACTTCTTCCACGAGGCACACGTCAGGTGGCACCTGAAGGACCCGGAAGGATCCATCAAGGCATTGCGTCGGTCGAACTCGGCCCGGTCCCCGCTGGAGCGCCAAGGGCGTCTGCATTGCCTCGGGGTGATCGCTGAGCGGCAGTTCCACATGCGGCACGTGGAAGCCGCCTGCCAAACGTGGGAGGCGTTCCTGGACGAACACGCGATGATCAGCAGTGCCCGCGGCGACGAGCACCTGAAGACCATGCTCACGAACCTCCCGGCGTACCGCAGCGTAGGCGGCGTCCAGGAATTGGAGGAACGCGCCCGGCACGTGGCGGCCCTCAAAGCAGCCTGACCCTGAGGTGGGACCATGTCCCGACCGCCGTTGTCGAGCGGGCCCGCATCATGGCCCCCGCCGCCGGCGCGGCGGACCTGGACGCCCGGCAGGCGAGCTGCGCGAGCAGGAGCGCCGCCGCGCGGTCGCGCGGATCGCAGAGACGCTAGGCAGTATGACCGTTGCATCGCCCGTTGCCCGGGAGTCGCCATGCCCACCTCAAGTCGACCGCCGTGGTCACGACCTGATCTCCTCGCCGAAGTGATCGAGGCTGCTGTCCGCCGACGCGCCGGACGTCCGCCCTGCGCACCTGACACCCTAGAACTCCGGGACGAGCGCTACGCCAGACGGCCGTTGGACGGTTCGGACGGCTACCACTTGTGGAGCCCCACTCGTGGTCTCAGCACTCTCTACTGCCCGCACTGGCGCAGCCACCGGGCCGGTGGCTGGCAGGAGGAGGAACTGGGGCCTCCGATGCCCGCCACGCAGATCCCGCCCGACCAGCGGTGCGGCGGCTGGAAGGCCCCGCGGTATTTCCCTCGTCCGTGGCAGGGCCCGTTGCCCGAACAGTGGCCGGAGGAGAAGATCCCCCGCTGGTACGCGTGGTGGCGTCTCCACGACATTCAGGACGGCACCTGCGCCACCTGCGACGCCCCCGCCTACGCCATCGACCACGACCACAGCACCGGACTGGTCCGCGGCTTGCTGTGCATGTCCTGCAACCACCTGGAAGGCGAATGCGGGCGGAGCGCACAGGCCGGGGCCCATCCCGGCGAGCCATGCTTCCAGGCCTACTGGGACAAGCCGACGGCCGGGCCACTGCGCTGGCTCTACGGCAAGACGACCCTGGCCCACCTCAGCTGAAGCGGGCCAAGGCCATGCTGGAGCGGGCACCAGCCTGCGCCGCAGCTTGCTACCGCTGCCTGACAGACGGGACGGACAGCGAGTCACCCAGCCCCGCGTGACCAGCTGCACGGCAGCGTGGGCCTGGACCACAGGAGTGACAGCGATTCCTGAGGGCAGGGGCATCGTCGTCTTCCCCGGCCCCTGTCATCCCGCCCGCACCCTGGCCGCGCTCCCCCTCTGAGCGCGCGCAGGGCTTCACCCCTCCCGGCTGTCACGCCAACCAGGTCGTCCAACTCGCTCGCGCGACCGCCAAGACGCTGAAGCGCAGGGCCGACTTCGCCACACAGGGACGAGGCCGCGGCCATGGATCGAAAAGTTCAACGGTGCGGCCTGCTGGGCGCCACCGCAGGCAACCCGTCGACCGTTGCCGCGAGCAGAGGCAGGAGCTGGGCGAGTTTTCCCTGGTCACCGATGGCGTCGAGAAGCCGCGTCTGGTCGGAGTGGACGCGGTGGGCGGCGCGCTGCTGGAGGATGCGGCCGCGGGCGGTGAGGTGCAGCAGGACGCGGCGGCGGTCGCCGGGGTCGGGCCGACGGTAGACCAGGTTGCCGGCGACCATGCGGTCGACGAGCTTGGTCACAGTGGGCGCCGGCATGAGGGCGTGGTCGGCGATTTCGGACATCGGGTGCCCCTGCCCGTCGGCAACGGCCGACAGGACGCGCCACTCCTCCACCGAGCAGCCCTCCTCCACCGAGCAGCCCTCCTCGGCCAGCACCACGGCCAAGCGCCGGCCGAGGCGTCGCTCGGCGTGACTGAGGAGGTGGGCAAGGTCCGGGGAGGAGGGTTCGGACGGCATTGCCGGTGTCCTTCCGATAGGCCTGGTGTTCGGGCAGATCACAAGCCTCCGCGACGGCGCCGGGGCCCGGACCGGGATCCGCGCGCCCAGTGCCCTCACGGAGGTGGTCTGTGCGTCCGGTGCCGCCCACAGGGAACGGCGATCCGAACACGACACCGGTCGCGGCCCTGGTCGTGCCGCTGCAGGGACCCGCGGGGGTCTTCGGCCCGTCGTGCGAGCTGGCCGCACAACTGGCCGTCGAGGAACTGAACGCCGCGGGCGGCGTGCTGGACCGGGAGGTCCGCCTGGTCACGGTGGACGGCGGGGCATCGCCGCAGCGGGTGGCGGCCGAGGTCGAGGCCCTGGTGTCGCTGCGCGCCGTCGACGGCGTGGTGGGCTGGCACACCTCGGCCGTGCGCCAGGCACTGCTGCCGCGGATCGCGGGCCGCGTGCCCTACGTCTACACAGCCCAGTACGAGGGCGGCGAGCGCACACCCGGGGTCTTCCTGACGGGCGAGACCGATGCCGCACAACTGCTGCCGGCGATGCGGCTGCTGGCCGAGGCGACCGGCGCGCGACGCTGGTGCACGGTGGGCCACAACTATGTGTGGCCGCGCGTGAGCGCCCGCGCCGCACAGCGACACGTCCGGGCGTGCGGCGGTCTGGTGCGCGACGAGGTCTTCGTGCCGCTGGGGACACACGAGTTCGGGCCGGTGCTGCGCCGGATCGAGCGGTGCGAGGCGGACGCGGTGCTGATGCTGCTGGTCGGCGACGACGCGGCACGCTTCAACCGGGCGTTCGCCGCGCACGGCCTTCACCAGCGGTGTCTGCGGCTGAGCACCCATATGGACGAGAACATCCTGCTGGCCACCGGTGCCGAGGCCACCGACGGGCTGTGGGCGACGGCCGGCTTCTTCGAGACGCTCGCGACCGCCGAGAGCCTGGACTTCAGCGCCCGTTACGCGGCGCGGTTCGGTGTGCAGGTACCCGTCGTCGGCAGTCCGGGGGAGTCGTGTTTCGAGGGGGTGCGCCTGCTGGCGGCGTTGGCCGAGCGGGCGCGGTCGCTGGACGTGCGGGCGATGTGCACGGCGGGCGAAACGGTCTCCTACGAGGGCCCGCGCGGCGTACTGCGGCTGCGCGGCAACCATCTCACCCAACGGCTGTACCTGGCACGGGCAGATGCCTTCGACTTCCACATCGTCACCCAATTCTGACCCCGCTCCCCGCCGTTGACACCACCCTGACACAGAAATACTTTCTACGAGAAGCATCCGGCGGAGGCGAGGAATCCGTATTCAATCGGGCCCTTCACCCGCCGCAGTCGCCCATGGACGGGCCCCCCGACCCACGCGGTTCCGCTCCTGCTGGCCCGCTGTCTACGCGCGTCGAATAAAGGCCCGTTAAAGACCCTTTCCCTTAAAAGAAGCGAAACGTTCAAGAAACAGTGCGGCGTAACTCTTCCGTGCAATCACCCCGGGCCGCCCGGGTCATCCCCAGTGCTGGGAAGAGGGAATGCCGTGACGGAGACCGTCGACAAGGAAGCACCGCCGACGAGTACGGACGGACGGACATACAACAACTGGGCGCAGAACGACACGTTGGAGGACTACTCGCTGCGCTACGCACCGAAGTCCTTCCGCCGCTGGACCCCCTACGTGGTGGCCACCACGGCACTCGGCGGCATCGCCTACCTCGCCGACTTCGCCATCGGCGGCTCGATCGCCATCTCCAACGGCTTCTCCAGCGCCATGGTCGCGATCCTGGCCGCGGCGGTGGTCATCTTCCTGACCGGCATCCCGATCTCGTACTACTCGGCGAAGTACTCCATCGACATGGACCTGCTCACCCGCGGCGCCGGCTTCGGCTACCTCGGATCCACGCTCACCTCCGTCATCTACGCCAGCTTCACCTTCATCTTCTTCGCCCTCGAAGGCTCGATCATGGCCCAAGCCCTGGAACTGGGCCTGCACATCCCGCTCGCCGTCGGCTATCTCATCTGCTCGCTGATCATCCTGCCCCTGGTCATCTACGGCATGACAGCCCTGTCGAAGATGCAGGTGTGGACGCAGCCGGTCTGGCTGGTGCTGATGGTCGCGCCGTTCGTGTCCATCGCCATCCAGCAGCCGGACAAGTTCTCGCAGTTCACGCACTTCGCCGGCAACTCCCCCACCGGCTCCAGCATCAGCATGCTCGGCGTCGGCGCGGGCGCCGGCGTGGCCCTGTCGCTGATCGCCCAGATCGGCGAGCAGGTCGACTACCTGCGCTTCATGCCCGACAAGACACCCGAGAACAGCAAGAAGTGGTGGGGCGCCGTCCTCTCCGCCGGCCCGGGCTGGGTGGTGCTCGGCGCGGCCAAACAGACCGGCGGCGCCTTCCTCGCCTTCTACATCGCCGGCAGCATCGGCCTGTCCAAGGCCAACGAGCCCATCCAGCAGTACGTCCACGGCTTCAAGACCTTCGCCGCACCCGTCGCCCTGGGCCTGGCCACGTTCTTCGTCATCCTCTCCCAGATAAAGATCAACTCGACGAACGCATACTCCGGTTCGCTGTCCTGGTCGAACTTCTTCTCCCGCCTCACCCACCGCCACCCCGGCCGCGTCGTCTACATCTTCCTCAACGTCGGCATCGCACTGGCCCTGATGGAGGGCGGCGTCTTCAGCTTCCTCAACACCGTCCTCGGCTTCTACTCCAACGTCGCCATCGCCTGGATCGGCGCCGTCGTCGCCGACCTCGTCATCAACAAGCCGCTGAAACTCAGCCCCTCCTACATCGAGTTCAAGCGCGCCCACCTGCACCACTTCAACCCGGTCGGCTTCGGCTCCATGCTCATCGCCTCCGCCCTCTCCATCGCCGCCTACTTCCACGCCTTCGGCGACTACGGCAAGGCATACTCCCCCTTCATCGCCCTGTTCCTCGCCATGGTCCTCTCACCGCTGCTCGCGGTGCTCACCAAGGGCAAGTACTACATCGCCCGCCTCGACGACCTGCAGGAGCCGCTGCTCGGCGCGGACGGCCTGCCCTCCGCGGCCATACTGACCTGCACCGTGTGCACGACCGACTTCGAACGGCCGGACGTGGCGAACTGCCCCTTCCACGCCGGGGCAATCTGCTCCCTGTGCTGCAGCCTGGAGAAAGACTGCCACGACTCCTGCAAGAACGACTCCGGCACCGGACCGGTCGCCCTCGCCATGCCCACCTTGCGATCCGTGAACTGACCCCCATCACCTCCCCGAGTCCCGTTGGGCTCCGGCCCGCGTTCTCCACCGTGGGCCGGAGCCGACGTCATCAGTCGCTCAGGTCTGCTCCAGCGTCAAGGGCGGACGGGGCTTCAAACGGACATGCGCCGGTCAGCCCTTCGGCTGATGCCGCACAGGCAGGACACAAACGACACCGTCGCCGCCGGCGGACTGCCCCAGCCGCTGGTTCTCGACCTCCAGGACGCGCACGACCCGCACCAGTTACCGGAAGGCAGCACGCAGCCGGTCGCGCTCGACCCGTAGGCGGCCGATCTTCTACTGCAGCTCTTCATCGGCCCGCCTCAGGTCATCGACGACCTTCGGCCGCCAGTCCTGCATGCGCACCAAGGCGTAGAACAGGCCCTTCAACCCGGCTGAGTTCGTTGCGCTTGAGGCCCGCCTCCTGAGCGAATGACTTGATCGTCAGCTGACCGTCGGAGCGCAGCGGCGTCCCCACCAGGAACCAGACCATCGCGACGGTGATGACCTCGCTCACTACGGCACCACCAGGCCGCGAGGCGCTCGCTGCGGCGGCAGCCATCACGAGGACCCAGCCCACGGTCTCGGCGAAACCCCCGACCGCCCGTGCCGCAGCCGCACCACACTGTCGCTGTTGCTGCCCTGCCCGGTTAAGGCTGGTGCATCGTCTGAGGCTGTCATCATGTGCCGTCCTTGCCGGCGACCCGGTCTCGTGAGGCCACATGCTCCCGAATGAGCTTCTCTCTGCTGGCGCGGCACACATCGAGCCCGCAGCACAGCGGACAGGGCAGATGCGGGTCGGCCCAGCCGGCGTCGACTATGGCCGGTGGCTGGCTGCCACGTACTCCCACACGACGCTGATCACGCAGTACGACGGCGACGAACCGGACTGGAAGACCCCCACAGTGCGGCACGGCGGGACGCCGACCTCCTCGCCCACCCTGCCCTCGCTGATGGTGCACATGTGGGCGGACGCGGACATGGCTCAAGGCCACACGGCACTGGAGATCGGCACCGGCACCGGCTACTCCACCACCCTCGCGTACGAACGGCTCGGCTCGGCCGACGTCACGAGTATCGAGGCCGATCCGCACCGGCTGGAGCAAACGGCGAGCGCCCTGCACGCCTGCAGGTACACGCCCACCCTGGCGGTGGCGGACAGCCTGTACGGGTACTGGCCGGAGGCGAAGTTCGACCGGATCGTAGCCGCCTGCTCCTTCCGCACCGTCCCCCGGCCCACCTCGCCCAGACCCGGCCCGGCGGGAAGATCCCGCTCACTCCGGCTGGCTCTACGCATACGCCCGCCTCCTGCTCACCGTCGCCGAGGACGGCACCGCCCAAGGCCAGCTGCTGCCCGGCACCGTGTCCCTCATGCCCGCCCACACCCACGCGGCGCCGACGTTCGGCAACCCCGCCCACTGGGCCGCGGGCCTGCCGGAGACCGGCCGGGCGCCCCAGCACTCCCCGCAGCGGATCACAGCCGCCACCGAGGAGACCTTCCACCTGCGGTTCCTCGCCCACTGCGCGGCCCCGGACGCGCAGATGACCACAATGGGCGACGTGCTGCACCTGGTCGACGTCGTCACCAGCTCCGCCGCCATCCTCACCCCCCTCGAAAGCCGGCGGGAGGTCCACGAGGACGGCCCCGTGCGACTGTGGGAGCGGGTCGAGCGCGTGCTGTCCGCGTACGACGAGGCGGGCAAGCCGGGCCCGGAGACGTTCACCCTGCACGTCTACGACGGCGGCCAGCACCTACGGCACCACAGCTGCCCGGCCTGCCGCTACCCAGGCCCTGACAGGCCCAGGCACCCAGACAGGGAGAGCGACGGCTTCCACCCGGGTGCCTGGCAGCGTTCACCGGACCCACTCGTATTCGTCGTCCGCGTCCCATCCGGCGTCGCGGTCGTCATCGAGCAGGTCGTTGATCTCGTCCTCGGTGAGGACGTCGCGCGCATCATCCATAACTCTCATGACGCCGACAGCCCGGCCGGTTCAGGTGGCCCAGTCGAACCCGAGGGCGGCCAGCTGCTGGAGGCGTTCAGGGCTGAGTTTGGCACGCCGGCTCTTGCTATTACTGAGGAAGACCCCAAGCTTGACCTCGGTCCCGTCCTCCAGCCGCTCTACGTGGGCCCTGGGGACTTTCACGGAGCCCTCGCGGGCCTTGTACTGCGCCAGGGCCGCAATGCCCCGCTCAAAGGTGCTCAGAGGCGCTGTGAACGGTTTCGCGGGCACCTCCGGCTCCGGGACCAGCGGTGTGATGCCGAGCTGTTCCAGGCGCTCGCGTTGCCCATCCGTCAGGGCCTCCCAGACGTCCAGCTTGCGTTGCCGGGCCAGCCACTTGCCGATGTCCATGCCGTGAACGGTGAACCCGGGCAGCACCTCCGCCTGGCCCTCTTCGTCGGCCACCAGCTCACGCAGCGCGGCGTAGTGCCGCTGCCACTCCGCCGGCCACGACGGGTTCCAGTCCTCGTCCACGGCCTCCAGCGCGGCCTTCCACTCGGGATGACCGTCCAGCGCACCGGGACGGCGCAAATTGCTCAACCACTGTCCTACCGGCCTGGACAGGGCCACTGCGGATCTCGGAGCACACAGCGTCCAGCGCTGCTCGTAGTACGCCTTGACCGCTTCCAGGTTCTCCTGGAACCGCTCATCCGCTACCGACCACACCATGCCGAGCTTCTCCAGCCGCTGCGCGCGCTGCCCGCTCATCTCCCCGGCCGCGTAGGCACGCCGCTGCTCCGCCACCCACTGCCCAAGGGGTGTCGCACCCTCTCGGTGTCCGTACGGCACTCTCGCGTCCCCGACCCGCTCGACATACGCCTTCAGTTTCGCCCAGCCACGGGCCCAGTCCTGACGCTCGGTATCGATCACATTGAAGGACACCCAGTCCGCGACCATCACCGGATCCCTGGGGGCCGCGAAACGAAGCAGGAGACGGGATTCTTCCTCGCCTTCACCGGGCGCCACACCAATGCTCACAGAAGGCTGCGCGACGTCTTTCTGCGGCTCCTGCGGGATCGCGAGCAGCTCGATCGCCTCTTCATCGTGAGCGCGCAACCCTTCAAGGACCTTCACCAAAGGCCGATACGATCCCGAGGTGAACATGTCCTCCGGCTCTTCTCCCGGCTGCAGAAATACGGGAACGATCAAAGAGGCGAGTTTGCCTTGTCCGGGCTTCTGACGCAGCGCCCGGCCGATGGCTTGAACGATGTCGTGCGGCGCGCCCTTGGGGTCCAGCAGGGCCACGGAGTCCACGGCCCGGATGTCGACACCCTCGCCCAGGACGCGACAGTTCGAAAGGACGGCCCGCCGCGCCGTGGTCCCGAAGGAGGCCAGGACCTCTCGCCGGCGCTCGGGGACGTGCTCACCGCACAGCCAGTCCGCCCAGATCTTCGCCGGGTACTTCTCGGGCTCGTTGGCGTGCAGCTTCGCCGCGACGCGCTCCAATCCCTCCGCGTACGCCTGTGCCTCTATCGTCCGGTGGTGGAAGGTGATGCAGGTCTGGAGGCCGTACTGCGCCATGGTGTGCACGAGCGCGGCCTGGAGGGCTCCGAGGCGCTGTCCGCGGACTTCCTCGGTGTGCCGGTCCTCGCCCATCAGCCGCTCAGGCGTGACGACCGGGTCCTGGAGCTCCAGGACGATGATCTGGTACCGCGCCAGCAGCCCGCGCGAGACGGCCGACGCCAGGCTGAGCTTGTAGAGGACCGGCCCGAAGACCTTCTCGTCGTCCATGGAAGCCGCCATCTCGCGCGGCAGCGGATCACGCACCCCCTCCGCGACCTCGCGGCTCAGCCGCTTCTCCCAGATCCGTGGCGTCGCCGTCAGATACAGCCGTCGGTGCGACGGGATGACGCCCTGGTTGTGGACGTCGGCCCACGCCTTACCCATCGAGCCCGAAGTCCTGTGGGCCTCATCCACTACCGTCAGGTCCATTGGGGCCAACTGCTGCCCGTAGGCGCCCTCGAAAGCCTCCGCCAGGACCCCGAGCGAGGCATACGTCCCGAAGATGGTCACCGGCCCGGAACCGTGCCACAGAGCCAGCCGCACCGGGTTCGTGGTGGAGCGCACCTTCAGGTTCCACAGCTCCGGGTCGTCCTGAAGCGAGCACACCGCAACCGCCGGCCCTGCGTGCCCGGCTGCGCGCCACGCCTGCATGGTCTGGGTCAGAAGGTCTAGCGTCGGCACCAGCACGAGAATGCGGCCCCTCGGCACAAGCCGCTTCGCCGCCGCGGCAGCGATAATCGTCTTTCCCGTGCCACACGCGGCGTGCACCTGCCCACGCAGGCCGTTCCACGGAACACCGCCCGGCGGGACATCAAAGCCCCGCACAATGGCAGCCACGGCCTCGACCTGATGGGCACGCAGTTGCACAGCCATTCCAGGACTCTCCTTTTCGCGGAATGTGGCACGCAGTCAGCCGCGGAATCCCCGGGCGGGCGGACGTACCCCAGGGAGCCTGATGCCTGGTCCCAGACACTACACAGTGCATCACTGTGATGCATTACCCCTCTCAGCTGCCGACCTTCAGGGTGATACGCCGCCAGGCGTTAACCTGGTGGTTACCAGCTATCCTGTCGTGATGACAAGACGACAGGAGACTTGAGGCTCTTTCATCCCCTGTTTACACAGGTCAGAGATGTGCGGACGGTACAGACGAAGACGAATTCTGGTCCGACCCCCGGAGCACTCACCCGCTCGGATGCGCTCGGCGAGCAACTGATCACGAGGGTGTGCATGGTGAGAGCATGAACACTACACCTCACCCCAAGAAGGTCGTTCCCCGGCTCCCGCGAGCATTCGCGGTGAGCATCGCCGCCGGCATCGCTTGTGCGACGGGGGTGGCAACAGCCACATCCGCTGCGGCCGCGGCACCCGCCACGCACGTCGCCACAAAAGCCACCCCAGCCTACGGCCACGGCGGTGGCGGCGGGGACGACATGCAGTGCGGCAATGGCCTCCTTCCCATCCTCAACTTCTGCAACTGACGCACTCCGGGGGTAGTTTCCTGCCAGCCAATCACTCAACCGAACATTGACGAAGTGGTCATCACCCCAAGGGCGGTCAGGGAGAGGGATCCTTCCCCTCTCCCTGACCGCCCTTACCGCGTTGCGGCGAGTTGACGAACCAATACATTCGGGGTGAAGACGTGCCCCGTAAGCCCATCGCGATCGCCCCCTTACCGCAGCCTCAGCGCCCGCGCAAGCGCGGGCGCTCCCAATTCGCGCTTGCGCGAATTGGGCCGCTTTCAGAATTCCGCTTGCGGAATTCAATTACCCCGCTTGCGGGGTAATTTGGCGGAGCGTCAGCGAAGCCAAGGCCGGAGCGCAGCGGAGGCAGTCACTCTGCGGC